>CADCUM010000079.1 GCA_902805885.1 uncultured Nocardioides sp. | reverse complement strand
GCGCCGGGGCGGCGGGCGTCTCGGCAGCCGGGGCAGCGACAGTCTCCGGCTGGGCGGCAGGCGCCTCGGCGGCTGCCTTCCGCGCCGGCGCCTTGGGGGCAGGGGCTGCCGCGGGGGCAGCGGACTCGGCGGCGGGCGCCGACGAGGCTGCGGCCTTCAGCTGGTCGCCGTACTGCTTCTTGAAGCGCATCTCGACGGGGGGCTCGACGGTCGACGACGCCGACTTGACGAACTCCCCCATCTCCTTGAGCTTCTCGAGAACGAACTTGCTCTCGACTCCGAACTCCTTGGCGAGTTCGTGGACTCGGGTTTTTGCCACGGTGTGAACTACTCCTTCTGGCCCGTGACCCCAGAAGGAGGGGAAACGGAACAGCTAGTGGGTGTGCAAACTCATCGCGAGTGACTCATCGAGTGCTCATGAGCTGCGTGCTCCAGTTTCTGGTCGGTGCTGCAGTGGTCCGGTCGGCGAGAAGGACGAGGCGATGTGCCCCTCCACCAGTGCGCCGGAGAGCTGTCCGCGGACCCGCAGGGCCCGGGGGAACGCCTTCCGTCGCACCGCGAGCTGCCAGCACTGGGGCGTGGGGTGCACGTGCGCCCCGCGGCCCGGCGCCCGGCGGTCCGGATCGGGCACCAGGGCCGGTGAGCCCTCGGCGTCCGAGCCTGCGACCACCCGCAGCAGCTCGCTCGCTGTGGCCCTGCTCCGACATCCGACGCAGGTCCGGACGGGTCCGGGCGCGGGGTTGTCAGGAGTGGGAGCCACTGCGTCCACCCTACTCGCTGGGAGCACCCGGGGCGAAATGGCTTGTCGCACCGTGCCGAGCGGCCGACACTCGTGCCGTGCCCACCGCCGTCTCCTGGCTCGCGTTCCTCGGCGCCTCGCTCCTCTTCATCCAGGTGCCCGGCCCCAGCCTGCTGTTCACCATCGGCCGCGCGCTCACCGTCGGGCGGTGCGACGCGTTGCTCTCGGTCGTCGGCAACGGTCTCGGGCTCCTGGCCCAGGTGGCCTGCGTGGCCCTGGGGCTCGGTGCCGTCGTCGAGTCGAGCTCCACGGCGTACCTCGTGGTCAAGGTGCTCGGCGGGACGTACGTCGTGTGGCTGGGCGTGCAGGCCGTCCGGCACCGGGCCGACGCCCGGCTGGCCATGGTCGCCGCGGACCGCGGGGCGACGGCTGCGCGACCGGGCCGGGCACTCCGCATCGGGTTCACCGTCGGGGTCACCAACCCCAAGACGCTGGTCTTCTTCACCGCGTTCCTGCCCCAGTTCGTGGACACCGGAGCCGGCCACGCCTGGTTCCAGATGCTGGTGCTGGGACTCGTGTTCGCCGCGCTGGCCGTGGCCTCCGACAGCGTGTGGGCACTCGTGGCCGGCAGGGCCCGGGCGTGGTTCGGGGCGGAGCCCCGCCGCCTCGACCAGCTCTCCGCCGGCGGCGGCGCGATGATGGTCGCCCTCGGCGTGACGATGGTCGCGCGGGAGTGAGGCTCAGTCCGTCGGTGCCGGTGCCTCGTCGGAGCGGATGTCGATGCGCCAGCCGGTGAGGCGAGCCGCCAGTCGGGCGTTCTGCCCCTCCTTGCCGATGGCCAGGGACAGCTGGAAGTCGGGGACGACGACGCGGCACGACCGGGCGGCGAGGTCGACGATCTCCACCGAGGTGACCCGCGCCGGCGAGAGGGCGTGGGCCACCATCTCGGCCGGGTCCGTGGACCAGTCGACGATGTCGATCTTCTCGCCGTGCAGCTCGCTCATCACGTTGCGCACCCGCTGACCCATCGGGCCGATGCACGCGCCCTTGGCGTTGACGCCCGGGACGGTGGAGTGGACGGCGATCTTGGTGCGGTGTCCTGCCTCGCGGGCGATGGCGGCGATCTCCACGGTGCCGTCGGCGATCTCGGGGACCTCCAGCGCGAAGAGCTTCTTGACCAGCCCGGGGTGCGAGCGCGAGAGGGTGATCTGCGGCCCGCGCATGCCCTTGCGGACCGAGACGACCAGGCACTTGATGCGCTCGCCGTGGGGGTAGGACTCCCCCGGCACGCGCTCGCTGACCGGGAGGAGGGCCTCGAGCTTGCCGAGGTCGACCATGACGTCGTCGGGGTTGCGGCCCTGCTGGATGACACCGGAGATGATGTCGCCCTCCTTGCCGGCGAACTCCCCGAAGCGGATCTCGTCCTCGGCGTCGCGGAGGCGCTGGAGCATCACCTGCTTCGCGGTGGTGGCGGCGATCCGGCCGAACCCCTCGGGCGTGTCGTCGTACTCGGAGACCAGGTTGCCGTCCTCGTCGACCTCGCGGGCGAGGACCGTCACGTGCCCGGTCTTGCGGTCGAGCTCCACGCGGGCGCTCTGCTGGGCGTCGGTGGTGCGCTGGTAGGCGGTGAGCAGGGCCTGCTCGATCGCCTCGCAGAGGACCTCGAAGGAGATCTCCTTCTCGCGCTCCAGCATCCGCAGGATGCTCAGGTCGATGTCCATCAGTCGTCCTCGTTCTCTGTCGTGCTCGGGGTCCTGCGGTTGAACTCGACCTGCACGAGCGCCTTCGCGACGTCGGCGTACGACACGTCGCGGGCGGCGCCGTCGACGTCGAGGGTCACGACGTCGTCGGTCGACGCGCCGATCCGGCCGGTGACCGTGGTCCCGTCCGTGAGGGTGACCTTGGCGAGGCGGTCCGCGTTGCGGCGCCAGTGCCGCGGCAGCGTCAGCGGGCGGTCGACCCCGCGCGAGGTGACCTCGAGGGTGTAGGGGAGCTCGCCCATGACGTCGGACTCGTCGAGCACCCGGGAGACCTCGCGGGTGGCGTCGGCGACGTCGTCGAGCGTCACTCCCCCGTCCTTGTCCACCGCGACGCGGAGCACCCGGCGCTTGCCGGCGGGGGTGACCTCGACGGCCTCGACGTCGAAGCCGAGGGCGCTCAGGGGGTCGACCAGCTCCGCCTCGATGCGGTCCCGGGTGGCGTCCTGTCGCGGGGTGCTCACGGGTCTGACCTCCTTGTGCTGTTGTCGAAACGACCACGATAGCCGCTGGTCCGCACGCAGCCGGCAACGGCGGATAGGGTCGCCGGAGTGACCACCCGCGCGGCCGTGACCCGACGTACGGCGATCGCAGCGGCACTCGCTCCGGCCGCCCTCGCCGGGTGCGACATCGACCCGCCGCCCGACCCCGCGCCGCCGGGTGCGGCGACACCGACGCCCCTCGAGGACTCCGTCCTGGTCGGCTCCCTGGTCACGGCCATCGCCCGCGCGGAGGCCGTCGTGAGCGCCGCCGGCGATGCCGTGCCGCGGCTGCGACCCGACCTGGACGGGCTGCTCGCCGCGCACGCCGCCCACCGGTCCCTGCTGGTCGAGGCGGCGCCGGACGCGCCTGCGCCCTCTGCGCCCGAGGGGGCCGCCCCGGCGGCGCGGCAGGCGGCGCTCGCCGCCGTACGCCGCAGTGAGCAGCGGCTCCGGGGACAGGTCGAGCGGGGCTGTGCGCGCGCCTCCAGCGGGGACCTCGCCCGGGTGCTGGCGGCGATGGCGGGTTCGCTGGCGCAGCACGCGGCGGCGCTGGACGGCGTGCAGGCCACCGCGCCGAGGCCAGGTGGCCGCCGGTGAGTGCGCCCCTGCAGGAGACCCTCGCCGCCGAGCACGCGCGCCTCTACCTCTACGGCGTGCTGGGCGCCCGCACCTCACTGGCGGCGACGCCCGTGCTGCTCGCCACCCTCACCGACTGCTACCGCCAGCACCGGGCGCTGCGCGACCAGCTGCGCCAGATGCTGCGCGACGCCGGCGCCGAGCCGGTCGCGGCTGCCCCGGCCTACGACGTTCCGCCGGGCTGGACGAGCCCCGGCGCCATCAGCGCAGCGGCCCTGGGGCTGGAGGTGGCGACGGTCGAGACGATGGCGGCGATGGTCGCACGGACCATCGGGGAGCACCGGCGCTGGGCGCTCGCCGCGCTGCAGTGGTCGGCCGTGCGACAGCTCGAGCTGGGCGGCGAGCCCGCGACGTGGCCGGGAGCTCCCGAGCTGGCCTGACGCCGGCCACCGGCCGGGACGACCAGACGGCCCGCGGCCTCAACACTTGGGAAAGTCCCGAGATCTTTCCCAAGGGGTGAGGACGCGGGCCGCTGTTGGGGTTGGTCAGCATCACCCGTGTGGCCCCTCCTGTGGGGGTGGTGGAGCCACGTGCACAATCATGCAACCGCCGGTGCGGCACGCCAAGAGTTTGCCCGCTGCACATTCATGCATCGCACAAACCTGCAGGGCTCACGCACCGTCCAGCGCGCGGACGGCGGCGGGGATCTCGAGGAGCGAGTGGACGACGGCGTCGGGCTCGCCCTCGGTGTGCCCGACCTGGGAGGCCGGGATCGTGCTGAGCGGGATGTGGATCGCCTTCATCCCCGCCTCGTGCGCACCGTGGATGTCGTCGAAGAGCCGGTCGCCGACGTAGACGCAGGCTCCGGGGTCGGACACCCCGATCGCCTCCATCGCCGCTCGGAACGCTCGCGGGGACGGCTTCGTCCAGGGGATCTCGGAGGTGTAGACGTCACCGTCGATGAGGTCGTGGACACCGTCGCGCTCGAAGAACCCGACGTGCCACTCCCGCGGCCAGATCGTGTTGGACAGCACGCCGATGCGCAGCCCCATCCCCCGCAGCTCCTCGAGCATGGGCCGCGCCTCGGGGTCGGTGGCGGTGTGCGGCTCCCAGAAGTCGTGGTAGGCGTGCAGCAGGTCGGGGTCGTGGTCGAGCCCCGCCTCGGTGAACAGGTCGGCGATGGTGGCGCTCTGCTGGAGGTCGCGGCTCCGCCCCCACACGATGCCCCCCGCCTCGTGCAGCCGGGTGGCCCAGGCGTGGTGGTCGTCCTCGGCCGTCTCCGTCCGCCGTACGGCGTGGGCGAGCGCGGCCGACTCGGCGTGGAAGTCCACGTCGTGCCAGCGGGTGAGCGTCCCGCCCCAGTCGAAGATGACCGCCTCGATCGTCATGCGCGCGAACCTGTCGGGCGGGCGCCGGGCGTCAGGACCGGACGATCTCGAGCAGGCGGCCGGCGGCGTCGTCGACGGCGATCTCCTCGCGCCCGCCGGTGGCCCGGTCACGGACCTCGACGGTGCCCTCGGCGAGGCCACGGCCCACGGTGACGATCGTCGGCACGCCGATCAGCTCGGCGTCCTTGAACTTCACGCCGGGACTGACCTTGCCGACCCGGTCGTCGAGGAGCACCTCGACGCCCTGCGCGACCAGGGCCTGCGCGAGCGTCTCGGCGGCACCGAGGATCGCCTCGTCCTTGCCCGCGGCGACGATGTGGATGTCGGCGGGGGCCACGGCCCGCGGCCAGCACAGCCCGATCTCGTCGAGGGTGTTCTCCGCGATCGCCGCGACGGCACGTGAGGGCCCGATGCCGTAGGAGCCCATGGTGACGGTGACGAGCTTGCCGTTCTCGTCGAGGACCTGGAGGCCGAGCGCGTCGGCGTACTTGCGGCCGAGCTGGAAGATGTGGCCCATCTCGATCCCGCGCGCCGCGACGAGGGTGCCGTCGGTGCAGCTCGGGCACTCGTCGCCCTCGCGCACCTCGGCGGCCTCGATCGTGCCGTCGGGGGTGAAGTCACGCCCGGCCACGAGGTCGATGACGTGCGAGCCCTGGACGTTGGCGCCGGTCACCCAGCGGGTGCCCTCGACCACACGCGGGTCGACGACGTAGCGGATCCCGGACTCCGAGTCCTCTCCGAGCACGGCCGGACCGATGTAGCCCTTCACGAGCGCGGCGTGCTTCTTCATCTCGACCTCGTCCATCGGCTCGACCTCGATGGGCTCGAGCTGCCCGCCGAGCCGCTTGAGGTCGACGTCCCGGTCGCCGGGCACGCCGATGGCCAGCGGCTCGGTGGTGCCGTCGGGCAGTCGCAGGGTGACGAGGACGTTCTTGAGCGTGTCGGCCGCCGTCCACTCGCGGTCCTCGCGGGGGTGCGTGTCGTTGAGGAACGTGACGAGGGTGTCGATCGTCGGGGTGTCCGGCGTCTCCTCGGCGTGGGCCGCGGGCGTGTCGTCGTACGGCACGGCAGCGGGCGTCCTGACGGCGACCGCCTCGACGTTGGCGGCGTAGTCGCAGGTGGTGCAGGCGACGTAGGTGTCCTCGCCGACGGCGGCCTTGGCCAGGAACTCCTCGCTCGCGGAGCCACCCATCGCGCCCGACGTCGCCTTGACGATGACGTACTCGAACCCGAGGCGGTCGAAGATCCGGATGTAGGCGTCCCGGTGCTTCTGGTACGACGCCTCGAGCCCGGCGTCGTCGACGTCGAAGGAGTAGGAGTCCTTCATGACGAACTCGCGACCGCGCAGCACGCCCGCGCGGGGCCGCGCCTCGTCGCGGTACTTGGTCTGGATCTGGTAGATCGAGAGCGGCAGGTCCTTGTAGGAGCTGTAGAGGTCCTTGACGACGAGGGTGAACATCTCCTCGTGGGTGGGGCCGAGGAGGTAGTCGGCGCCCTTGCGGTCCTGGATCCGGAACAGGCTGTCGCCGTAGTCGGTCCAGCGGCCACTCGCCTCGTAGGGCTCCTTGGGCAGCAGAGCGGGAAACAGCATCTCGTGCGCGCCGATGGCGTCCATCTCCTCGCGGACGATCCCCTCGATGCGGCGCAGCACCCGCAGGCCCAGCGGCAGCCAGGTGTAGACGCCGGGGGCGGCGCGACGGATGTAGCCCGCGCGCACGAGGAGCCGGTGGCTGGGCACCTCGGCGTCGTTCGGGTCGTCACGCAGGGTGCGCACGAACAGGGACGACATGCGGAGGAGGCGGCCGGTCATGCGCGCAACAATAGGTGTGGGCAGGATGGGGCCGCGAACCGATTGCAACCGACCGGCAGCACGCGGCGTCTCCCTGGGGACGCCGCACACCAACAGGGGGACCACACATGCACGCCGCACGCCGCACCACGACCGTCCTGGCCACCGCCGCGCTCGCCACCACGCTGCTCGGGGGCGGGCTGCTCGCCACACCGGCCGGAGCCTGGTCGGCGGCAGCCCCGAGGGTCGACCTGGAGCCCGCCGCGCTGACCCGCGGACCGGACATCGCCGTCCCCCACGTGGAGGGCGACGACCTGGTCGTCGGCGAGCGCCGGACCGACCTCCCCGGAGCCCGCGCCCGCCTGCTGGGCGCGTCCGGCGACGCCCACGTCGTGAGCACGTCCCGGCAGGACGGGCGCCGCGGCCGGGTCCTGCGGGTGGGCGCCGACGGCAGCCTCACCACGCTGGTGGCGGAGTCCACCGACATCGACGTCCAGCTCAGCGAGGACGGCTCGCGGCTCGTCACCACGTCGTACGAGAGCCGTCGCGCCAGCACGATCGGCGTCCTCTCGGCGACGACCGGCGAGCAGCTGGCGTCGAGGGCCTTCGCCGGCTACCCGGCCGTGCTGAGCGCCAAGGGTGGCAGGGTGCTGCTCTCCACGGAGCGGCGCGGCGTGTTCTGGTGGTCGACCGGGAGCGGTCGTCTCAGGACGGTGACCCTGCGGACGGCCGGGCTGGCGAACATCACCCACGACCTGCTGACGACCTACACCGACGACCCCTACCAGGACGGCTGCACGCTGCTCACCCGGCTGTCCCGGCCGAACCGGGTGATCTGGAGGTCCTGCACCGACCGCGTCGACGCCTTCTCGCCCGACGGCACCCGGATCGCCACGGTGGACATCCTCAGCGACGGCATCGGCCCCGGCCGGGTGACGCACCGCGAGGTCGACGGCACGCGCCTGGCGACGTACGAGAGCACCGGCTGGTTCGGCGCGTTCTCGTGGGAGTCGCCGTCCACCCTGCTGCTCGACACCTACGGCCGGAGGAAGAGCGCCGTCGTGCGGTGCACCCTCGCCGCCTGCGAGAACGCGACCGACCCGGTGCGGACGGAGCCGCTGCCCGGCTGAGCCGTACGGCGCGGGCCGCTCAGAACATGAGGGTGGCGAAGGTGGCGGTGCGGGTGAACCCGACCCGCTCGTACGCCGCGCGGGCGGGCGCGTTCCAGTCGTTGACGTAGAGCGAGACGACCGGCGCGACGTCGGCCAGCACGTGGGACACCACGGCCGCCATCCCGCTCGCCCCCAGCCCCTGCCCGCGGCGGTCCGGCCGCACCCACACGCCCTGCACCTGGGCGGCGTGCTCGGTGGCGCAGGCGACCTCGGCCTTGAACACCACCCCGTCGTGGTCGAAGCTCGCGAAGGACCAGCCCCGGGAGATGAGCTGCTGGACGCGCGCGCGGTACATGTCGGCACCGCCGCCCTCCGTCTCGGGAGAGACCCCGACCTCCTCGGTGTACATCGCGACGCAGGCGGGGTAGAGCACGTCCAGGTCGGCGCGGGTCGTCGGCCTCACCTCGGGACACGGGGCCACCCTCGGAGGGGACGCGATCTCGAGGTGGGGCTGGGTCCACCGCTCCTCACGCGGGACGGTCGGCCAGGCGCCCTCGAGCGTCCCCCACATCGTCCGCACCGCGTCGACCGGCCCGACGATCGTCCCGATGTTCCAGCGTCGGTCGACCGCGACCGCCGCGAACGCGCGGACGTCCTCCTCGGTGCACTCCACCGGCACGAGGTTGGCGGCCACGTGGCACCCCGCCACGAGCTCGCCGTCCCGGAAGCGCCCCCACACCTGCCCGCCCAGCCACCGCTCGTCGAGGTTGGTGATCAACGCCCGGTGCTCGGCGAAGACGTTGACGACCGGGTTGCGCCGCGCGAGCGCCACGAACGCGTCCCGGTCAGGCGGACCCAGGACGCGTACGTCGTCCTGGCGCCCGGTCACGTCGCGAGCCTAGCCCGGCCGCGTCAGCTGATGCTGACGACCGGCTCGCTGCCCTCCAGGGGCTCCATGCTCTCGGCGAGGCGCATGGCCTCCTCGATCAGGGTCTCCACGATCTGGGACTCCGGCACCGTCTTGATCACCTCGCCCTTGACGAAGATCTGTCCCTTGCCGTTGCCGGAGGCGACGCCCAGGTCGGCCTCGCGCGCCTCTCCCGGCCCGTTGACGACGCAGCCCATCACCGCGACGCGGAGCGGGACCTCCATGCCCTCCAGCCCGGCGGTGACCTCCTCCGCCAGCTTGTAGACGTCGACCTGGGCACGGCCGCAGCTGGGGCACGACACGATCTCGAGCCGGCGGGGCTTGAGGTTGAGGGACTCCAGGATCTGGATGCCGACCTTGACCTCCTCGACCGGCGGCGCGCTGAGGGAGACCCGGATGGTGTCGCCGATGCCCTCGCTCAGCAGGTGGCCGAAGGCGACGGCCGACTTGATGGTGCCCTGGAACGCCGGCCCCGCCTCGGTCACGCCGAGGTGGAGCGGCCAGTCCCCCGCCGCCGCCAGCATCTCGTACGCCCGGACCATGACCACCGGGTCGTTGTGCTTGACGGAGATCTTGAAGTCGTGGAAGTCGTGCTCCTCGAACAGGCTCGCCTCCCACACGGCGGACTCCACCAGCGCCTCGGGGGTGGCCTTGCCGTGCTTCTCCAGGAGCCGCTTGTCGAGGGAGCCCGCGTTGACGCCGATGCGGATCGAGGTGCCGCGGTCCTTGGCGGCCCGCGCGATCTCCTTCACCTGGTCGTCGAACCTCTTGATGTTGCCCGGGTTGACCCGGACGGCCGCACAGCCGGCGTCGATGGCCGCGAAGACGTACTTCGGCTGGAAGTGGATGTCGGCGATCACCGGGATCTGCGACTTGGTCGCGATCGCCGGGAGCGCCGCCGCGTCGTCGGCGCTGGGGCAGGCGACGCGGACGATGTCGCAGCCGGCCGCGGTGAGCTCGGCGATCTGCTGGAGCGTGGCGTTGATGTCGGAGGTCAGCGTCGTCGTAATCGACTGCACCGAGATCGGGTGGTCACTGCCGACCCCCACGGAACCGACCCGGATCTGCCGTGTCCGGCGACGAGGAGCCAGCACGGGCGGGGGCAGGGCGGGCATGCCCAGCGAGACGGACGAGCCGGCGGAGGTCATGCCCCGAGTCTAGGAGCCGGTTGCCCGCCACCCACATCCACGGCGGTGCCGCGAGGCGAGCCGTGCGTCACGTCAGGTGGAGCGGCACCACGATGTCGCCGATGATCAGGACGACGCCCATCACCAGCATCGCCAGCCCCACGACGTACGCCACGGGGAGCAGCCTCGCGACGTCGACGTGACCCGGGTCGGGACGACCCAGCAGGCGGGCGACGCCGCGGCGCGCGCCCTCGTAGAGCGCACCCGCGATGTGGCCGCCGTCGAGGGGCAGCAGCGGCACGAAGTTGAACATCCCGATGAAGAAGTTGAAGCTCGCGATGATCAGCAGCAGCGTCACGAGCTTGTCGACCAGGGGGAAGGACTCCTCGGCCGCGGTCTCCCCGGCGAAGCGGCCACCACCGACGATCGACACCGGCCCCTCGGGGTCCCGCTCCTCGAGGCCGACGATCGCCCGGGCGACGCCCCACACCTTGACCGGCAGCTGCACCAGCCCCTCGAGGGTCTGCACGGTCATCGTGCCCATCTGGTCCAGCGTGTAGAGCGGCCCACCCGTGCCCAGGTAGGTGACCGGCACGACCCCGAGGAAGCCGACCTCCGTCATGGTCTCGTCCTCGAGCGAGGTGGGGCGGAGCGTGACCGTCGTGTTGGTCGTGACGGTGAGCTCCTCGCCGTCGCGGCGGACGACGATGACGGCCTCACCCTCCTCGTTGGCCCGGATGTCCTCCTGGAGGCCGGTCCAGCCGGTGACGGCCTCGCCGTTGAAGCTCACGAACTCGTCGCCGGGCTGCAGCCCGGCCGCCCTGGCCGGCGACACCGGGTCGCTCGCGCGGCACTCCGTGCGGTTCTCCGCGATCGGGATGACGCACTCCGGGACGGCCTCCACCACCGGCTCGACCACCCGGTCCATCGGGTTGCCGTACGTCGCGAAGACGGGCGCGAAGATCGCGAAGGCGATCGCGATGTTCACCATCGGCCCGCCGGCCATCACGATGACCTTCTGCCACCAGGGCAGCCGGTAGAACAGGCGGCCGGCGTCGTGCTTCTTGACGTACTCCCACTCCGCCGCGCGTGCGTCGGAGATCAGCTGCGTGAACATCCCGGTGTTGGAGCGGCGGACCTTGTGGACCTGCTCGCCGTTCTCGTCGAGGGTCGTCTCCTCGACCAGCCCGGCCGCGCCCGGGGGCAGCATCCCGACGATCTTGACGTAGCCGCCGAGCGGGATCGCCTTGACGCCGTACTCGGTCTCGCCGATCTGCTTGCTCCACACGGTGGGGCCGAACCCGATGAACCACTGCGGGACCTTGCAGCCGAACTTCTTCGCAGGGATCAGGTGGCCGAACTCGTGCAGACCGATGGAGACCAGGATCGCCACCACGAAGGAGACGACACCCAGCGTGTAGAGGACGGCGGTCATGCAGGAAGGCCCTTCGCTGGCTGGTGTGCATCGGGTGCGGAGCCGACGACGGCCGAAGCCTCCGCCCGCGCCCACGCGTCCGCGGCCAGGACGTCGTCGACCGTGAGCCGCTCCTTCGATGGTACGTCGTGGGCGGCGACCACGCTGGCGACCGTCGAGATGATGCCGGGGAAGGCGAGCCTGCCGTCGTGGAACGCCTCGACCGCCACCTCGTTGGCCGCGTTGTAGACGGCCGGAGCGGTCCCGCCTCGCTCCCCGGCCGCCCTGGCCAGGGCGACCGCGGGGAACACGTCCTCGTCGAGGGGCTCGAACCGCCAGTCGGCAGCCTGCGTCCAGTCGATGGGCGTCTCCGCGTCGGGCACCCGGTCCGGCCAGCCGAGCCCGAGGGAGATGGGGACCAGCATCGTCGGCAGCCCGAGCTGGGCGACGACCGCGCCGTCGACGAACTCGACCATCGAGTGGATCAGCTGCTGGGGGTGCACGACGACGTCGATCCGCTCGAACGGGACGTCGAAGAGGAGGTGGGCCTCGATGACCTCCAACCCCTTGTTGACCAGGGTGGCGGAGTTCGTCGTGATGACCCTGCCCATCGCGAAGTTGGGGTGGGCCAGGGCCTGCTCGGGGGTGACGTCGGCGAGCTCCGCGGCGGTGCGGCCGCGGAAGGGACCGCCCGACGCGGTCAGCACCAGGCGTCGTACCTCCCCGGCGGAGCCGGCCCGCAGGCTCTGGGCGATGGCGCTGTGCTCGGAGTCCACCGGCACGATCTGACCGGGTCGGGCCCGCTCGCGCACGAGCGGACCGCCGATGATCAGCGACTCCTTGTTGGCCAGCGCGAGCGTGGTCCCCGCGTCCAGCGCCGCGAGGGTGGGCCGCAGCCCGACCGCACCCGTGATGCCGTTGAGGACGACGTCACAGGGGCGCGACGCGGCCTCGACCGAGGCCTCCTCCCCCAGCCCGGAGAAGTCCGGGCGGAGCTCCGCGACCTGCTGCTCGAACAGGTCGGGGTTCGACCCACCGGCGGTGAGCCCGACCACCCGGAAGCGGTCGGGGTGGGCACGGACGAGGTCGATCGCCTGGGTGCCGATGGACCCGGTGGAGCCCAGGACGACGACGTCGCGCACAGTCACCCGGCCATCCTGTCAGGACGGCGCGGCCCGGTGGCTCAGGCGCGAGGGCGCAGCGACGCCAGCACCGTCTCGATGTGGGCGACGTCGCGCTCGGGCTCCACGGACTCGCCCTCGACCCGGCGTGGCTGTCGCACGGCGAGCGGCGGCCTGCCCGGGGGCAGGCTCGACGTCCTGGTCATCGAGGTGGTCGACGGCTCGTTCCCCATGTCCGGCAGCCTAGGACGCAGAGCCGTCCCGCCGCAGGAGAATCCGGATGTCGTCCAGCACCTGCGGGTCCTCGATCGTCGAGGGCACCGCGACGTCCTTCCCGTCGGCGATCTCCCGCATGGTCCGACGCAGGATCTTGCCGGAGCGGGTCTTGGGCAGGCCGCCCACCACCTCCACGTCCCGGAAGGACGCCACCGCTCCGATCTGGGAGCGCACCATGCCGACGAGCTCCTCGCGCAACCGGTCGGGATCCACCTCGGCGCCCGCCTTGAGCACGACGAGGCCGCGGGGCAGCTGCCCCTTGAGGGTGTCCGCCACGCCGATCACGGCGCACTCCGCGACGGCCGGGTGCTGCGCGATCACGGCTTCCAGCGAGCCGGTCGACAGCCGGTGCCCCGCCACGTTGATCACGTCGTCGGTGCGTCCCATCACGAAGAGGTAGCCGTCCTCGTCGACGTACCCGCCGTCGCCGGACAGGTAGTGGCCCTCGTGCGTCGACAGGTACGACGCGACGTAGCGGTCGTCGTCACCCCACAGCGTCGGCAGCGTGCCGGGCGGGAGCGGGAGGCGGAGGCAGATCGCGCCCTCGGTCCCGGGCGGGACGGGCGTGCCGTCCGTGTCGAGGACCGTGACGTCGTACCCCGGGACCGCCACCGAGGGCGAGCCGGGCTTGATCGGCATCGCCTCCAGGCCGCGGAGGTTGGCCGCGATCGGCCAGCCCGTCTCGGTCTGCCACCAGTTGTCGACGACGGGCACGCCCAGCCGGTCGGTCGCCCAGTGGTAGGTGTCGGGGTCGAGCCGCTCACCGGCGAGGAAGAGGGTCTCGAGGCAGGACAGGTCGTGCTCCCGGACGAGCAGCCCCTCGGGATCCTCCTTCTTGATGGCGCGGACCGCGGTCGGGGCGGTGAACAGCGCCTTGACCCGGTGGTCCGCGACCACCCGCCAGAACGCGCCGGCGTCAGGAGTGCCGACGGGCTTGCCCTCGTAGAGCACGGTCGTCGCTCCGCAGATGAGCGGGGCGTAGACGATGTAGGAGTGGCCGACGACCCAGCCGACGTCGGACGCCGCCCACCAGACGTCGCCGGCGTCGCAGCCGTAGACGTGGGGCAGGGACCACGCCATCGCCACGGCGTGGCCGCCGTTGTCGCGCACGATGCCCTTGGGCCTGCCGGTCGTGCCGGAGGTGTAGAGGACGTAGAGCGGGTCGGTCGCCGCCACCTCCACCACCGCCGCCGGGTCGGTCCGGCCGGCACGCATCGCGACGTCCCAGTCGATGTCCCGGCCGTCGACCATGGACGCGGCCAGCTGGGGCCGCTGCTTGACGACCACCGCGGCCGGGGCGTGCTCGGCGAGCTCGAGGGCGCGGTCGACGAACGGCTTGTACTCCACCGTGCGGGTGGGCTCGATCCCGCAGCTCGCCGTCACGAGCACCGTGGGCCGGGCGTCGTCGATGCGTACGGCGAGCTCCTGGGGCGCGAACCCTCCGAAGACGACGGAGTGCACCGCGCCGATGCGCGCGCACGCGAGCATGGCGATGACCGCCTCGGGGATCATCGGGAGGTAGATCACGACGCGGTCGCCCTTGGCGACCCCCAGCGTGTGGAGGACGCCCGCGAACGCGGCGACCTCCCCCAGCAGCTCGGCGTAGGTGTAGGTCCGTCGGCTGCCGGTCACCGGTGAGTCGTAGACCAGCGCCGCCCGGTCGCCGGCGCCCCGCACGACGTGGCGGTCCAGCGCGTTGAAGCAGGTGTTGAGGGTGGCGTCGGGGAACCACCGGTAGAACGGGGGGTTCGCGTCGTCGAGCGCGCGCTGCGGCTTGCGGATCCAGTCGACGCGCGCGGCCTGCTCGAGCCAAAAGCCCTCAGGGTCGGCGATCGACCGGTCGTACGTCTCGCGGTAGGTGCCCACGCGTCCCTGTCCCCCTTCGTCCGGGCCGGCCGTCAGGCGAGCCCGTTGGCAGCCGTGCGCTCGGGACGGTCCGGTGTGCGCAGCCAGGCGGTGAAGAACCCGCTGAGGTCCTGGCCGCTGAGCCGGGTCGCGAGTGCCTCGAAGTCGGCCGACCCCGCGTTGCCACCGCCCTGCTCGCGGATCCAGCTCCTGATGATCCGCCAGAAGACGGCCTCCCCGACCCGCTGGCGGAGTGCCTGCAGCGTCATCGCCCCGCGGTCGTAGACCGCCCCGTCGAAGATCCGGTCCGCACCGGGGTCGCCGATGGTCACGTCCCAGAAGGACGCCTGCTGGACCCGGTAGGCGTCCCGGAGCGTCCGCGCCGCGGAGCGACCGCCGCGCCGCTCCGCCCAGCGCCACTCCATGAAGGTGGCGAAGCCCTCGTTGAGCCAGATGTCGCGCCATCGCTCCACCGCGACGTGGTCGCCGAACCACTGGTGGGCCAGCTCGTGCACGACGAGGGGGACGTAGTCGCCCACGGAGGGGTAGATCGGGCGCGTCTGGTTCTCCAGCGCGAACCCTGCGTTGAGGCTCGTGGTCAGGCCGCCGGTGACCGAGAACGGGTAGGGCCCCAGGTCGCGCTCGAGGTCGGCCACGATCCCCGGGGTGCGTCGCATCAGGCGCATCGAGACCCGCTGCTCCGACGCGGGCAGCCGCTTCGAGACCGCCACGACCCACGGGAGCCCGCGCGTCCTGCCCTGCGCGATGGTGAAGTCGCCGGCGGCGAAGAACGCGAGGTAGGTGGCCATCGGCTCGTCGGCCCTCCAGCGCCACGTCGTCGTCCGGCGAGCGGTGGTGCGGGACCGGAGCCTGCCGTTGGCGATCACCTCCCTGCCCTTGGGCACGGTGACCGAGATGTCCATCAGCGCCTTGTCGGAGGGGTGGTCGTTGGCGGGGAACCACCAGGGGGCCATGTGGGGCTCGTTCATCGTGACGACCTCGTGGCGGCTGGCCAGCCAGTTGCGCTCGCCGGCGTAGCGCTCGCGGCGCGGCCGGCCGGCGTACGAGACGACGACGGTGTGCCGGGACCCGGCGGCCAGCGCCTCCTTCGGGTGGATCCGCAGCTCGTGGCCGCTCTTGTCGAAGCGCGCGCGGGTCCCGTCGACCACCACGGAGCGCACCCCGAGCAGGAAGTCCAGCGAGAAGCTGTCGAGGTCCTGGGTCGCGGTCAGCCGGATCCGGGTCCGGCCGGCGAGCCGGGCGGTGTCGAGGGCGTACCGGTTCTGGATGCGGTACGACGCCACGTCGATGCCGCCGTTGCCGTCGAGCGGCCAGTAGGGGTCGCCGATCCCGGGCGCGCCGTCGTCGGGGCCGGCCGTCGGGGGCGCTGCCGGCGCGGAGGAGGCCTGGGTGGCAGGCGTCATCGGGGCGAGCAGCGCGCAGGCGAGCAGCGCTCCGCCGAGGGACCGCGTGGCGCGGCGCAGGGTGGTCACCCCTCGACGGTATCCCGCGAGCGGGAACGGCGCGGAAAAAGCGGTTGCAGCCGACGGGACCGACGGCCCACCATGGCGGCGGGCGAACCCGCCCGTGTCCTGCGCCCCGGCTCCCGTGGTGCCCGTCCGAGAGGAGACGTGACATGTCGATCACTGTCCTCGGCCTGCCCGCCGACCACCTCTCACCGACACGGAGCACCCCGCATGACCCACGAACCACCCCCTGGACACCCGTCCGCCCCGACGGAGTTCCTGGCAGCTGAGCCCCCGGACCGGCTCGCCGGCGTCGACGACCGTTTCGTCTTCGACTTCTCCACCTACGCCGACGAGCTCGACGACCACCAGCGCTGGTCGCGCTGGGAGGACCTCGAGGCGCTGATGCGCGGCCCCGAGCCGCGACCCGACTGGGTCGTGACCTCCAGCGGCGCGATCGACACCGAGCTCGGCATCCTCAAGACCGGCAAGGAGGCCGACGTCTTCCTCGTCGAGCGCAGGGACCCGAACGCGCCCGACGGCGGCGTCGTGATGGCCGCCAAGCGCTACCGCGACACCGACCACCGGACCTTCCACCGGGCCGCCTCCTACACCGAGGGACGCTCCATGAAGCGCTCCCGGGACAACCGCGCGCTCAAGCGCAAGTCGTCCTGGGGCCGGATCGTCGCCGCCGGCGAGTGGGCGGTCTCGGAGTGGACCGCCCTGCGGCGCTGCTGGGAGCTCGGCCTGCCGGTGCCCTACCCCGTCCAGATCGACGACACCGAGATCATGATGGAGTGGATCACCCACGACGGGGAGACCGCCCCGAGGCTCGCGCAGGTGCGCCCCGACGCGGACCTGCTGGCCGACTTCTACGACCAGCTGCGTGAGGCGCTGACCACGCTGGTGCAGGCGGGGCTGGTCCACGGCGACCTGTCGCCGTACAACACGCTGGCGGCCGGCGAGCGCCTCGTCGTGATCGACCTGCCCCAGATGGTCGACCTCGTCGGCAACCCGAAGGGCATGGACTTCCTGATGCGCGACTGCGCGAACATGGGCCAGTGGTTCCGGGCGCGCGGCCTGGCCGTGGACGAGCAGGAGCTGTTCGGCGAGCTCATGGCCCACGCCTTCTAGGGACGCGCCCCTGGGCGCCGCGCGGAGCGGCGCCTAGGGTCGGGCCCGTGAAGAGCACCCACGGCCGCGTCGTCGACATCACCTCGTTGGAGGACCTCGAGCGCAGGCTCGCCGCCGGCGTCGAGTCGCTGGCCGGGTGGCGCCTGGTCGGGCTCGACCTGACAGGCCACGGACCGGTCCTGCGGGAGCGTCCGGTGGCCGAGTCGCTCTTCCTGGGCTGCCGCTTCGGGGACGGCGACGAGCAGGCGCTGCGACGCGCGGGTGCGCTGGTGTTCCCGGAGATCCCGGGCAGCCCGGTCGACCCCTACCGCGCCGGCCTCTACTCCCCCCGTGAGCTCTACGACACCGATCGCTACCGCGACTCCCTGGACGCGCGCGCCTACGCGTGGTCGCAGCAGGTCCTCGACCGCGACGACGCCCTGGCGATGGCGCTGCACGACCACTCCGTCGACGCGGCGCTGGCCGAGTGGGTCGCGGACCGCGACCTGGTGGGGGTCATGGGCGGCCACGCGCTGGAGCGCGGGTCGACGGGGTACGCCGACGCCGCCCGGCTCGGGCACGCGCTCGGCTCCCGGCTCACCGTGGCCACGGGTGGCGGTCCCGGGGCCATGGAGGCAGCCAACCTCGGGGCCTTCGCGGCCGGGTGGCCGGCCGCGGCGCTCGACGACGCGCTGGCCGCCCTGGCCGACGTGCCGTCGTTCCGGCCGGACATCGGGGCCTGGGCGGACGCGGCGTTCGCGGTGATGGACGGCGCGACGGACGCCGGCGACGCCGGTCGCGAGTCCCTGGGCATCCCCACCTGGCACTACGGCCACGAGCCGCCCAACCCCTTCGCGACGGCGATCGCGAAGTTCTTCCGCAACGCGCCCCGCGAGGCCCTGCTGCTCGAGGTCTGCACCGCGGGGATCGTGTTCCTCCCCGGCGCGGCCGGCACCGTGCAGGAGATCTTCCAGGACGCGTGCGAGAACTACTACGCCGACGAGACCTCGGTGGCCCCGATGGTGCTCGTCGGCCGTCAGCACTGGACCGAGGACCTGCCGGCCTGGCCGCTCCTGCAGGCCCTGGCCCGGGGACGTGCGATGGAAGGACACGTCCACCTCGTCGACAGCCTCGAGGAGGCCGTCGCGGTGGTCGCCGGGTAGCGCTCAGCCGGCCCGGCGGCCCCTCTCGCCCTGCCCCGCGACCTCCCGGTAGTGGTGCACCAGGCGATCCATGACGACCTGCCACGACCGTCCCTGCACGCTCCGCCGGGCCGCGCGCGCCATCCGGAGCCGCCGCATCGGGTCGCGCACCAGGCCCTCGACGTACGCCGCCAGGTCGGCGCCGTCGCCCGGCTCGTAGAGGTGGCCGGCGACCCCGTCGTCCACGACGTCCAGCGGTCCACCCGCACGTGGCGCCACGACCGGCACACCGGACGCCAGGGCCTCCTGAGCGGCCTGGCAGTAGGTCTCGTGACGGCCGGTGTGGACGAAGACGTCGAGGCTGGCGTGCGCGCGTGCGAGCTCGGTGCCGTGGAGCACGCCCAGGAACGCCGCGCGGGGCAGCAGGTCCCGCAGCCGCTGCTCCTCCGGGCCGCCGCCGACCACGACGACGCGGACACCCGGGAGGCGGTGGACGTGGTCGAGCAGCTCCAGCTCCTTCTCGGCGGCCAGCCGGCCGACGTACCCCACCAGCACCTCGCCCCGGGGCGCGAGCTCGGCGTGCAGCGCCCCGCTGCGCCGGCTCGGGTCGAACTGCTCGAGGTCGACGCCGCGCGGCCAGCGCGCCAGGTTCGGGACGCCGAGCGCCTCGAGCTGGGCGACGCTGGCCGTGGACGGCGCCAGGGTCAGGTCCGCCGCGAGGTGGATGCGACGGGTCAGCGCCTGCATCGCGCGCGCGCCCCCGGCGACGCCGTACCGCTCGGCGAAGCCGACGAGGTCCGTCTGGTAGACCGCGACGACGGGGATGCCCAGCTCCCCGGCGGCCCGGGCCGCCTGGTGTCCCAGCAGCGCGGGCGAGGCGAGGTGGACCACGTCCGGGCGGAAGCCCAGCATGGTCCCGCGGAGCCGGCCACGCGTCTCGAGGCCGACCCGGAACTCGCGGTAGGACGGCAGGCTCGCACCGCGCACGGTGATGACGGGGAAGCCGGCGTACGTCGCCGGGCCCGTGGGCGCCACCAGCAGCGCCTCGTGGCCCTCGGACGCGAGGTGCTCCAGCACCCGGCGCACCGAGTTGGTCACGCCGTTGACCTGCGGCAGGAACGACTCCGTGACCACCAGCACGCGCAGCCGTCCCGGGGGTCCGGAGCGGCGGGGCAGCGTGACGAGCGGGGCCGCGGGACGTCGTGTCCGGAGCATCTCCATGGGCCGGACGCTAGGGAGCGGGCCTCAACTCCGGGTCGCGTGCGGGCAGACGCCGCGTGAACGCCCGCCGACGGCTCGCCACGGCTCGCCGAGGCAGGATCAGGACTCGGTCGCCGCCAGCTGGCCGCAGGCGCCGTCGATCTCGCGTCCGCGGGTGTCGCGCACGGTGGTGGGGATGCCCTTCGCCTCGAGGCGGCGGACGAACTCCCGCTCGTCGCGCGGGTCCGAGGCCGTCCACTTCGAGCCCGGCGTCGGGTTGAGCGGGATGAGGTTGACGTGCACCCAGCCCCAGTCGCCCCGGGCGAGCAGCACGTCGGCCAGGAGGTCGGCGCGCCACCCCTGGTCGTTGATGCCGCGCATCATGGCGTACTCGATGGACACCCGGCGCTTGGTCCGCTCGGCGTAGCCCCAGGCGGCGTCGACGGTCTCGGCGACGGAGAAGCGGGTGTTGATCGGCACCAGCTCGTTGCGCAGCTCGTCGTCGGGCGCGTGCAGGCTCAGGGCGAGGGTGACGGGGACGCCCTCCTCGGTCAGCTGGCGGATCCGAGGCACCAGGCCGACGGTGGAGACCGTCACGCCCCGGGCGGACATGCCCAGGCCCGCGGGCGCGGGGTCGGTGAGGCGTCGTACGGCGCCGATGACGGCCTTGTAGTTGGCGAGCGGCTCGCCCATCCCCATGAACACGACGTTGGAGACGCGCCCCGGACCGCCGGCGACCTCGTCCCGGGTGAGCGCACGCTGCGCCGCGACGACCTGCTCGACGATCTCCGCGGTCGACATGTTGCGCTGGAGACCGCCCTGGCCGGTGGCGCAGAACGGACAGGCCATCCCGCAGCCGGCCTGGCTCGACACGCACACGGTGGCGCGGCCGGGGTAGCGCATCAGGACGGACTCGACCAGTGCGCCGTCGAAGAGCCGCCACAGGGTCTTGCGGGTGGCGCCCTTGTCGGCCTCCATCGTCCGCAGCGGCGTCATCAGCTCCGGCAGGAGCGCTGCCACGAGCTCGTCGCGCTGGGTCGAGGGGAGGTCGGTCATCTGGGCCGGGTCGTCGACCAGCCGCGCGAAGTAGTGGGTGGAGAGCTGCTTGGCGCGGAACCCGGGCAGGCCCATCTCCTCGAGCAGCGTCTTGCGCCCGGCCTCGTCGAGATCGGCGAGGTGGCGCGGCGGCTTGGCACGGCCGCGGGGCTCGGCGAGCACCAGCGGCAGCTGACGGGGGGCGTCGGTGGGATCGGACATCCCCTCGAGTGTCCCACCCGGACAGGCTGGGCGGCGAAACGTGCCGCTCAGTCCATCCGCACCATGAGGTAGACCACCAGGGACGCGACGCCCGCGACCACAAGAGCGGTGATCACCATCCCGATGAGCATGTAGATCGCGAAGCGCCGCGTCTTCCGCTTGGCGAGCAGCGCGACCGGGACCACCAGCGCCACCAGCACCAGCGGGAACAGCGACTCGGCCCTCTCGTCGCTCAGGATCAGGCGCAGGATCCCGATGAAGGCTCCCGGGAGCGCGGTGACGAACAGCATGCCGGAGAAGAAGCCCGCGATCGCCGCGAAGGTCGGGTGGCTGTGGTGCCACCACTCGAACGGCCGCTCGCGCTGCGGCCGGTCGTCACGGAGTCCGGTCCCCTGCGAGCTCATGGACGTCATGCTAGGCGGCGGGTGCGGTCGGGACCGTCAGCACGTCGGGCATGGCGAGTGATTCCCATCGCAGCAGGTCCGGCGGCTGCCCGGTCAGCTCCGCGACGACCAGCGTCCACGCCGTGCCGTGACCCACCAGGACGACGTCCTCGGCG
This sequence comes from uncultured Nocardioides sp., assembly GCA_902805885.1. GTDB lineage: Bacteria > Actinomycetota > Actinomycetes > Propionibacteriales > Nocardioidaceae > Nocardioides. The sequence continues at coordinate 66,306 of CADCUM010000079.1, read as the reverse complement.
CCGTGGACCGCCAGCACCCGTCGTACGGCGGGGACGACGCGGTCACGGCAGGCGCTCAGCGGCTCCCAACCGGCCGCGGCCGGCTCGTCCGGTCGTGCGAACGCACGGCGTACGGCGCCGCGGAAGTCCTCGAGCCACTCCCCCGACCGCTCGTGCTCGCGCAGGTCGGGCAGCACCCCGACCTCCCCCTCGGTCAGCAGCTGCGCCGTCTGGACGGCCTTGGGCTCGGGAGAGCAGAACCACGCGGCTCGCTCCGGCAGCCGCCCGGAGGTGCGCAGTGCCCAGACGTCGTCGAAGCCCGCCGGGTCCAGCTCCCACCGGGCAGCCGGCTCGCCCGCCGTCATCAACGGCCGGCCGTGTCGTACGAGGTGGAGCATGCCCGCTCAGAACACCAGGTAGTGGAGCAGCAGCCAGACCGGGGCGATGGTCGCCAGCAGCGAGTCGAGGCGGTCCATCAGGCCACCGTGGCCCGGGATGACCTGGCTCATGTCCTTGATCCCGAGGTCGCGCTTGATGACCGACTCGCAGAGGTCGCCCAGCGTCGCCATCACCGCGGCGATCAGCCCGAGGGCCAGCCCCACCCACCACGGGCCGTCGAGCAGCCAGACGACGAGGCCGACGCCGGCGCCCACGCACGCCAGGAGCGACCCGGCGAACCCCTCCCAGGACTTCTTCGGCGAGATGACCGGCGCCATCGGGTGGCGGCCGAACAGGACGCCGGCGACGTAGCCGCCGATGTCGGAGGCGATGGTCACCACGATGAAGACCAGGATCCCGCGCACCCCGTCGTCGAAGCGCTCGAAGCCCGTCGCCCCGCCCTCGGCCAGCATGAGGGCCACGAAGGAGCCCAGGAACGGGACGTAGACGAGGGTGAAGACCGCAGCCGTGGCGTTCTTGACGTAGCCGTCCACGCCGCGGCGGAGCAGCCACAGCATGATGACGAGAGCCGTGACGGCCGTGGCGGTCACCAGGGCGGGAGCGCCCCAGAAGTAGGCGACCACGACCATCCCGATCCCGCCGACCATCAGCGGCTGCTCGGGGATGTCGATGCCCGCGGTGGCGAGGCCGCGCTGGAGCTCCCACACCGCCACCACGACCGCCGCCGCCACGATCAGCATGAAGGCGGGCTTCCAGAACGCCAGGGACGCGGCGATGGCGACGAGCAGCACCACAGCGGAGCCGACGGCCGCAGGCAGGTTGCGGCCGGCGCGCCCGTAGTCCTTCTTCGTCGCGCCCGAGGGCGCGTGCGCGTCAGTGGGGGTCATGGTGGGCTGGTGGCAAGGGCTGTCGCGTCGCGGAGGGCGCTCAGACCTCGAGCAGCTCGGCTTCCTTGTTCTTGAGCATCTCGTCGATCGCGTCGGTGTGGGACTTCGTGAGCCCGTCCAGCTTCTTCTCGGCGCCGGTCACGTCGTCCTTGCCGACCTCGCCGTCCTTCTCCATCTTCTCCAGCGCCTGCTTGGCGGTGCGCCGCACGTTGCGCACCGACACGCGACCGTCCTCGGCCTTGGCCCGGGCGATCTTGATGAAGTCCTTGCGGCGCTCCTCGGTCAGCTCGGGGAAGACGCAGCGCAGCACCTTGCCGTCGTTGGAGGGGTTGACCCCGAGGTCGGAGTCGCGGATGGACCGCTCGATGGCGGTCATCGCGCCCATGTCGAAGGGCTGGATCAGGATGGTCCGCGCGTCCTGGGACGTGAAGGTGGCCAGCTGCTGGAGCGGGGTCTGGGTGCCGTAGTAGTCAGCGGTGATCTTCGCGAACAGCGCGGGGTTGGCACGGCCCGCCCGGATGGCGGCGAACTCCTCCCGCGTCGCCTGGACCGACTTGTCCATCTTGGCATCGGCATCGTTGAGGACGTCGTTGATCACGGGTGCTCCTTCGGTGGTCGGGCCCGAGGGCCCGGGGACGTGTCTGCGGGGTGCCGGCCTCAGGCCGGGTTCACCCGGGTGCCGATCTTCTCACCCTGCACGGCGCGCAGGATGCTGCCCTCCTCGGCCATGCCGAAGACGATCATGGGCAGCTTGTTCTCGCTCGCGAGCGTGAAGGCCGTCTGGTCCATGATCTGGAGACCGCGCGAGAGGGCCTCGTCGTAGGTGATCTCGTCGATCTTGGTGGCGGTCGGGTCGAGCTTGGGGTCGGCGGTGTACATGCCGTCGACGCCGTTCTTGTCGTAGAGCACCACGTCACAGCGGCTCTCGAGCGCGCGCTGCACGGCCACGGTGTCGGTGGAGAAGAACGGCATGCCCATGCCGGCGCCGAAGATCACGACGCGGCCCTTCTCCATGTGCCGGATCGCCCGGCGCGGCACGTAGGGCTCGGCGACCTGCCCCATCGTGATCGCGGTCTGCACGCGGGTCTCGATGCCGAGCTTCTCCAGGAAGTCCTGGAGCGCCAGGCAGTTCATGACGATGCCGAGCATGCCCATGTAGTCGGCCCGGACGCGGTCCATCCCCCGCTGCTGCAGCTCGGCCCCGCGGAAGAAGTTGCCGCCCCCGGTCACCACGGCGATCTGGATCCCGGCCCGCTGGACCGCTGCGACCTCACGGGCGATGGTGGCCACGACGTCCGGGTCGACCCCGACGCTGCCACCGCCGAACACCTCACCCGAGAGCTTGAGGAGGACGCGGTCGTAGGCGGTCACTGGTGTTCCCTTCACTGGCGGCAGGTGCATCCGCAACCTACCGGGGGGCGGCCCCGGGTGGCGAACGCACGACGCCGGCCCCCACCCCGACCGGTGGCCCGGGGACGGCTCGGCCGTGCCGGAGGACGCCGCAGGGGCCGTACGTCGTCGACGTACGGCCCCTGCGGGACGTGCTGTGCTGTGCGAGAGCGGGGTCAGGCGCCGACCTCGAAGCGGGCGAACCGCTTCACGGTCGTGCCGGCCTCGTCGAGGACGGCCTTGACGCTCTTCTTCGCCTCGGACACCGACTCCTGCTCGAGCAGGACGATCTCCTTGTAGAACCCGCCGAGGCGGCCCTCGACGATCTTGGCGATCGCCTGCTCGGGCTTGCCCTCCTCGCGCGTCTTCTGCTCGGCGATGGAGCGCTCGCTCTCCACGACGTCGGCCGGGACCTCGTCACGGGTGAGGTACTGCGCGCGCATCGCGGCGATCTGCATGGCGGCGCCGCGGGCGGCAGCGGCGTCGCCCTCGTACTCGACGAGCACGCCGACGGCCGGGGGCAGGTCGGCGGCCCGCTTGTGCATGTAGGTGACGGTCTCACCGCCGAAGTGGGCGACCTGGCCCAGCTCGATCTTCTCACCGATGGTGATGGCGAGGTCCTGGACGACCTCGCCGACCGTCCTGCCGTCGAGCTCGACGGCCTTGAGGGCCTCGACGTCGCCGGCGCCCGCCTGGTCGGCGGCCTCGGCGATGCGCTTCGCGGCGGCGACGAAGTCGTCACCCTTGGCGACGAAGTCGGTCTCGCACTTGAGCTCGACCAGCGCGCCACCCGCAGTGGCGACGAGGCCGGCGGAGGCCTCGCGCTCGGCGGCCCGGTTGGCGGCCTTGGCCGCGCCCTTGACGCGGAGCAGCTCGACGGCCTTGTCGAAGTCGCCGTCGGCCTCGGTGAGCGCCTTCTTGCAGTCCATCATCCCGGCCTGGGTCAGCTCGCGGAGCTTCTTGACGTCGGCAGCGGTGAAGTCGGCCATGTTCCTTCTCCTTGGAGTTCGGTGGGTACGGCGCGACGGCGCGCAGGTCCTGCGCGCCGCCGCGGACGGGTCGGTCAGGCCGTGGGCTCGTCGGTCGCCGGCTGGGCGTCCTTGACGGCGGTGGCGGTTTCGACGGCCGCCGCCTCGGTGACGGCCTGGTCGACGTCGGCAGCGACCTCGTCGGCGGACGCGTCGGTGCCGGCCACGGCAGCGTCGGTGGTGGTGTCAGCTGCAGCGTCGGCCGTGGTGGCCTCCGCGGGTGCCTCGTTGACCGCGGGTGCTGCGGTGGCAGCCTCGGACGCGGCGCCGGTCGCCTCGGAGGCCGGGGCCTCGGCGGTGGCGTCGCCACCGGTGGCGGCCACGGCGGCCTTGTCGGCGTCACCCTGGAGCAGCTCGCGCTCCCACTCGGCGAGCGGCTCCTCGGCACCCACGGTCGGCTCGCCCTCGGACTTGGCGCCCGAGCGGGCGATGAGCCCCTCGGCGACGGCGTCGGCGACCACGCGGGTCAGCAGCCCGACGGCGCGGATCGCGTCGTCGTTGCCCGGGATCGGGTAGTCGACGTGGTCGGGGTCGCAGTTGGAGTCGAGGATGCCGATGATCGGGATGTGCAGCTTGCGAGCCTCCTCGACGGCGAGGTGCTCCTTGTTGGTGTCCACGATCCAGACGGCGGACGGCACCTTGGACATCTCGCGGATGCCGCCGAGGGTCTTGTCGAGCTTGTCGCGCTCCCGCTTCATCTGCAGGAGCTCCTTCTTGGTGCGGTTGGAGCCCGCGACGTCGTCGAAGTCGATCTCGTCGAGCTCCTTGAGGCGGTTGATCCGCTGGTGCACGGTCTGGAAGTTGGTGAGCATCCCGCCGAGCCAGCGCTGGTTGACGTAGGGCATCCCGACGCGGGTCGCCTGCTCGGCGATCGCCTCCTGGGCCTGCTTCTTCGTGCCGACGAACATCACGACGCCGCCCTTGGCGACGGTCTCCTTGACGAACGCGTACGAGCGGTCGATGTAGGCCAGCGACTGCTGGAGGTCGATGATGTAGATGCCGTTGCGCTCGGTCATGATGAAGCGCTTCATCTTGGGGTTCCAGCGACGGGTCTGGTGCCCGAAGTGGACGCCGCTCTCGAGCAGCTGGCGCATGGTGACGACTGCCATGGTGTTCTCCTGTGTCGCGGAGGCGCTCACCGTCGTGCCCGGCCTTGGTGCAGGCCGGACCGGGAACGTCTCCAGTTGGTTTTCAGTTGCTGCACCCGACGGGTGTCGGCTGCCCTGACGCTCGCGCGCGACCCGACCCGCAGCACGGGGCTGCGGAACTGAGGATCGGCGCCCACGGGTGATCGGGACCGGAGTAGCGTCCCGTCGCGGTCTGCGAGCGTGCGAAGTCAGTCCAGGTGGACTGCTGTGGTCATCGTAGGACACCGCTCGCCGGCCCGGCCAATCGCTGCAGCGGCTCGAGCCGGCGTCCCGACACGGGCCCGGAGACGTCCACAGGAGCGGCGGGGATCGCGCCGGTCCACAGGAGCAGACCGTACCCGAGCCGGGACCCATGCCGGCGGCGCACGCTGGGGAGGTGCGATACCTCGACGTCCTCGCCCCTCTCGTCCTCGTCCTCACGGCCCCCGGACGCTCGCCGGAGCCCGTGCGCGCGGGCGTGGAAGGTCATTGGCCGCTGGACCCCCGGCCGGAGGTCGTCCGCGCGTTCGACCCGCCGGCCGATCCGTGGGGTGCGGGACACCGAGGCGTGGACCTCGCGGGCCACGCCGGGCAGGTGGTCCGCACGGCCCTCCCGGGAACGGTCGCCTTCGCCGGGTCGATCGCCGGCAAGCCCGTCGTCACGGTCGTCCACGGGGCCCGCCGCACGACGTACGAGCCGGTCGTGGCCACCGTCGCGGTCGGCGACCCGGTCTCGGGCGGCCAGCCGATCGGCCGGCTGTCCGTGCTCCACGGCCACTGCCTCCCGGCCGCGTGCCTCCACTGGGGGCTGCGACGAGGCGACACCTACCTCGACCCGTTGACGTTGGTGGGCGGAGGTCCCGTCCGGCTCCTCCCCCTGTGGCGCGACGTCCCGGCCACGACGACGTTCCGTCCGTGGAAGGCTCCCCTCGCGTCCTGGGCTGCTCCCCTGGAGCTGCACCTGCGGCCCCTCGACGCCCTGCCGTGACCGCCGCGACGTGGTCGGTCCGTCCGCCGGTTCAGGCCCGGGGGTGTGCCTGCTGGTAGGCGCGGCGCAGGCGGTCGGTCGTGACGTGCGTGTAGAGCTGCGTGGTCGCCAGTGACGCGTGGCCGAGCATCTCCTGCACCGACCGGAGGTCGGCGCCACCTTCGAGAAGGTGGGTCGCCGCGGTGTGCCGGAGACCGTGTGGACCGATGTCGGGGGCGCCCGGCACGCCGGCGATCCGCCGGTGCACCAGCTCACGGACGACCCGCTGGTCGATGCGCCGGCCGCGGGCGCCGACGAAGAGGGCCGGGCCGGCGCCCTCGGCCCGCAGGACGGGCCGCCCGAGCCGGAGCCAGCGGTCCACGGCGCGCGCAGCGGGCGTCCCGTAGGGCACCGAACGCTCCTTGCGCCCCTTGCCGAGGACGCGGACGACCCGCCGTTCCGCGTCGACGTCGTCGACGTCGAGCCCGGCGAGCTCGCCGACCCGGATGCCGGTGGCGTAGAGCAGCTCGAGCATCGCCACGTCACGCAGGCCCACGGGGCTGCCGTCGTCGGCGAGCTCCGCGGCCGCGCGGATCAGCGCCTCCGCCTCGTCGGCGCGCAGCACGGCCGGGAGCGTCTTGTGCTTCTTCGGGGAGCCCAGTGCGGCCCCGGGGTCGGTCGGCACCTGACCGGTCCTGGCGAGCCAGGCGGTGAACACCCGCGCCGCGGTGGCCCGACGCGCCATCGTCGTACGGCTCCGGCCGGTCGTCTGCTGTCGCGCCAGCCAGCTGCGGAGCGTGCGGAGATCCAGCTCGCCGACCTCGGTCATGCCCGACCGCGCGGCGTGCTCGAGCAGTCCTGCAACGTCGCCGACGTAGGCGCGGACCGTGTGACCGGTGAGGTCCCGCTCGGAGACGAGGTGGCGCTCGTACGCCCCGAGGACCCGCACCATCGGCTCCGGCAGCCCCGGGTCGCCGGCCTCGGGCTCGGCCGGCTCTGGAGCCTGCGCCTCGGTCACGACCCCGATCGTAGGTCGGCCCGTCGCCGTCAGACCGCATTGCCGGGCTCGCGGGCCAGTCGCCATCCGGCCGGGAGGAGCTCGACGAAGCCGAGGTCACGGAGCCGGCGCAGCGTGGGGTCGGTGATGCGGACATGGGCGTTGGCTGCATCGGCGATCGAGTCGATGCGCGCCGGGCTGACGACCGGGACGTGCTCCAGGACCTGCTGCTCCACCGCGCTCAGGCGGTCGCGCGGCCGCTCCGGCGCGCGCGGCACCTCGACGAGGTGCTCGCCGGTGGCGCCGACCAGCTCGAGGACCTCGGCTGCATGGGAGACGAGCGTCGCCGTGCCGAGGCGGATGCGCTCGTGGACCCCCTGCGAGGCGGCGCTGCCGACCGGGCCGGGGACCCCCATGACCTGACGGCTCAACAGCTCGGCCCACGTCGCAGTGTTGAGCGCGCCGCTGCGGACCGCGGCCTCCACCAGGACCGTCCCCCTGGTCAGCCCTGCGATGAGCCGGTTGCGCGCCAGGAACCGGGGACGGGTCGGCGCGGAGCCAGGCGGCGCCTCGGACACCACCGCGGAGGTCGACCACAGGTGTCGGAGGACGTCGGCGTTCTGGACCGGGTAGGCCCGGTCGGGACCGCAGGCCAGCACGGCGACCGTGGGCCCGCCGGCGCTCAGCGCGCCCCGGTGGGCGGCGTCGTCGATCCCCACCGCGGCTCCCGACACGACGGGCAACCCGGCGCGGACGACGCCGCCGGCGATGGACCGGGCCACGTCGCAGCCGTAGGTGGTCGCCGACCGCGACCCCACGACCGCCACGGACTCCCGCAACCTCGTCAGGGGCATCGGCCCTCGCACCCACAGGCCCACCGGCAACAGGCCCATCCCGAGGTGCTCGACCTCCCCCGCCTCGAGGTCGTCGAGCTGGACGGGCCACTCGTCGTCGCCGGGGGCGACGAAGCGGATGCCCACCCGGGCGGCGCGCTCGAGCTCCCCCTCCGGGTCGACCGCGGCCAGGCGGACGTGCAGCAGGCTGTCGGTCTTGGGCTCGAGCTGCCGCTGCACGGCGCCGACGGGACCCAGCTGGGCGACGAGCGACGCCGTCGTGAGGTCTCCCGGCTCGCTCGCACGGCTGAGCGCGACCCGCGCCAGGCGCTCCGTCTCGTCGGGCGCGGTCACGAGGCTCGCCTGGTCACGGCGGCGGACAGGCTTCGCGTGGCGTCGGTCGAGCGGAGGATCAGTGCGGTCCCGGCCTCCTCGACCCCCGGCCGGTCGACCCCCGCGAGGTCCGCGACCGTCCAGGCCAGCCGTTGGACGCGGGTCATCCCGCGCCGGGTGAGGCGTCCCGAGGCCAGCTCGTCCTCCACGAGGCGCTGGGCGTCCCTGTGCAGCGGCCACCGGCTCACCAGGGCCGGCCCCGGCACCGCCGAGTTGAGCTGCCACGCGCACCCGTCGTAGCGGCGTGCCTGGGCTCCGCGCGCAGCCACGACCCGCCGGCGCACCGTCTCCGAGGTCTCCGGCGGCGACAACGGGTCGCGCGCGTGGACGGCCAGCGCGGAGAGCTCCACCCAGATGTCCACGCGGTCGACGATCGGTCCGGAGAGCTTGCGTCGGTAGTGACGGCGGGCGGGGTCGTCGCACTCGCAGCGCTCGGCCGCCGGCCCGCGCCCGGTGTAGTTGCCGCAGGGACACGGGTTGGCGGCGAGCACCACCAGGCTGCGTGCGGGGAAGGTGGCGGCCTCCTCCCCACGGGCCAGGGTCACCTCCGCGGACTCCAGCGGCTCACGGAGGGACTCCACGACGTCGCGGCGGAAGTGGGGGAACTCGTCGAGGAACAGCACGCCGTGGTGGGCCAGGCTGACCTGTCCGGGCCGGACCCGGCCCGTGCCCCCGCCCAGCACGCTCGCCGCCGACGCGCTGTGGTGGGGAGCGAGCCACGGCGGCCTCCGGACGAGCCCTGCCTCCCGGTCGAGCGCGCCTGCCAGGGAGTGGAGCGCGGTCACCTCCAGGGCCTGCTCGGTGCTCAGCTCGGGCAACAGGGTCGGGATCCGCTCCGCGAGCGACGTCTTGCCGGCCCCGCGCGGCCCCATCAGCATGATGGGGTGGCCGCCGGCCGCTGCCACCTCGACCGCGTAGCGCGCCTCGTGCATGCCGTCCAGGTCGGCCAGGTCGAGGTCGGCGAGCCGGTCCTCGCCCCGCCACGACAGCATCCGGCTCATCGACGGTGGGACGACCGGCGGCGCCTCCGGCACCTCGACTCCCCGCAGCTCCGCGACCACCTGGGCCAGCGAGCGCATCCCGAAGACGGCCATCCCCGGCACGAGGGCTGCCTCGTGCGCCTGGGACTCGGGGACGAAGACGCGGCGCACGCCGCGGCTCGACGCGGTCATCACCATCGGCAGGATGCCCGTGACCGGCCGCAGCCCCCCGGACAGGCTCAGCTCGCCGATGAACACGCTCCCCTCGAGCATGGCGGGAGTGAGGTCCTCGTCGTCGCGGTCGGCGGCTCGCACCGCGACGGCGATCGCCAGGTCGAGGTGGGTCCCCGCCTTGGGCAGGTCGGCGGGAGCGAGCAGGATCGTGACCCGCTTGGTCGCGGGCCACCGGCCGCCGTCGTTGTTGATCGCCATGCGCACCCGGTCGCGCGCCTCGCTGATCCCCTTGTCGGCACGTCCCACCAGGGTGGTGCTCACCATCCCCGGGGACACGTCGACCTGCACGTCGACCAGGTGGCCCTCCGCGCCGCGCAGCACGATGGTGTGGGCGGTCGCGAACCCCATCAGCCGACGCCCACGACGTGCTCGACCTCGACCTCGCCGTCGTGGGGCGCCAGCACGCCGACCACGTCGATCCGGACGTCGTCGGGCTGCGCCTGGTGGGCATGCAGCCAGCGGGCCGCCAGCCTCCTGAGCCGGGCGACCTTCACCGCGTCGACGGCGGCGACCGGCGGTCCGAAGGCGTCCGTGCGCCGGGTCTTGACCTCGCACACGACCAGGACGCGTCCGTCGCGGAGCACGAGGTCGATCTCGCCCGCCTCGCAGCGCCAGTTGCGGTCGAGCAGGATCATGCCCTGCCGGGAGAGGTGGCGGGCCGCGACGGTCTCCCCCCAGGCGCCGAGGCGGCGCTTGTGCTCGGCGGCCGGCGAGAGGGTCAGGGCCGCCGGGCCCCCCGCCGAGGCGGACGGCGAGGAGGGGCCCGCAGCGGGCGTGGCGGATGGGCTGGACGATGGCGAGGGGGTCATGGGTGGCCTCCGGGTCGGTGGAGGCACCAGCAGACCCGGGAGGGCCGACGTCCGGCGCGCTGCCGGCCCGGCGGTTGTGGAGAACCCGGCGCGCAGCGCGTCTGTGGACGCCGGCTGGCTCGGAACCGCCCGGTCCCAGCGCTCAGTCCTTGGGAGGATCGATCTCCTGCGGCGCGAGCTCCTCGACGTTGACGTCCTTGAAGGTCAGCACCTTGACGTTCTTGGCGAAGCGGGCCGGACGGTACATGTCCCACACCCAGGCATCGGTCATGGACACCTCGAAGAAGACGTCACCGCTCTCGGCCCGGGCCTTCACGTCGACCTGGTTGCACAGGTAGAAGCGGCGGTCGGTCTCCACGACGTACTTGAAGATGCCGACGACGTCGCGGTACTCCCGGTAGAGGGTGAGCTCCATCTCGGTCTCGTACTTCTCGAGGTCCTCGGCGCTCATGCTTCCTCCTCGGCGGCTGGTCCCGCCATGTCTCCGACCACATCTCCGGTCATGTCTCCGGCCACGTCTTCGGCCATGTCTCCGATCATGTCTCCGGCAGCGTCTCCCGCCCCCGGTCCGACACTAGTGGTCGGCTCCAGACCGGCGGCGCGCCGGACGTTGACGAAGCGCATCCGGTGCACCGGCGAGGGGCCGTGCCGCTGCAGCGCGGCCGAGTGCGCCTCCGTGATGTACCCCTTGTGCACCGCGAACTCGTACGCCGGCCAGTCACCGTCGAGCTCGGTCATGATCCGGTCGCGGGTGACCTTGGCGACGACCGACGCGGCCGCGATGCACGCCGCGACGCGGTCGCCCTTCCACACCGCCAGGCCGGGCACCTCGAGGCCGTCGACCGGGAAGCCGTCGGTGAGGACGTACGACGGTCGCACCTCGAGCCGGGCCACCGCCCGGCGCAGCGCCTCGACGTTCGCCACGTGCATGCCGAGCCGGTCGCACTCGTCGTGGCTCACGACCACCACCGACCAGGCCAGCGCGCGACGCAGGACCTGCGCGTAGACCCGCTCGCGCGCGGCCTCCGTCAGGAGCTTGCTGTCGGCGAGACCTGGCACGATGCCGGCGCGGCCGGGGGGCAGCACGACGGCGCCGGCGACCAGGGGTCCGGCGCAGGCCCCGCGGCCCGCCTCGTCGACACCCGCGACGGGGTCCAGCCCGACGCGCCGGAGGGCGCGCTCGTAGCCGTAGAGCCCCGCGTCGCGTCGGACGGTCACACCGGGCGGCAGGTGGGTCATCGCCGGCTCACGACTCGGGGGCGGGGACGTCCTCGAACGTGTCCGGACGGTCGAGCCAGGAGAAGCGGTCGGCCGGCCAGAGGAGCACGAACACCTTGCCGACGACGAGGTCGACGGGCACGAACTCCTTGCCCTCGACGCAGTCGGTCTCCACGTCGGGCTTGCAGAGGCGGGCCGAGGAGTCCGAGGAGTTGGCCCGGTTGTCGCCCATCACGAAGAGGTGGCCCTGCGGGATCGGCCCGGCCTCCCAGCTCTTGCGGCAGCCGTCCTGGTAGGTCATCGGCCCGTCGCAGGGAGCGCCCCTCTTGAGGAAGGCCCGGCCCTCGACGGGCTCGCCGTTGATGAGGATCCGGCCCTTGGCGTCGCAGCACTCGATGGTGTCGCCGGCCACCCCGACGACGCGCTTCACGAGGTGCCCGCCGGCGGGGTAGAGACCGACCTTGGCGAGCACCTTGGCCATGGCGTTGGGCGGGGCGGAGGCGTCGGCGCCGAGCCACCCGCCGGGGTCCTTGAACACCACCACGTCGCCACGCTCGGGCTCCCCGTCACCCCAGTAGGACATCTTCTGGATGAGGATGCGGTCGTTGAGGACCAGCCCCGGCTCCATCGACGCCGACGGGATGTAGAAGGCCTGCACGAAGAACGTCTTGATGACGACGGCGAGGACGAGGGCCACGGTGAGCAGCAGCAGCGTCTCCTGCCAGAGCGGCAGGTGCTTGCGCTTGCGCGGCTGCGGGTCCGGGACGGACGACGACCGCGACTCCTCGCCACCTGTGATGGACGTGGAGCCGCGGTCGTGTGAAGTCACGCGCAGGAGCCTAGCCAGAGACCGGTCGGGGACCGACTCAGGCCTCGCGGCGCTCCTTGATCTTGGCGGCCTTGCCGCGCAGGTTGCGCAGGTAGTAGAGCTTCGCGCGCCGCACGTCGCCGCGGGTCACGACCTCGATCTTCTCGAAGATCGGGGAGTTCAGCGGGAAGGTGCGCTCGACGCCGACACCGAAGGAGACCTTGCGGACGGTGAAGGTGCGGCCGACGCCGGACCCGTGGATGCGGATGACGACGCCCTGGAACACCTGGACGCGCGAACGGCTGCCCTCGATGACCTTGACGTGGACCTTGATGGTGTCGCCGGCGCGGAAGGCCGGGACGTCCTCACGCTTGACGGCGTTGCCGATGTCGGCGATGACGTTGTTGCTCATGTGTGCTCCTCGCGGGTGCCACAGGTCAGCCGCGGTAGAAGTGGTGTCGTTCCGGGGTGGTGCGTGGTCGCGCCTCGCGGTGGCCGAGCCGGTGCGCCCCCTGTGGCAGGTGCGGTACGGCGGGACCCCGGCGTGCGTCCTCCGGGCGACCCTGGCCACGAGCGGACCGAGGGACGAGTCTGCCAGAGCGGACGGGTCAGCGGGAAATCCGCTTGGTGAGCACGACCGCCCCCGCCGGAGCGCGTCGGTCGGTCCGCAGCCGGTAGCCGGCCTTCTTGTACATCCGCAGGTTGTCGACCGAGCCCGCCCCGGTGAAGAGGACGTACGTCGTGACCTCCGGCGGCGCTGCCTGCTCGACCAGCTCGAGCAGCGCGCGCCCCAGCCCGCGGCCCTGGAGGTCGGGGGCGACCATGACCCGGCCGATGTCCCACTCGCCGGCGGGGTCGTGGTGGGTGTCGACGCGTCCGCGGACGGCCCCCAGCAGCCGACCGGACGTGGGCTCGCGCACCACCAAGGTGGTCCACTCCCCCAGCCAGCGACGTACGTCGTCGAGCCCCTCCTGCAGGGCGGGGATGTCGACCCCCGGGTTGGCCTCCATCTCCTGGAGCCAGCAGGCCCGCTGCAGCGTGTAGAGCTCGCCGGCGTCGGCGAGGACGGCCGGCCGGACGTCGAGGTCGGCGAGGGCGCCGGCGGCCGCGCTCGGGGCGAGGAGGTCGGGGCGACGACGGGCGGTCCGCAGGACGCGCTGCTCGTGGCGCCAGGCGGCGATGCGGCCGTGGTCCCCGGACAGGAGCACGTCGGGCACCTCGAGCCCGCGCCACGAGGCGGGCTTGGTGTAGACGGGGTACTCCAGCAGCCCGTCCTCGTGGGACTCCTCCACCAGGGACTCGGCGTTGCCCATGAAGCCCGGCAGCAGGCGGACGACGGCCTCGATGATCGCCAGTGCCGCGACCTCGCCGCCGTTGAGGACGTAGTCGCCCAGGGAGACCTCCCGGACCTCGCCCCGGGCGGCGGCGTGCTCCACGACCCGCTGGTCGATGCCCTCGTAGCGACCGCAGGCCAGCACCAGGTGCTCCCGCGTCGCCAGCTCGGCCGCCAACGCCTGGGTGAACGGCTCGCCGCTGGGCGTGGGGAAGACGATCGTGCCCTCGCCGGCGACCGCGTCCAGCGCGTCGCCCCAGGGCGCGGGCTTCATGACCATCCCGGCGCCGCCGCCGTACGGCGAGTCGTCGACGGTGTGGTGCCGGTCGTGGGTCCAGCGGCGGAGGTCGTGGACGCGCAGGTCGAGCAGGCCCTTCTCGCGCGCCTTGCCCGGCAGGCTCAGGTCGAGCGGGGCGAGGTAGTCGGGGAAGATCGTCACGACGTCGATGCGCACGGGCTCAGTCCTCGGGGTGGGGCGCGACGAGGCCGGGACGGTCCGCCACCACCACGCGCCGCCCGGCCAGGTCGACCTCCGGGACGAGCGCGGCGACGAAGGGGACGAGGGCGTCGCGCCCGTCGGGCGTGCGCACGGTCAGCAGGTCCTGGGCGGCTCCGTGGAGCACCCCCACGACCTCGCCGAGCGGCGTGCCGTCGGTGTCCTCGGCGCGGAGGCCGACGAGCTGGTGGTCGTAGTACTCATCGGGGTCCTCGGGGGTGGCGTCCGCCGGGATCGTCGTGTGGAGAAGGGTGCCGCGGAGCGCCTCGGCGTCGTTGCGGTCCGCGACCTCGTCGAAGGTGACCAGGAGGAACCTCTGGTGCCACCGGGAGCGGACGACCGTGAGGGCCGCAGGCCCCCGGACGCCTTCCGGTGGCTCCGCCCGCAGCGTGGCGCCCGGCGCGAAGCGCAGGTCCGGCTCGTCGGTGCGGACGTCGATCGTCACCTCGCCCTTGATGCCGTGCGGCTTGCCGATCCGGCCCACCAGGAGCTCGATGCCTTCCACGGGCGTCAGGGTAGGCCCGGTCGGGTCTCCCCGCACATGCGGGGGAACTGGACGTTCCTGGGTGTTGCGACGCCCCGGAACATCCGAGCTACCCGGGTAGGCGGGGATCCTCGGGGATCACGGGGTCCACGACGCACCGACGGGCGCCACCCCGGTGGGGTGACGCCCGTCGGCGGTGTCGACGTACGACGTGCTCAGCGGCGGCGGTCGGTGTCCACGAAGTCGACCCGTGCCCCGCCCCGACCCGCGAGGGCCGAGACGACCGTGCGGAACGCCGTGGCGGTGCGGCCGTTGCGGCCGATCACCTTCCCGAGGTCGTCGGGGTGCACCCGGACCTCCAGGATGGCGCCGCGGCGCATCTGCTTGTCGCGCACGGAGACCTCGTCGGGGTTGTCGACGATGCCGCGCACCAGGTGCTCGAGAGCGTCCGCGAGCACGGCGATCAGGCCTGCTTGTCCGCGTCGACGCCGGAGGTGTTCTTGCCGGCGTCCTCCGCGGTGACGTTCTCCAGGTCCGCGTTGGCGTCGGCGGCGCCCTCGGGCGTCTCGGCGCTCGGGACCGGGTGGGTCGGCGGGGCGTCGGTGGCGGCCTCGGTGGTCGCCTCGGTCGCCGCCGCGTCGGCCTCGACGGCCGCCGCGGTGGGCTCCTCGGCAGCGGGCTTGTCGGCCTTCTTCTTCGCGGTCACCGCGGCACCGCGGGGCTCGCTCGCGGCCTCCTTGAGCGCCTCGTTGAAGATGTCCTGCTTGGAGCGCTTGGGCTCCTTGACCTTGAGCGTGCCCTCGGTGCCGGGCAGGCCCTTGAACTTCTGCCAGTCACCGGTGACCTTGAGGATCGCCTCGACGGCCTCGGAGGGCTGCGCGCCCACACCGAGCCAGTACTGCGCCCGGTCGGAGACGACGTCGATGAGCGACGGCTCCTCCTTGGGGTGGTACTTGCCGATCTCCTCGATCACGGCGCCGTCGCGCTTCTTGCGCGAGTCGACGACGACGATGCGGTACTGCGGGACCCGGATCTTGCCCAGGCGCTTCAGACGGATCTTGACGGCCACGAGTGTGGTGTCTCCTTGAGGACTTGTGGTGGGTGGGCGACCGGCTGCCAGGTGGGGACCAGGCGACGGCCGCTCGAGGGGCGCAGTTCCCCGCCGGTGATAGAGGGTCCCGGCACGGCTGCGACTCAGCGCGCGATTTTGCCAGACTCCGGCCCCACCCACCAATCCGGGCACCTCCGGGGCCGCGGACTCTCAGCCGTCGAGGCCGATGAACGCCCTCAGCGCCTCGGCACCCGTGACCTCCACGGGCTGGTCGTCCCGCACGAAGGTGTCGGGGGTGAGCACCAGCTGCTGGTTGAGCGCGAGCTCGCCCTCGCGCCGCTTGAGGCGCCGTACGCCGTCCGCGCGGTAGCCGACCTTGCGGGAGACCGCCAGCGACGCAGGGTTGTCGAGGAACGCCCCGGACGTGACCTCCGCGAAACCGAGGTGGTCGAACGCGAGGGCGCAGATCGCGCGACGCATGCGGGTGCCGATGCCGCGCCCCTGGAACTCCTGCCCCAGCCACGAGCCGGTCTCGCCGGTGCGGGTGACGAGGAAGTCGTGGGTCGTCAGGCCCTGGCACCCCACCAGCTCGCCGTCGACGAGCACGCCGAGCTGCAGGTCCCAGGCCTCCGGGCCGAACGACGACCGCACACGCCAGTGGTACTGCGCCGTGTTGCGGGCGAGCTCGCCCCGCGGAGCGGTGCTCCACGGGAAGTAGAACGGCATCTCGTCCGGCTCGTGGATCCCGCGCTCGGCGAGCGCTCCGAGACCGACCAGCAGGTCGTCGGTCAGCGGGCGCAGCTCGAGGGAGCCCGCACGCACGTGCAGGCCGAAGGGCGGGAACAGGCTGGCGAGGTCGGTCACGCGCGCCATCCTCGGCCCTCCTGGGCGGTGGCGGCCAATCCTTTGCTCGCAACCGGACGCCTCGCCGCGGCGTCACAGCGGTGTGACCACGATCGCGCCGGAGGCGCTCGTCCTGCCCCCGCGACTCACGGCGCCGCCGCGGCTGACCCAGCGGCACCCGCGGCTGCTGCCCCTCGCCGTGCGCGTCCACCGGGTGCGTCGGCGTACGGCGTGGTGGCGCGCCTCGCGGACGGGTGCGGTGCGGTGGGCCACCGACCGGCAGGCCGTGCCGCTTCCCCACCGCGTCAAGCAGCACGGGTCGCTGCTGCTCCGCGCCCTCGACCCCGGCCTCATGCACCTGCAGCACAACAAGGTCACGAACCTGGCGCTGGCGGCCGCACGGGTGGACGGCCTCGTCGTCCGGCCGGGCGAGACGTTCTCCTTCAACCGGGTCGTCGGCAACTGCACGCGCCGCAAGGGGTACGTCGCGGGGATGCGCCTCGCCAACGGCTCCGCCGAGCCCGGCGTCGGCGGCGGCATCTGCCAGCTCGCCAACCTCCTGCACTGGATGGTGCTCCACTCACCGCTGACCGTCGTGGAGCGCTCGGAGCACTCCTTCGACCCGTTCCCGGACAACGGGCGCGTGCTCCCGTGGGGCGTGGGGTGCTCGATCGTCTACAACTACGTCGACCTGGTCGTCCGGAACGACACGGACACCACGTTCCAGCTCGGGGTCCACCTCGGCGAGCGGTTCCTGCACGGGCAGCTCCGCTCGGACCGCCGCCTCGAGCACTCCTACCGCGTCGAGGCGCGGCACGAGGAGTTCGTGCGGTACCAGGACCGGATCCTGCGGCGCAACCAGATCTGGCGACGCGTGACCGACCGCGCGACGGGCGCCTTCCTGCGCGACGAGCTGGTCCGTCGCAACTGCGCCCTGGTGGTCTACGAGCCCGGGCCCGACGTCACGGTGGTCGAGATGGCGATGCAGGACTAGTCCGAACGGACCAGTCGAAATGACGCCTCGTCGCATTGGCTGGACCGGGAGCCCGACACAGACTCGACGGTGGCCCCTACTCCCTCCCAGAATCCGAGGAGCCCTCCGTCATGACCCGCACCCGGCGCATCGTCGCCACCCTGGTCGCCACCACCGCCCTCGCGGTGCCGACGACCCTGACCATGTCCACCGCCGAGGCCAAGCCCTCCGCCACCAAGACCGTCAAGTCACAGGCGAAGCAGCTGCTCAAGGACGTCGCCCGCGAGGACCGGCAGCTCGTGAGGCTCGCCGGCAGCCACCGCGTCACCGGGCTCGCCGACGCCACCGAGGCCGCGCTCGTCGCCAACCTCACCGAGGCGCGGTCCACCCTCGCCGAGGTCGAGGCCGCCGTCGAGGCCGCCGACAGCACCGTGGACACCAAGGCCGCCCGCAAGGAGCTCCGGTCGTTCCGTGTGCAGAACTTCAAGCACGCGGCCCACGTCCTGGTCAAGGTCGAGGACCTGACGGGCGACGCCGCCGCCGACCCCGAGGCCCAGGCGTTCCTCGCCCAGGCCGCGGCCGCGGCGCTCGCCGTGACTGCCACCAGCACCAAGGCCGAGGTCAAGGCGGCCAAGGCGCACCTCGCGTCGGCGACCGCCGAGCTCGAGGGAGCCGAGTCCGACGACGAGGTCGTCACGCCGACCGTCTGAGCGGCACCCGACGTACGCCGGGGGCGGCCACCGATGCGGTGGCCGCCCCCTGCGTCGTTCCTCGAGCGGTCGCCCTCAGGCCACGACCGCGCCGCGCAGCACCACGCACACGGGCCGGCGCAGCGTGGAGAGGTCCTCCCGCGGATCGGCGTCCAGCACGACGAAGTCGGCCGGCGCGCCCTCCACGACCCCCTCCCACCCCAGCCACGCGCGCCCCTGCCACGACACCGCTGCGACCACGTCGGCCGCGGGGAGGCCCAGGTCGACCATCGCCTCCACCTCCCCCATCAGCTCGCCGTGGCGGGCGGCACCACCGCCGTCCGACCCGACGTAGAGCGCGACCCCGGCCTCGTGGGCGGACAGGAGCACCTCACGACGCCGTGCGAAGAGGTCGTCCATGGTGGCGGCGTACTCCGGGAACCTCTCGCGGCCCGCCTCGGCGAACTCGGGGAACTTCCCGGTCTGCTGCACGGTCGGCACCAGCGCGACCCCGGCGGTCGCCATCTGCTCGACCTGGTCCGTGGACAGCCCCGTCCCGTGCTCGATGCAGTCGATGCCCGCGTCGAGCAGCCCCTGCAGCACGTCGCGACCGAAGCAGTGCGCGGTGACCTTGGCGCCCTCGGCGTGCGCCGCCTCGATGGCGGACGCGAAGGTCTCCACGGGGAACGACGGGGCCAGGTCGCCGGACTCCCGGGAGATCCAGTCGCCGACCAGCTTGATCCAGCCGTCGCCGGCGCGCGCCTCGCGGGCGGCGTACGACGCCAGGTCCTCCGGCTCCACCTCGTGGGCGTAGTTCCTGATGTAGCGGCGGGTGCGCGCGAGGTGGCGGCCCGCCCGGACCAGGCGCGGGAGGTCGTCGCGCTCCTGCACCCAGCGGGTGTCGGAGGGCGAGCCGCAGTCGCGCAGCAGGAGCACCCCGGTGTCGCGGTCGAGCACCGCCTGGCGCTCGGTCTCCTCGTCGGGGACCGCACCGCCGTCGTCCATGCCGAGGTGGTTGTGGGCGTCGACCATGCCGGGGAGGATCCAGCCCCGCGCGGCGGTCTCCGAGCCCGGCTGGTGCTCGAACGTCACCCGGCCGTCCACGACGTGCACGTCGCGGTGCTCGCCGTCGGGCAGGACCGGTCCGGAGAACCTCAGCGTCGCCATGTCGGCACGCTAGCGGCTCGCCGGACCGGTCCCCACCCGAGTGCGGCGCAGCCCCACGACCCACGACGCACGTGACCGCGCGGGCGCAGACCCTCCCGACCGCTGCCCGATCGGCGGCCGGCGAGCCTGGGGCACTCGATTCGTCCGGGCCAATGCAGAAAGCGCAGTCGCGAGGCGGTTTTTACTGCGCGCTGCGCACATATCGCGGTACAGTCCCGCCCGTGCCGGGACACACCCTCGACGACCTGCGTGCCGCCAACCGACGGGCGGTGACGTCCGCGCTGGGCGACATGGGCCCCATGAGCCGCGCCGACCTGGTGCGAGCCACCGGTCTCTCGGCCACCACGATCTCGAGCCTGGTGGCGGACCTCATCGAGTCCGGGGCCGTCGCCGAGACCGACGACCGGGCGCGACCCCACAAGGGCGGCAGCGGGCGACCGCCCGTGCTGGTGGCGCTGGCGGTGCGCCCGGGGCAGGTGGCGGGCATCGACATCGGGCACCACCACGTGCGCGTCGCCGTCGCCGACCGCGCCGGGACCATCCTCGCCGAGGACCAGACGGAGACCGACACCGACAGCCACGGCGAGCGCACCCTGGAGCAGGCGTTCTCGCTCCTCGAGCGGGTCGTCGCGAGCACCGGCGGGCGCGTCCCGGACCTGGTGTGGGCGGGGTTGTGCGTGCCGGGCCCGATCGACCGGCGCTCCTCCCGCCTCGACGGCGGCGTCCTGCCGGGCTGGCGGGGGATGGCGCCCGGGGTCGAGATGCAGGAGCGTCTGGGGATCCCGGTCGCCGTCGACAACGACGCCAACCTCGGCGCGGTCGCCGAGCACCGCCAGGGCGCGGCGGAGGGTGCGTCGGACCTGATCTACGTCAAGGTCGCCAGCGGACTCGGCGCGGGCCTGGTGCTCGCGGGCCGGCTGCACCGTGGCGCCACCGGCATCGCAGGTGAGGTCGGGCACGTCCCGGTGCGCGACGACGGGCTCGTGTGCCGGTGCGGCGCGCGCGGCTGCCTGGAGACCGAGGTCTCCGCGCTGCGGCTCCTGGAGATGCTCCGACCGGCGTACGGCGACCTCGACGTCACCGGTCTGCTCGCGCTCGACGCAGCGGCCGACCCCGGAGCGCAGCGGGTGCTGAACGACGCCGGGCACGCCATCGGCCGGTCCCTCGCTGGCCTCTGCACCGTGCTCAACCCCGACGTGGTCGTCATCGGCGGCTCGCTCGGAGCCTCCGACTCACTGGTCCGGGGCGTGCAGACCGCCGTGGAGCACTTCGCCCAGCCGGACGCCGCGGCAGCCGTGGACGTGCGGCCGGGGCGGCTCGGCCACCGGGCCGAGCTCGTCGGAGCCGTGGCGCTGGCCATCGCCCGAGCGGAGCAGTACCCGCTCCGCGGGTGAGGCTCACACCTGCTCGAGGAGCCACGACGGGGAGTGCACCAGCGCGGGGGTGACGTTGGCGGCAAGCACGCGGTCGGCCGTCACCACGGTCACCCGGTGTCCCGCCGCGACCGCATCAGCGGCCTGCCGACGGATCTCCGAGTCGCCGTCCCGGGCCGCGTGCACGGCGCGGACGTGGGCGTCGCGTCCCGCCCGGACGCCCGCCTTGGCGCCGCCCTCGAGCACCAGCACCACCTCGTCGTACGGCAGGTCGGCCACCAGCAGCCGCTCGTGGAGGCGGCGTGCCGCGCCGGGGCGGTCGCGCCACCAGCCGTCAGGGACGGACCCGACGACGTTGGCTCCGTCGACGACGAGGACCGATCTCATCCAGGGACCACGACGGGAGACACGCGTCGAACCCTAGCCGCCCGCCCCGCAGCGGCCGGGCCGGACGACCGTGCCGAGGATCCGGCGCGCTCTAGGCGGTGGGAGCGATGTCGTCGCGGTCCTCCCAGACACGCTGACGAGGGAACGTGCCGAGGAACTTCTGGTCGAGGGGCCGGCGGTAGGACACGTCCGCCCAGAGCTCGCCGTCCGAGTCCTCGGACCACCGGAGAAGCTCGCCGCTCTGCCAGTCGCCGCCCACGTGCACGAGCACGACCGGAGTCTCGTCCGCAGGGAAGTCGCGCACGACCTTGAGCCGGTCGGCGGCGTGGGGCTCAGCCGCACCTGTCGGGTGCTCCATCCTGCCTCCTCCCGGGGTCGACGCAGACGACGCGCTGTCCTGCAGGTGACACGGTAGGCCCCCAGCGGCCGGTCCCGGGCGCGGTGGACCAAACCTCCGGCGTGTCTTGACCCACCGGTCCAGACCTCGTCGCCACCGAGGGCCGAGGGCTGGCTCAGCCCCGCGGGTGCCGCGCGGCTTGTGTCCTCGGACCACCTCGGTCGAGGAGCAGCGCAAGACCCGGGAGACGCTGGGGAAGGTCGGGGCGCTCGGCTCGCCGTACGGCGGCAGGGGGACGTTGCTCGTCCGCATGCGGCTCTGAGCCGGGCTTCGTGTGCGTGCCGATCGACCAGACGATCATCGCTGTCCCCTTCTCCCTGACTTCCACGGGGCCCGGGCGGGTGCCCTGGACCCCCCGGGGAGGTCGTCCGTCCGACCCGCCCCCACGTGCCAGCCGACCCCTGTCGTGCTTGGCACGGTAGGTAGGTGGGGTCCCGGTCGCCAAGGGCCTTGGGGCAATCTGCAGACATACTTGAATGATTGACGAAGCAGGAGGCAGAGTTCCCCCGTCCGTGTCACGCCAGGCACGCCCGGTGGGGTCTACTGTTGACGGCAGCGCAACCCCCTTGGGAGGGACTGAGTTTCTCTCTTGCGCCGCAACGCCCACGACGGCGCCCCCGGCCGCGTGGGCGTTGTGTCGCCGGTGCTCGGTCCCGGTGCGTCGGGACTGCGCGGCGTCCCTGCCACGTCGCGACGTCAGGTGGGGCTGCTGAACTCGGAAGCGACCAGGTCCGGTCGCCACCAGGAGATCCGTCGTTCTCGAGACGCGCGCCACGCCGCTGTCGAGCGGTCAGTCCTCACCCGCTCGATGAGACGGGACGCGGAGCGCGTGTCCCGGTGCTTCGTCGCTTCCTCCAGCGCGGCGTCTCCCTGGTCGCGGGTGAACTCAGAGGGCACCACGAGGACCGAGAGCAGCGTCCGGTGCGACGTCGTGAGGTGGATCAGGTGGCTGTCGTCGTCCTGGGACAGGAAGCCCACCTTGACGTAGCCCCCACCCACGAGGACGTGTCGAGGTCGCGCGTTCCAGTCTGCGGGGGACACCAGGACCCGGATGATGCGTCCACAGCGGTCGGCCGGGAAGTGGTCCACGAGGTCGGCGAGCTCGCCGGGCAGGTCCCGGCTCCGTGGCCACCAGGCGCCGTCGAGCCCTCGATCGACCCGGGGGTGCGCCATGCACAGGCGCAGGACGCCCGGGTCGTGGAATGGTTCGCGCGGACCGGATCTCGGCAGCTTCGGCGCCGTCATGGCGACCGCCTCTCAAGCCCCCGCGGAGCGTCCGAAGGACACGAGGCAGCGGCGGCTGTCCCCGGCAGCGTACGCCGAGGACGGGCTTACGCCCGGGATCGAGGCGCACGAGGGCGGCACAGCGGGCCGCCCCCGGCGTCGGCCGGGGGCGGGTCTGCCGGCCCGGCGGAGGTTCGACGACGGCAGAAGCGCCCACGGTCTCGGGTCCGTGGGCGCTTCTGTGGATGAGAAGGCACCGGGCCGATCCATGACGCGACCGAGGTACTGGTCTAGTCCTGCGGCTGGTGTCTGATCGAGGTGGGTACCAGAGCAGATCGGCAGGCACCTCGCACCGTGGGTGTCGCTCGGCAGGCGTCCCGCCTGGTCGACCAGGCGACGTGCCTTCAAGACCTCACTTGAGGAACTTGGAGAAGTCCTTCGGCAGGTCCAGCGCCGCGGCGGCCTGCTCGTAGTCCACCGGCGCTGCGGCGGGCTCGCCGAACGGGTCGGAGGCCGGCCGGTCCTTCGCCGCAGCGTCACGGGCGGCCTTCGCCTGGGCGGCCTTGGCGGGGTTGCCCGAGACGCGCTTGCCTGCCTTCTTCGAGCCCTTCTTCGGCTGCTGCTTGCCTCCGCGCTTGCCAGGGCCCGCCCCGGGCATCCCGGGCATCCCCGGCATGCCGGGCATCCCGGGCATGCCGCCACCGCGAGCCATCTGCTCCATCATCTTCCGCGCCTCGAAGAAGCGGTCGACGAGCTGGTTGACGTCGGAGACCTGGCGCCCGGAGCCGCGTGCGATGCGCGCCCGGCGGGACCCGTCGATGATCTTGGGGTTGTCCCGCTCGGCGGGGGTCATGGACTGGATGATCGCCTGGATGCGGTCGATCTCCCGCTCGTCGAAGTTCTCGAGCTGGTCGCGGAACTGCCCCATCCCGGGCAGCATCCCCATGATCTTCGTCATCGAGCCGAGCTTGCGGATCTGCATCATCTGCTGGAGGAAGTCCTCCAGCGTGAACCCGCCCTTGGTGCCGAGCTTCTCGGCGGCCTTCATCGCCTGCTCGGAGTCGAAGGCCTTCTCCGCCTGCTCGATCAGGGTGAGCATGTCGCCCATGTCGAGGATGCGCGAGGCCATCCGGTCGGGGTGGAAGAGGTCGAAGTCCGTCATCTTCTCGCCGCTGGAGGCGAACATGACGGGCCGGCCGGTGATGGAGCGGATGGAGAGCGCGGCGCCACCGCGAGCGTCGCCGTCGAGCTTGGTGAGCACGACGCCGTCGTAGCCCACCCCCTCGAGGAACGCCTGGGCCGTGGTGACGGCGTCCTGGCCGATCATCGCGTCGACGACGAAGAGGACCTCGTCGGGCGTGACCGCGTCGCGGATGTCGGCGGCCTGCTGCATCAGCTCGGCATCCACACCGAGGCGGCCCGCGGTGTCGATGATGACGACGTCGTGGAGCTTGCGCTTGGCCTCCTCGACCGACGCGCGGGCCACGTCGACGGGGTTCCCGACGCCGTTGCCGGCCTCGGGGGCGAAGACGGGTACGCCGACGCGCTCGCCGTTGACCTGCAGCTGCTGCACGGCGTTGGGGCGCTGGAGGTCCGCGGCGACCAGCATCGGGGTGCGGCCCTGCTCCTTGAGCCAGAGCGCGAGCTTCGCGGCCAGCGTCGTCTTGCCCGCACCCTGGAGGCCCGCGAGCATGATCACCGTCGGACCGCTCTTGGCGTAGCGCAGCCGGCGGGTCTCGCCGCCCAGGATCGCCACGAGCTCCTCGTGGACGATCTTGATGATCTGCTGGGCGGGGTTGAGGGCCTGGCTGACCTCCTCGGAGCGGGCGCGCTCCTTGACCGCGGCCACGAACTCCTTGACCACGGGCAGCGCGACGTCGGCCTCGAGGAGGGCGATCCGGATCTCGCGCGCGGTGGCGTCGATGTCGGCGTCGGAGAGCCGGCCCTTCCCGCGGAGGTTCTTGAAGGTGTCGGCGAGCCGGTCGGAGAGAGTGGCGAACACGGTGCTGGGTCAGTCCTCGGATCGGAGCGGCGTACGTCGTGCCAGCCTAGCCGCCGACCCGGCCGGGCACCCGATCGCCCGACTCCTCGCCGCTCCCGCCAGGACTCGGGTCGCGCCTGACGTCACGCCTCCAGCGCCCGGCGTACGGCGTGGGCGGCCGCCGCCGCGCGCTCGTCCCCGGGCCGGACGCCACCCTGCTCCTGGACGTAGAACACGTCGACCGCCTGGGGTCCGAGCGTGGAGAGGTGGGCGGACGCCACGGTGAGCTCGAGACCGGCCAGCGCGGTCAGCACCCGGTGGAGCACCCCCGGTCGGTCCTCCATCCGCACCTCCAGCACCGCTGACCCGTCCGCTGCGTCGGCGCGCACCTCGACCACCGGCGGCAGGGCGCCGGCCCCGCCCCGGTCCGGCCGGTGGACGGGGCCGTTCCCCTCGGCCGCTCGGCGGACCCGGTCCCGCAGCACCGCCGCACCGACCTGCGGGTCCGCCACCTCCCAGACCGAGCACCCCCACTCCTCCCCCGCGCCCGGCTGCGTCCAGGCCCGAGCGGCGAGCACCGGCACCCGCAGGTGCGCGAGCGCACCCGCGACGTCGGCCAGCAGCCCCACGCGGTCGACCGCCACGACCCGCACGGTGGCGCGCGAGCCGATCGGCTCCACGCGGACGTCGAGGTCGTCGCGGTCCCCCACGCCGGCGAGCTCCCACTCCTCGTGGCGCGGCGCCTCGGCGGGACCGGAGCCCACCGCGGCGAGCGCGTCGGCGGTGAGCCGGTCGACGAGCGAGGCCCGCCACGTCGTCCAGGCGGCGGGGGCGGTCGCCCTCGCGTCCGCCTCGGTGAGCGCGCGCAGCAGGTGGAGGGTCGCCGCGTCGGGGACGTGGGCGATCAGCTCGGCGACGGTCGCGGGATCCTCGGGGTCGCGGGTGGTCGCGAGCGTCATCAGGAGCAGGTGCCGCCGCACCAGCCGTGCCACGACGCCGACGTCGAGGTCGTCGTACCCCATCCGGGTGGCCGCCGCACGGGCGACCGGCTCGCCCGCCACGGAGTGGTCGTGGGTTCCGCCCTTGCCGATGTCGTGCAGGAGGGCGGCGACCAGCAGCAGGTCGGGCCGAGCGACCGTACGGACGAGCGCGCCGGCCTCGGCACATGTCTCGACGACATGGCGGTCGACGGTGAAGCGGTGGATCGCGGAGGCGTGCGGCAGCAGCCGCACGCGCTCCCACTCGGGCAGGAAGCGGCCGAGGCAGCCGGTCTCCTCCAGCGTCTCCCACACCGGCAGCAGTCCCGGGCCCGAGGCCAGCAGCCGCACGAGCGCGTCCCGGGCCTCCGGCGGCCACGGCACGGGCAGGTCGGTGCACTCCCGCGCGAGCCGGGCGGCGGTCGTCGGAGCGAGCGGGACGTCGCGGACCGCCGCCTCGGCCGCCGCGCGCAGGAGGAGGGTCGGGTCCTCGCCCACCCGCGCCGTGGCCTCCAGCACGACCTCGCCGCGCGACACGGCGATGCCCGGCGCCACCGGCACGAGAGCCGGGGTACGACGGCCCCGCTCCCCGGCGGGCCGGGCCAGCACCGCGTCCGTACGGCGCCACGCGAGGCGGGACAGGTGGGTCACCCTCCGACCCAGCGACCGCACGTGCCGCTGGGCCCGGTCCGCGTCGGCCAGGCCCAGCCGATCGGCCAGCGGTCCCCAGCTCTCGGGAGCGACGCGGTCGCCCGGCCGACCGGTGACGGCGTGGAGCTCGTCGCGCGCGTCGAGCAGGGCCCGCCGGGCGGCCTCCGAGGCGGACGTGGAGGCGTCCACCAGCCAGCTCGCCTCCAGCGCCCGGAGGACCCCGGCGTCCCGCAGCCCGCCCTCGGCCTCCTTCAGGTCGGGCACGGCGGCGTGGGCCAGCTCGCCCAGCACGGCGTGACGCTTCTCCCCCAGCGCCCGCAGCTCGGGCAGGCGCGTGCGGGCCTGGCGCCTCCAGTCGGCCAGCATCGTCGTGCGCAGCCGGAGGGTGAGGGCAGGGTCGCCGGCGACGTGCCGCGCGTCGAGCAGACCCAGGGCGACCTTGAGGTCGGCGGCCGCGTCGACCATCGCGGGCAGGGAGCGCACCGCGTGGTCCAGCCGCCAGCCCGAGTCCCACAGCGGGTACCACAGCTCGGCCGCCAGGCCCCCCGGGTCGGTGCCCGCCTCGTGCACCAGGACGAGGTCGAGGTCGGAGCAGGGCGCGAGCTCGCCGCGTCCGTACCCTCCGACGGCGACCAGGGCCACCCCGGCGTCCGGCCCCCCGCAGGCGTCGTACGCCGTGCGGCAGAGCGCGTCGGCCGAGGCGGTCCTGGCCGCCCTGTCACCCGCGGTCACGAGGGGCGGCACCCGTCCCGGGGACCGTGCGACGCGGGCGTCACAGCGCGCTGGCGTCCTGCTCACCCGTGCGGACCCGGACCACGGACTCCACGTGGGTGACCCAGACCTTGCCGTCGCCGATCCGTCCGGTCTGCGCCGTCTTGACGACGATCCCGACCACGTCCTCGGCGTCGGCGTCGTCGACGACGATCTCGATGCGGATCTTCGGCACCAGCGCGACGTCGTACTCCGCGCCGCGGTAGACCTCCGTGTGGCCCTTCTGACGACCGTAGCCACTGACCTCGGAGACGGTCATCCCGGCGACGCCGAAGGTCTCGAGCGCCTCGCGGACGTCCTCCCACCTGTGGGGCTTGATGACGGCGGTCACGAGCTTCATGCGTTGACTCCTTCGCTGCTGGTCGAGCCGGTGGTGGTGGTGCGGGGCGGGGTGCTCGCAGGGACCGTGCTCGTGGCGAGGACGCCCGTGGCGCCGCTGCTGCTGGCGCTGTGCAGGTCGTACGCCGTCTCGCCGTGCTCGGCGAGGTCGATGCCGTCGACCTCGTCCTCCGCGTCGAGGCGCAGCCCGATGGTGAGCCTGAGGGCCAGGCCGATGACGGCCGTCAGCACGCCGGAGAACACCACGGCCACCAGGACACCGAGCGCCTGGGCGCCCAGGGACCCCAGGCCCCCGCCGTAGAGCAGCCCGTCGACGCCGCCGGCGCCCTCGGAGGTGGAGAACACCCCGATCAGGAGCGTGCCGACCACGCCACCCACCAGGTGCACCCCGACCACGTCGAGGGAGTCGTCGAAGCCCAGCCTGAACTTCAGGCCGACGGCCCAGGCGCACAGCGCACCGGCGGCGAGGCCGATGGCGACGGCGCCGCCGAGGTCCACGGCACCGGCCGCAGGGGTGATGGCGACGAGACCCGCGACGATCCCCGAGGCCGCGCCGAGGGAGGTGGCCTTGCCGTGCAGCAGGCGCTCGACGAGCAGCCACCCGAGGATCGCGGCGAAGGTGGCCAGCGTGGTGTTGGCGAACGTGCGGCCCGTCTCGGAGATGAAGCGCTCGGTGAAGGCCTCGCCCTCCTCGCCCGCGAAGACGATCGAGCCGACGTTGAAGCCGTACCAGCCGAACCACAGCAGGCCGGCGCCGAGCATGGTGAGCGTCAGGTTGTGCGGGCGCATCTGGTCCTTGGGCCAGCCGATGCGCTTGCCGAGCAGCAGGACGAGGACCAGCGCCGCGACACCGGCGTTGATGTGCACCGCGGTCCCGCCCGCGTAGTCCTGGGCGCCGATCCGGCCGCAGATCAGCGAGTCGTCGGTGCAGCTGAACACCATGTGGGCCATCGGGAAGTAGACGACGAGTGCCCAGAGCGGCACGAAGACCACCCAGGCCGAGAACTTCATCCGGTCGGCGACCGCACCGCTGATCAGCGCGACGGTGATGATCGCGAACGTCATCTGGAACATCACGTAGACGTAGTCGCCGGTCGCGACCCCGTCCAGCCAGAGCAGGTCGACCGGGTCGGCGAACAGCGTGCCGTCCCCGCTCCACCCCATCGACCAGCCGACCGCGACGTAGAGGATGCCGACGATCGCGGCCGCGACGTACGACATCATCATCATGTTGAGCACGGACTTCGAGCGGGACATCCCGCCGTAGAACAGGGCCAGCGCGGGCACCGTCATCATCAGGACGAGGGCAGTCGCCACCAGCATGAAGGCGTAATAGCCGTCCACAGGACCTCCAGGAGACGTACGAGGGGTGGTCCGCCGGCAGCCGACGACGCTGTCGTGTGCCGGGGTCCACGCGATGCCCGCAGCCTGCCCAGGCCACGTTTCCCCCTCCCTCGCCCGATGTTTCGGCCAGGCAACGCTTCGGGCTCCGGTGTTACGCCGGTGTGAACGGGGCTGGCCGGCCGAGCCGCTTGTTAGGGTTCGGCCGTGTCCCGACTGGCCGTGATGGCGCACTACGACGTGGCCGGTGCCCTCCGGCCCCACGTGCGCGGTCAGGTCGAGGCGCTCGCCGCCTCGGTGGACAGGCTGGTCGTCTGCACGACCGCGCGCCTGCAGGACGAGGCCCGCGCGTGGCTCTCCGAGCGGGCGCAGCTGGTGGAGCGCTCGAACTACGGCTACGACTTCTTCAGCTACAAGGTGGGGCTGGACGCCGTCGGCGACCTCGAGGCGTACGAGGAGGTGGTGGTCTGCAACGACAGCTACGTCTTCGCGCTGGACTCCTACGACCCGGTGTTCGACGAGATGGCCTCGCGCCCGTGCGACTTCTGGGGCCTCACGGCCGCCGAGCGCCTCGCGCCCCACATCCAGTCGTTCTTCATCGCCTTCCGCCCGTGGGTGGTCGGGTCCCGCACCTTCCGGACGTTCTGGGACGAGATGGAGCCGATCTCCAAGCGCCGCCAGGTCATCCACCGCTACGAGGTCGGCATGTCGCGGTGCCTCTACGAGGCGGGGTTCCGCTCGGGCACCTACTTCGAGGAGACCGCCGAGGACCGGCGGATCGCCCGCGAGCGGATGCGGTGGTGGGCGGCGCACCGCTCCCCCCTGCCCCGCAGCCGCGCCGAGGTGCGGGAGTGGCGTGAGCGCGCCGGCGAGCCGTGGAACCCCGCGCGGGGCCTGGCCGACCGCGTCCTCGACGACGCGCGCCTGCCCTACGTCAAGATCGACACGCTGCGCTACGACCCCTACAAGCTCGACGCGGGCCGGCTGCTGACGCTCTGCGAGAAGCGCTTCCCCGAGCGGTTCGCCGGGGTGCGTGAGTTCCTCGACGAGACGTCGGCGTGGTACCCGATCCGCGACAGCGAGCGCCTGCACCCCACGCCGCCGGCCCTCGCTCCGCTCTTCCCCCGGGTGAGGTACGCCGATGCGCGCTGACCGGCGCCAGCCACCGCGGCTCGACGATCCCGCCGAGGTGCTCGTCGCGGCCGGGCTGATCGACGCCGAGTACGTCTCGGCGCAGCTCGGCACCACCTTCGACACCGACCGGGAGGCGGCGGAGGCGGTGGTCGTCGCCGGCGACGTGTCGCCGCACCCGCTCTTCGAGGCCTCGTGGCTCGGCCGCCGCAAGGCCGGCCAGCGCACCCCGCACCCCGTCCTCTGGTACGTCGGGGAGCGCCGCCGCCGCAACCGCCTCGCGCCGCACCCCCTCGTCGAGCCCCGCGTCATCTTCGCGGCGCACCCGGAGGCGCGCCTGCACGAGTACGGCCCGCTGTCCTACTGGCTCTCGGTCGCCACCCCGGAGACCCCGTTGCCGACCCGGCTCCTGCCCCGCCGGGTGACCTGGGGGACCTACCGGGCGGCCGCGATCCGGTCCGCGACCTCGTGGCGGGAGGAGGTCGTGCGCCGCCGCCCGGTGCCGGTCCAGCCCTCCGGGACCGTGCCAGAGACGACCGGGACTCCGGCGGTCACCGTGGTGGTGCTGGTCCAGGACGAGGGGCCCCTGCTCCGGGAGACGGTCGAGTCGCTGCAGGCCCAGACGTTCGCGGACTGGGAGCTCGTGGCGGTCGACCGGGGCTCGGTCGACGACAGCGTCCCGGTCCTCACCGGGCTGGCGGCCTTCGACGGGCGCATCACCGTGGTCCGCGAGGACCGCACGACACCTGGGGCGGCCGGCAACGCCGCGCTCGAGCACGGCACCGGGGACCACGTCGCCTTCCTCGCCCCGGGTCGGGCCTGGGCCCCCGACCAGCTGGCGACCCTGCTCGCGCACGCGCGTGAGCGTGGGCTCGCCGGGGTGCACGCCGCGGCCGGGGGGTCGGCCCGCAACCGCGACGAGCTGCTCGCCGGGCGCCCGGTGGACCTGACCACCATGCTCCTGCGTCGCGACGCCATCAAGGACGTCGGCGGCTTCGACGAGTCCCTGGACGCCGCAGCCGACCGCGACCTCGTGCTGCGCCTCAGCCGCGCCCACGACCTCGAGGCGATCGACCTCCCCGTCGCCCGGCGCGCCGACACGCCTCCCTCCACGCCGAGCGACGACTGGGACTCGTTCGTGCTGGAGCGTCAGCTCGTCGACTGGGAGGGCGCGGGCACGCGCGAGCTCGACGGTGACCTGGTGAGCTACGTCGTCCCGCTGGGGGCGGAGCCGCGGCGCACCGTCGAGTGGTTCAGCACGGTCCCGCCGTCCGGCGCCGAGCTGGTCGCGGTGGGGGTCCGGCTCCGTCGTGCCCACCACATGCTCGCCCAGACCCTGGCCGCCGTGGTCGACGGAGCCCGCTTCGTGCCGGTCGCGGCCGACGTCAACGCGTCGGCGGCCGCCAACGTCGGCATGTCCCGGGTCGCCGGGGGGACGACGGTCCTGGTGCGACCCGAGGTGATGCCGCCGCGCCTCACGCTCTCCGTGCTGCTCACCGAGGCCCTCGCGGAGCCGGGCGTGGCACTGGTCCAGACGCTCGTCCTCGGCCTCGACGGCACCGTCCTCAGCGCCGGTGCCCGGTTCGCGGCCACGCACGCCCATCCCGCCCTCCTCCTCGAGGGACATCCCGCGGCCGACGCCCGACGGCTCGGCCGGTGCGCCGTCTCCGCACCCGCCTCCCCCCTGGTCGCGCTGCACACGTCCACGGCGATCGCGCTGCGCGGGCTCAACGCGCGCTTCCGCTCCGTCCTCGCGGAGACCGACCTCGGTCTGCGCGCGCACGCCGCCGGCCTGGGCCGCACCGTGCTGGTCCCGGAGGCGGTGGTGACCTCGCGCCGGGCGTACGCGGAGCCGGAGGAGCTCGTCGAGGCGCTGGCCTGCCTCGCGCGCGACCGGGTCGCCCCTCCCCCCGACACCACGGCCGAGCTGCTGGCGCGGGCGGGGTTCGAGGTGACCGACCAGCGCAGCCGCCGCGTGGACCCGGAGGGGAGCACGGAGCCGGTGCTCGTGCCCGAGGCGGTCGTGCGGGCGATCGACGGCATCCACGAGTCACCCCCGCGCCTGCGCTGGGCGCTGGACATCGCCGCTCCCGCCGCCGCCCGCGGCGACAAGTGGGGCGACACCTTCTTCGCCCGCTCCCTGGCCGACGCCCTCGAACGGCATGGCCAGCACGTCGCGGTCGACCGCCGCGACGCGCGCGACCGCGACTCCCGCGACCACGACGACGTGCTCCTGGTGCTGCGCGGCCTCGACCGTGTGACCCCCAGGCCCGGGCTGCTCAACCTCCAGTGGGTGATCAGCCACCCGGACATGGTGACCCCGGCGGAGGTCGCCGGCTTCGACGCCGTCTACGCCGCCAGCCTGAGCTGGTCCGACCGGGTGAGTCGCGACTGGGGCGTGACGGTGACCCCCCTGCTCCAGTGCACCGACGCCCGGTGGTTCCACCCCGACCGGGCGGAGCCCGACACCGGGCCGCCGGTGGTGTTCGTGGGCAACTCGCGGGGGGTCTACCGCTTCGCCGTCCGCAGCGCCCTCGCCGTCGGCGTGCCGCTCGCGCTGCACGGGAAGGACTGGGCGGAGTTCGTCCCGCGCGAGCGGATCACCTCCAACGGCGTCGCGAACGAGGAGGTGGGGGCGCTCTACGCCTCCGCCGGGGTGGTGCTCAACGACCACCACCGCGACATGCGCCGCGACGGCTTCGCGTCCAACCGTCTCTTCGACGCCGCGGCGTGCGGAGCCCGGATCCTGAGCGACTCGATCGACGGCATCGAGCAGATCTTCGGCGGGCTCGTGCAGACGTTCGGCGACGAGAACGAGCTCGCACGCCTCGTCGAGCCGCCGTACGAGCAGTTCCCTGACCACTCCACGCGCCGCGAGATCGCCCTCCGGATCGTCGCCGAGCACAGCTTCGACCGACGCGCCGAGACGCTCGTCGACGACGCCGTACGACGCCTGCTGGCGCGCCGAGGCTGAGCGCGACGGGTCGCGGGACGACCCGGGTCAGCCGCCGAGCAGGGCGTCGACGAACGCGCCGGCGTCGAAGGGCGCCAGGTCGTCGGGGCCCTCGCCGAGGCCCACCAGCTTGACCGGGACCCCCAGCTCGCGCTGGACCGCCACCACGATGCCACCCTTGGCGGAACCGTCGAGCTTGGTCAGGACGATGCCGGTCACGTCGACGATCTCGCTGAAGACCCGCGCCTGGATGAGACCGTTCTGGCCGGTGGTCGCGTCGAGCACGAGGAGCACCTCGGTCACCGGCGCCTGCTTCTCGATGACGCGCTTGACCTTGCCCAGCTCGTCCATCAGGCCGGCCTTGTTCTGGAGACGTCCGGCGGTGTCGACCAGGACCGTGTCGATCCCCTGGTCGGTCGCCTGCTTGACGGCCTCGAAGGCGACGCTGGCGGGATCTCCGCCCTCGGGGCCCCGCACCACGTCGACGCCGACCCGCTGGCCCCACGTGGCGAGCTGGTCGACCGCGGCCGCGCGGAACGTGTCGGCGGCACCCAGGGTCACGGTGTGGCCCTCGGCGACGAGGATCCGCGCGATCTTGCCGACGGTCGTGGTCTTGCCGGCGCCGTTGACTCCCACGACGAGCACCACCCCGGGCCGGCCGTCGGCGCCGGTGACCCGGAGCCTCCGGTCCATGTCGGGGCCGACGAGGTCGACCAGCTCCTCGCGCAGCACGGCGCGGGTGTCGACCTGGTCGGCACCCGCGACGCGGAGGCGCGTGCGGAGGTTCTCCACCAGCTCCTGCGTGGGGGCGACGCCGACGTCGGCGGTGAGCAGCGTGTCCTCGATCGACTCCCAGGTGTCCTCGTCGATCCGGTCGCGGCTCAGCAGGGCGAGCAGGCCCCGGCCGAGACCGCCCTGGGAGCGGGAGAGTCGTTGCCGCAGGCGGACCAGGCGGGACGCGGTGCTCTCGGGCGCCTCGACCGGCGGCGCCTCGAGCGGGGTCGCGACCGCGGGCTCCGGCGGTGCACCGGTGGCGACCTCCCCCTCGCCCGGCGGGGCCGAGATGACGTCGGTGCCGCCGGTGGGCCGCCGTCCCCTGCGCCGACCCGCGCCGGTCAGCAGACCCGCCAGAGTGAGCACGCCGACGACGGCGATGCCGATGATCAGGTAGAGCCAGTCATTCATGCCGCAATCCAACCAGAGGCCATCGACGCGACCGGTGCTGCGGTGGGGCCGGCTCCACGACGGGCACCGACCGACGGCGGGCCCGCAGCAGCTGCGACTGGAGCCGCGCGTTCTCCTCGACCAGCGCGTCCAGGGCGAGGGTGAGCCCGGTCTCCCGCGGCTCCTCGGCGACCCTTCCGACGGTGCCCTCGCCCCGACGGGCGATCCACACGATCTCGTGCGCCATCAGCCCGAACCGGTCGGTGGCACCCGATCCCAGGAGGCTGGGCGGCGTGACCCGCTGGCTGTCGAGGCCGGCGGCGGCGAGCCGGTCGTCGAAGTCGTCGCCGTAGAAACGCACGTGGTCGTGCTGGCCGAACCGGACGGCGCGCTCCTCGGGACTCGCGCTGAGGTCCTCCTCGGTCGGGACGCCGCACCTGATGGGGACCTCGAGGAGCGCGATCCCATGAGGGGAGAGCACGCGGGCGATCTCGCTCATCGCCGCGTGGTCGTCCGGGACGTGCTCCAGGACGTGGTAGCAGACCAGCAGGTCGACGCTCGCGTCCGGGAGCGGGAGGTGCGTGAGGCTCGCCAGCGCGTGCACGGAGCGCTCGTCGTAGCCGATGTCGAGCCGCAGACGGCGGCGGGACGGGACCCGGTCGAGCTGGCGGGTGGACTGCCGCGACGGGGCGATCTCGACGAGCGTCCCCACATCCAGGAGCTGAGCGGAGAGCGTCCCCAGCAACAAGGAGAGGAAGCGGTGCCTCTCCAGCGACCTGCACTTCGGGCACCTCGCGCCCGGTCGGCCCCCGGGGCCCGTGCGGAACGTCCGGACCGGCGACATGCACGCCGTGCAGAAGCGACGTCCCTGCTGCTGGGGATGGTCCATGCAGGTGAACCTAGACGATCTCAGCGGCGCGAGTCGGCATCCTCGAGGGTCGGCAGGGCGTCCACGCCCTTGCGCATCGCGTCGCCGAGCTGCGGGACGACCGGCAGCCGCTCGCCGCGGTGCGGGTAGGCGACGTACACCGCCACCGCGGTGGCGACCAGCACGCCGAGGGCCATCATCAGGATGATCGCGAGCATGGGGGGTTCCTCACGTGAGACGGGGACCGGGGAAGTGGCCCGACACCACCGTCGCACACCACGCTCCGCCTGAACGTGCCGGGAGCTCCGTACGGCGCGTCGCCGTGACCGCCGTCACGCCTCGTCGGAGGTTCGGACCAGGGGCTCCACGGCCGCGCGGATCTCGGGCGGGACCGGCGTCACCGGCCGCCGGCCCGGGCCGTGGGTGTTGTCGACGTAGACGTGCACGAACCGCCCCTCCGCAGCCGCCTCGTCGTCCTCGCCCTGGAACAGCCCGATCCGGTAGATGACCGAGCTGGTGCCGAGCCGGTCGACGACCAGCCCCATCTCGACGGGCCGGGGGAACCCGATCTCCCGGAAGTAGCGGCACGACGTCTCCGCCACCACCCCGATCTGCGGGAGGGCGCGGACGTCGAGACCGGTGGCCTCGTAGAGGTGGGCGTTGACCGCGGTGTCGAACAGCTCGTAGTACGTCGCGTTGTTGAGGTGCCCGTAGGCGTCGTCGTCGCGCCAGCGCGTGGTGGCCGTGCGCCACGCGACGTAGTCGCGGCGGGTCGGTCGGCGAGTGCCGGTCACGCGCTCGCCGACCGCTCCAGCCGCTGGCTGATCACCGCCGAGACGCCGTCGCCGCGCATCGTGACGCCGTAGAGCGCGTCGCCGACCTCCATCGTGCGCTTCTGGTGGGTGATGACGAGGAGCTGGGAGGTCTCCCGCAGCTCCTCGTAGATCTGGAGCAGCCGCCCGAGGTTGGTGTCGTCGAGCGCGGCCTCGACCTCGTCGAGGATGTAGAACGGCGACGGGCGGGCCTTGAACAGGGCGACGAGGAACGCCACCGCGACCAGCGAGCGTTCGCCACCCGAGAGCAAGGACAGGCGCTTGACCTTCTTGCCCGGGGGACGCGCCTCCACCTCGACACCTGTGGCGAGCATGTCGGAGGGGTCGGTCAGCACGAGGCGCCCCTCCCCGCCGGGGAAGAGCCGGGAGAAGGTCTGGTCGAAGGCCTTCTCGACGTCGGCGTACGCCTCGGTGAAGACCTGCTCCACCCGCTGGTCCACCTCGCGGACGATGTCGAGGAGGTCCTTGCGGGTGCGCTTGAGGTCCTCGAGCTGCTCGGTGAGGAACTTGTGCCGCTCCTCCATCGCCGAGAACTCCTCCAGCGCGAGCGGGTTGACCCGGCCGAGCATCGCGAGCTGCCGCTCCGCCGCGCGCAGCCGCTTCTGCTGCTCCTCGCGGACGTACGGCACCGGCTCCGGCGGCTCCTCGCCGTCGGCGACCTCGCCGACGAAGGGCACCAGCGTCCCCGGCCCGTAGTCGCCGACCAGCCCCTCGGGGTCGAGACCGAGCTCCTCGAGGGCACGCTCCTCCAGCTGCTCGATCCGCATGCGCTGCTGGGTCCGGGCCATCTCGTCGCGGTGCACCGAGTTGACCAGCTCGTCGTGCTCGCGGCCGAGGTCGCGCAACGCCGCACGGACCGCCATCAGCTGCTGCTCGCTCCCCTGGCGGGACTCCTCGACGGCCGCTCGCTCGTCGGCGGCGAGCATCACGGAGCGCTCCAGCTGGTGCAGCACCACGCGGGACGCGGTCGCGACCGCCTCGGCGGCGCGGCCCTCCCGGATCAGCCGCTCGCGGCGCTCCGCCGCACGGGCCCGCGACTCACGCTCGGCCGTCGCGGCGCGAAGCAGGCTGTCGGCCCGCCCGTGCAGGGCCCGGGCGCGCTCCTCGGCCGTGCGCAGCGCCAGCCGCGCGTCCATCTCGTCCTGCCGCGCCTGCTTCGCCGCCTGGGCGAGCCGCTCACGCTCGGCCGTGTCGGGCTCCTCGTCGGGGGCGTCCTCGGCCGTGGCGAGCCTGGTCTCGAGCTCGGCGAGCCCGGCGAGGTCCTTCTCGCGTGCC
Source organism: uncultured Nocardioides sp. (assembly GCA_902805885.1). GTDB lineage: Bacteria > Actinomycetota > Actinomycetes > Propionibacteriales > Nocardioidaceae > Nocardioides. The sequence goes on along the minus strand of CADCUM010000079.1, from coordinate 29,557 downwards.
TCGCGCGCCGTGGCGATCGCGCGTTCGACCCGCTCCGCCTCCGCACGCGCGGAGCGAGCCAGCGAGCCGTGCTGGCCCAGCTCCTCGGCCACCGCCGCGAGCGTGGCGTCGGACTCGTGGAGCTTCGCCAGGGCGACGTCCACCCGCTTGAGGGCGTCGTGCCGCTCGGCCTCCAGGCGGGAGATCTCGAACCCGAGCCGCTCGGTGGCCGCCGTGGCCTCCTGCAGCGCGGCGGAGGCCTCGTCGTACGCCGCCTGGACCTCGATGAGGCTGGGCTGGCTGGTCGAACCGCCGGCGGCCACGTGCGAGCCGATGAGGTCGCCGTCGCGCGTCACGGCGGTGACCTCGGGCAACCGCTCGACCAGCGCGCTCGCCGCGGCCAGGTCGTCGACGACCGCGACCTGCCGGAGCAGCCGGGTGAGCGCACCGCGGACCTCGTCGGGAGCGCCCACGACGTCCACGGCGTACGCCGCCCCGTCGGGGAGGGCGGGCCAGCCGGTCCGGTCGTCGTGCGGGGACCCGCCGAGCACCAGTGCCGCCCGGCCGAGGTCCTCGGTCTTGAGGTGGCCGATCGCGCCCACCGCCGACCGGGCGTCCGCGACGACCACCGCGTCCGCGGCCGTGCCGAGTGCTGCTGCGACAGCCGCCTCGTAGCCGTGGCGGACGTCGAGGAGCGCGGCCACGGAGCCGAGCAGGCCGGTCACGGTGTCGGTGGCGGCCAGGAGGGCACCCGCGCCGTCCTTGCGGTTGAGGCCCAGCTCGAGGGCGTCCCGCCGGGCGATCAGCCCCGCTCGGTCGCGCTCGGCCTGCTGGGCATCCTCCCGGGCCCTCGCGAGCCGCTCGTCGACGTCGTCGAGGGCCGCGACGGCGTCCTCGTGCTCGGCGTCGAGGCCCTCCTCGCCGGCGTCGAGGCCGGCGACCTGGGTCTCCAGGGCGGTGAAGTCCCGCTGGGCCCGCTCGGCGCGGGCCAGGGCGTCGGCGTGCGCCTCCGTGAGGCGACCGATCTCGGCGTCCGTCGCGGCCGTCCGCGACCGGATCGCGTTCACCTGACCGTGCAGCCTGGCCAGGCCCTCGCGCCGGTCGGCGGCGGCGCGGAGCAGTCCGGAGATCCGGCGCTCCTCGTCGGCGGCCGCGTCCTCCGCGAGCCGCCGCGCGGCCACCGCCTGCTCCAGGACGGTGCGCTGCTGCCCCACCTCCGCGCCGATCGCGGCCTCCTGCTCGCGCACGCGACCGGCCTGGGCCTCGAGCTCGTCGGGGTCGCGCCCGGAGTCGACGGTGTCGGGGTCGGCCGCGCCGGCCGCGTTGCGGACCCGCTCCGCGGCCAGGGACTGGGTGCCGCGCAGCCGCTCCCGCAGGCCCGACAGCGCGAACCAGGTCTCCTGCGCCGCCGCGAGCCGGGGAAGGTCGTCGCGCAGCACGGCCTCGAGGCGCGACTCGTCCTCGCGAGCCTTGCGCTGCTGCTCCTCGACCTGCTCACGCCGCTCGACCAGGACGGACTCGTCGGCCATCTCCTGCTCCAGCGCGGTCCGCGCGGTGACGAGGTCGTCGGCGAGCAGCCGGGCTCGGGCGTCCCGGGCGTCCTGCTGCACGGCGACCGCCTTGCGCGCCACCTCGGCCTGCCGGCCCAGGGGCTTGAGCTGGCGACGGATCTCGCTGATCAGGTCGCCGAGGCGGGTGAGGTTGCCGTCGGTGGCGTCGAGCTTGCGGAGCGCCTTCTCCTTGCGCTTGCGGTGCTTGAGGACGCCGGCCGCCTCCTCGATGAAGCCGCGGCGGTCCTCCGGGGTCGCGTGCAGGATCGTGTCGAGCTGGCCCTGCCCCACGATCACGTGCATCTCGCGGCCGATGCCGGAGTCGCTGAGCAGCTCCTGGACGTCCAGCAGGCGGCACGGCTGGGAGTTGATGGCGTACTCCGAGCCCCCGTTGCGGAACATCGTCCGGCTGATCGTCACCTCGGAGTAGTCGATGGGCAGCGCGCCGTCGGAGTTGTCGATCGTGAGCTGGACCTCGGCGCGGCCGAGCGGGGGGCGCCCCGAGGTGCCCGCGAAGATGACGTCCTCCATCTTGCCGCCGCGCAGGCTCTTGGCACCCTGCTCCCCCATGACCCAGGCGAGCGCGTCGACGACGTTGGACTTGCCCGATCCGTTGGGCCCGACGATGCAGGTGATCCCGGGCTCGAGCTGGAGGGTCGTCGAGGAGGCGAAGGACTTGAACCCCTTGAGGGTCAGGCTCTTCAGGTACACCGGCACTCGCTTCCTTCGGGGACGCCATGCGGCGCGTCCGCGAATCCTCGCAGACCGTGCACACCGGGGAAGGCAGGCTCCTCCAGCCTAGGCCGCGGGCGTGCCGACGGCCGGGTGCTCACGAGCGTGTCGGAGCACCCGGCCGTCCGGTGCGGGGTCAGGCGCCGCGGGTGTTGCGCCCGCGGCGGAGGAGCAGCAGAGCGAGCACGGTTCCGCTGCCCACGACCGCGATCGGGGCGACTCCCAGGGAGGGTGCCGTCTCCACGGACGGCAGGGCGCCGATCCCGTCGCCCGGCACGTCGACGGCGTACACGTCCAGCCCGCGCACGAGGTCGATCGAGTAGACGAGGTTGGTCTTCTTGCCGGTGGCCACGCCCTTCTTGTTGTAGACGGGCGCCCACATCGCGTCCCAGACCTCGGAGGCACCCCACGCCGCGTGCCCGTGGCTCGTGGGAGCGGTCGGGTCGGTGACGTCGATCAGCTGGGTGCCGCCGCCGTAGTAGCCGATCGCCACGATGCCGGACGGGTGGTAGTCGAACCAGTGGGCCGAGCAGAAGGCCCCGACCGGGCTCGGGAACGTGCCGAGGTCGGCCAGCTCGAGCTTGGTGAGCGGGACGATCGAGCCCTCGGACCCGTCGAGGCGCTTGACGTGCCAGGTCTGGAAGGAGCCGGCGGTGGCGCAGTCCGGGTCCTCGTAGTCCTCCTCGGTGACGAGCAGGACGTTGCCGTTGGCCAGCGACGGCGCAGCGTCGGGCCGGAAGGCCGTGGCGTTCGGCCGGAAGCTGTTGTGGTGGATGAAGTTGTTGTAGTCGTTCTCCATCCCCTCCCGCGCGTTGTCGCCGGCCGCGCCGGTGTTGGCGACCTCGACCGGGTTCAGCGGGTCCCGCACGTCGAAGACGTACGAGCCGCCCGCCCCGGTGTGGGTCGCGTAGCCCGCCGCGTCGACGTTCCACTTGTGGCCGCCCCAGCCCACCGCGTCGGAGCGGAACGGCTGCGTCCCCGGCGTCGCGGGGTCGCTGTCGACCTCGCGCGGGTCGTCGAGGTCGGTGAGGTCGAAGACCGAGAAGCTTCCCTGCCCGGCCACCTCGCTGTCGTCACCCGCGGAGTAGGCGTAGCGGCAGTCGGTGCCGTCGATGCAGGTCACGGTGTGGGTGCTGGTGGTCGACTTGACCCGCGACCGCACGTGCGGGTTGGTCGGGTCGGTGACGTCCGCGATCACGAGCTCGTAGTCGCCCGTCGCCGGCTCGTTGACGTGCTCGAGGTCGTCGGGCGAGGCCTGGTAGAGATCCACCCCGATCATCGCGAAGCGGTCGGTCCGCGTGCGGGAGACCTTGCGCTCGCCGCAGTTCATGGCCTCGTTCTCGAACTGCGCGCTCGGCATGGTGCCGACGGACCTGGGCGACGCCGGGTCGCTGACGTCGAAGACGGTCAGCGAGTCGAGACCGGACATCACGAAGTACGGCGCGCTGTGCAGGAAGCAGCCGCTGATGCCGGCGGAGCCCGGCCGACTGGCCGCGAGGCGGACGTTGGGCGAGGCGACGAACGGCACGGTCATGCCGGCGTCGTACATCTGCGCCATGCGCTCGGCGCGGTCCCGGTCGCCGTGAGCGTGGGCGGCGGTCCCGGGCAGGACGATGGCGATCGACAGGGCGCCGGCAGCGGCGAGGCGAGCGGAGGTGAGGTTTCCCATGCCCTGTCAACGAGACCGAGTGGCGCAGGTCACGCAGGCGTCAGGACGGATTCGCCGGCGCTTCCTCGGCGGCCGCCGCGTTCGCGGTCGCCACGTCGTCGGCGTGCGCGATGTGGCCCAGCTGGCGCCAGACCATCGCGAGGGTGACACCGGAGCCCACGAACGCGAACCACCACGGCGCCACGGTTCCCCACTGACGGGCGATCAGCCCGCCGACGACCGACCCCGCGAGCATCCCGCCCATCACGCACATCATGTAGACCGACCCGACGCGCCCCTGGTACTCCGCAGGGACGGCCCGTTGCCGGACGGCCTGGGAGAGGGTCCCCCAGACGAACGCGTAGGCGCCGAAGAAGAACATCAGCGGGTACGCCGCCCACGCCGAGGTCGTCAGGGCCATCGCGAGGTGGAAGAGCACCTCGGCCATCAGCACGAACCGCATCAGCGTCGCCAGCGGCACCATCCGCTCGAGCCGGCCGTAGCCGAACGTCGCCAGCAGCCCGCCCAGGGCGGAGGCGGTCGTCAGCAGCCCGAACCCCGCCTCGTCGATGCCGACGCGCTCCAAGGCCCACAGCACCAGCACCGACCAGGGGGCCGCCCACGTCACGTTGAAGACGACGATGATGACGGCCAGGGTCCGCACCGGTGGGTTCCCCACCAGCCACCGCACGCCCTCGGCGATGTCGCGGAGCACGTGGGTGTCCACCGCCTCGCGCACCGCTCCCGGCGGCGTGCCGATGCGGGCGACCAGTGCCACGGCGAGCGCCAGCAGCACGGCGTTCACCGCGAACGGCCACGCGGCGCCCACGGTGAAGAGCAGGGCCCCGAGGGCCGGCCCGACCAGCTGGTTGCCGGTGATGGAGCCGACCATCAGGCGCGCGTTGGCGATGCCGAGGTCGCGCTTCTCGACCAGCATCGGCGCCAGGGTGCCGCTGGTGGCGTCGGCGAACGTCTCGGCCGTCCCGAGGGCCAGCAGGGCCACGAGGACGACGGCGATGCTCACGTGGCCGGTCGCGATCACCACGCACAGGCCACCGACCACCGCGGTCCGCACCGCGTTGGCCACCATCATGATGACGCGACGGTCGAGGCGGTCGGCGAGAGCGCCGGCGTACAACCCGACGAGCAGCCACGGCAGGTGGAGCGCGACCATCGCCGCCGCCACCAGGAGCGGGTCGCGGGTCTGGGACGCCACCAGCAGGGGGCCGGCCGCGATCATCAGCCCGTCGCCCAGGTTGCTCACCCAGGACGACCCGACCAGCCACCGGAAGCCGGTGCCGAGTCGGGTGGGGAAGACTGTCTCGACGAGCCGGCTCACGAGCACGTGAGCCTAGGTGGCGCGGCGTGCCGCCGCACCCTGTTCGGTGAAGCAGTCAGGCGGGCTGGAGGTCGTCGACCGCGACGCGCGACTCCTCGCGCACGGCGGCGGCGAGCCGGTCGTTCTCCGCCTGCAGCCGCAGTACCAGCGACTCCAGGTCGGCCACGCGGCGGCGGAGCCGCTGGTTCTCGACGGTGAGAGCCGTGGTGTGCCGCCGGTCGCTGTCCAGGTGGCCGATCAGAGCCTTGGCCATGGTGAGCCTTTCGGTGCTGCGAAGAAGGTCGAACGAGTCGGGCCGAGAGGTGGTGCGGGGAGCGGCCGCCGGGTCGGGATCGGGGTCACCGACGCGTCAGGCGGCCGTCTCCTAGAGTCGCACCAGGGGGCGACCGCGGTCAATCCGGCGCAGTCCGCCTCCGCCACTGGTCACCTCCGCGGCGGACGCTGGCACCGCGGGCAGAAGAACGACGACCGGTTCATGAACGCCACCCGCCGGATGGGCGTGCTGCAGCGCCCGCAGGGGCGGCCCTCCTGGCCGTAGGCGTCCAGCGAGCGGTCGAAGTAGCCGGACTCGCCGTTGACGTTGACGTAGAGGGCGTCGAACGACGTGCCGCCCTGCTCCAGCGCCGCGCCCATCACGTCCCGCACGTGGCCCAGCAGCGCGCGGAGCTGGGGTCCGGTGAGCCGGTCCCCCGGCCGCTCGCCGTGGAGGCGGGAGCGCCACAGCGCCTCGTCGGCGTAGATGTTGCCGACCCCCGAGATGAGCGTCTGGTCGAGGAGCAGCCGCTTGATCCCGCTCGTACGGCGCCGCGCGCGGCTGACGAAGAGGTCGTCGTCGAACTCCGGGTCGATCGGGTCGCGCGCGATGTGGGCGATCTCGGACGGCAGCTCCGCGCCGCCGGTGGAGACCAGCAGGCCACCGAACATCCGCTGGTCGACGAAGCGCATCTCCACGGGGCCGTCGACGGCGGCCGCCTCGAGCGCGAAGCGGACGCGCAGGTGCCGCTCGTCCTCGCTGCCGGGGTCCTTGAGGAGCATCTGCCCGCTCATGCCGAGGTGGCCGAGGAGCGCGTCGCCCGATCCCAGGGCGAGCCAGAAGTACTTGCCACGGCGGCGCACGGCGTCGATCCGCTGGCCGACGAGCGCGGCGACGAACCCCGTCGAGCCCCTGGCGTCGCGTCGTACGGGACGCGGGTGGAGCACGTCGACACCCGCGATGGTGCGGCCGAGCACGTGGCGCTGGAGGCCGGCCCGGACGACCTCGACCTCGGGGAGCTCAGGCACTCTCCGCCTGGGTCTTGATCTCCATGTAGGCCGTCTCGGCCGCGCCCTGCTCGGCCTCCTTCTTGGAGCGGCCGGCGCCGTTGCCGAGCAGCTGCTCCCCGACGCGCACGCGGGCCACGAAGGTCTTGGCGTGGTCGGGCCCGTCGTCCTCGATGACGTACTCGGGGACTCCGAGGCCGAGGTTGGCGGAGAGCTCCTGGAGCGAGGTCTTCCAGTCGAGGCCGGCGCCCATCGAGGCGGCGGCCTCCATCACCGGGTCGAAGAGCCGGTGGACCACCTTGGCGGCCTCGGTGATGCCGCCGCTGAGGTGGATCGCGCCGATGACGGCCTCGACCGTGTCGGAGAGGATGGAGGCCTTGTTGCGGCCACCGGTGGTCTCCTCACCGCGGCCCAGCTTGATGTGCTGTCCGAGGCCGATCTCACGCGCGACGTCGGCGAGCGCCCGCGCGTTCACCACCGCCGCCCGGAGCTTGGCCAGCCGCCCCTCGGAGAAGTCGGGGTGGGCGAGGTAGAGCGTCTCGGTCACGACCACGCCGAGCACCGAGTCGCCCAGGAACTCCAGGCGCTCGTTGGTCGGGATCTGGCCGTTCTCGTAGGCGTACGAGCGGTGCGTCAGGGCGCGCTCCAGCAGCTCGGGATCCAGGACCGGATCACCGAGCGCGGCACGGAGCTCGTCGGTCGACACCTGCACGCCGCCCCGACCAGCCGGGGTCAGAGGACCTGGCGACGGTCGGCGCGCGCGCCGTACTGGCCGCACTGGCCACAGGCGCGGTGCGGCAGGTGCTTGGCACCGCAGGCGGGGTTGGCGCACGTCACGAGGGTCGGCGCGACGGCCTTCCACTGCGAACGGCGGTGACGCGTGTTGCTGCGCGACATCTTCCGCTTCGGGACAGCCATGGTGATCTCCTGTTGCTTGATCTCGGCCGAGGGATCTCGGCCTGGTGAGTCAGTCCTGGTCCTGCTGCAGTGCTGCGAGTCCGGCCCACCGTGGATCGACGGGCGCGTCGTGCGTGTGGTCCGGGTCGTCCGCGAGCCGGGCCCCGCACTCGACGCACAGTCCCGGACAGTCGTCCTGGCACAGCGGCTGGAACGGCAGTGCGAGCACCACCGCATCCCGCAGCAGTGGCTCGAGGTCGAGCAGGTCGTCCTCGAGCCGGCTGGCCTCGTCGTCGAGCTCCGTGTCGGACTCGTCGTGCCGGACGTCGGGATAGACGTACAGCTCCTGCAGGCGCACGTCGACCTCGTCGTCGATCGCCTGCAGGCACCGCACGCACTCGCCCTCGAGGACGGCGTTGACCGTCCCCGTGACCAGCACGCCCTCCATGACCGCCTCGAGCCGCAGGTCGAGGTCGACCGGCGAGCCCTCGGGGACCCGGAGGACCTCGATGCCAAGCTCTGCAGGCGCCGGGACCGACAGCTCCACGACCCGCTGGGACCCCGGGCGGCGGCCGAGCTCGCGGGTGTCGAGCACGAACGGCGCTCTCGGGTCCAGGCTGGTCAAGAGAGGCTCCCGATCTTCCGGACACGAACAGAACCTGCGAATCGTATCCGTCGCCTGCACGGCCCGGCAAAACGGTGCCTCTCGGGCCCGTGCGTGGGTCAGCGGGCGGACAGGCGCTCCACGAGCCGGTCGCGCACGACGTCCGGCACGAGGCCGGTCACGTCGCCGCCGAGCGCGCAGACCTCCTTGACGAGGCTGGAGGAGACGAAGGTGTTGCCGACGGCGCCCGGCAGGAACACGGTCTCCACCCCCGTCAGGTGCGAGTTCATCTGTGCCATCGGGAGCTCGTACTCGTAGTCGACGGAGCCGCGCAGCCCCTTGACGATGGCCACCGCGTCGGCGTCGCGGCAGAAGTCGACGATCAGCCCGTCGAACCCGCGCACCGTGACGTTGCCGATCCCCGAGGTCACCTGCTCCACCATGGCGAGGCGCTCCGCGGGCTCGAAGAGCCTGTTCTTGGACGCGTTGGTCCCGACGGCCACGACCACCTCGTCGAAGAGGCTGGCAGCGCGCTCGATGATGTCGAGGTGACCGGTGGTCACGGGGTCGTAGGACCCGGGACAGACGGCTCGACGCACCCGGTGCTCCTCGCTGTCGGACGTCAGGTGGCGCGACCGTACCAAAGCACCGTCTCGCCGTACCGCTTCGACCGCTGCGCCTCGATGCCCTCGGGCCACGCCAGCTCGGGTCCCCGCACGGAGCGCTCGACGACGACGAGCGCGTCGGGCACGAGCCAGGCGTGCGCGACCAGGGCCGCGAGGTCGGCCTGCACCGCGGTGTCCGGGAGCGGGTAGGGCGGGTCGGAGAAGACGACGTCGTACGGCGCCGCCGGTGGCTTCGCCAGGACCGTGGCCGCAGCGGCTGCGACGACGTCGGCCTTGGCGAACCCGAGCGCGGCGGCGTTGCGGCTGATCAGCGCGGCCGTACGGCGGTCCTTCTCCACGAGGGTCACGACGCCGGCGCCGCGGGACCACGCCTCGAGACCCACAGCGCCCGAGCCGGCGTAGAGGTCGAGGAAGCGCAGGCCGTCGAGGGGCCCGCACCAGGACTCGACGGAGGCGAACATCGCCTCCCGCACCCGGTCGCTGGTGGGCCTGGTCGCCTGTCCGCGCGGCGTCATCAACCGCCGCCCTCCGGCGGCTCCGCCGATGATGCGCGTCATGCGAGTCCTGCAGCCCTTCTCAGCCCTTGTCCAGGAACTCGGAGGCCGCGGATCGCTCCACCTCCGCCACGGCGGCGGCGAGGTCGGGCGCGCGGTCGAGCCCAGGGTCCTCGGAGAGTAGCGCCTCGGCCGCCTCACGGGCAGCCACGATCGTCTTCTCGTCACGCAGGACGCGCAGGGTGACCAGGCTCGACCGGAAGCCGGACTGGCTCGCGCCCAGCACGTCGCCCTCCCGGCGCTGCTCGAGGTCGACGCGGCTGAGCTCGAAGCCGTCGGTCGTCGCAGCGACCGCGTCGAGGCGCTCGCGGGCGGGGCTCCCGGCCTCGGCGTGGGTGACGAGGAGGCAGAGCCCGGGAAGGCCGCCACGGCCGACGCGCCCACGCAGCTGGTGGAGCTGGGAGACGCCGAAGCGGTCGGCGTCGAGCACCACCATCATCGTGGCGTTGTGGACGTCCACCCCGACCTCGATCACGGTGGTGGAGACGAGGACGTCGATCCCGCCGGCGGCGAAGGCGCGCATCGTGCGCTCCTTGTCGTCCGCGGGAAGCCGGCCGTGCAGCACCGCGGTGCGCAGGCCCGCCAGCGGTCCCTGCGCGAGCTCGGAGTGGACGTCCTCCACGGCGGCGAGCGGTCGGCGCGGGCTGACGGCGGTGCCGGACTCGTCGAGGTCGACGTGGTCGGCCTCCCCCTCCTCCCCCGCATCGCCGCTGATGCGCGGACACACGACGTAGACCTGGTGACCCTTGGCGACCTCCTCCCGGACGCGCTCCCAGGCCCGGCCGAGCCACGACGGCTGGTCGGCCAGCGGGACGACGTTGGTCTGGATCGGGGCGCGGCCGGCCGGCAGCTCGGAGAGCACCGAGGTCTCGAGGTCACCGAAGACCGTCATCGCGACGGTGCGCGGGATGGGGGTCGCGGTCATGACGAGGACGTGCGGCGGTGTGCCGGCCTTGTCCGTGAGCGCGGCCCGCTGCTCCACCCCGAAACGGTGCTGCTCGTCGACCACGACGAGGCCGAGGTCGGCGAACTCCACGCCCTGCTCGAGCAGGGCGTGGGTGCCGATGACGATGCCCGCCTCGCCGGTGACGATCCGCAGCATCGCCTCCTGCCGCGCGGCCTTGCCCATCGAGCCGGTCAGGAGCACCACGCCGGTCGCCTCGGCGGCCCCGCCCAGCATCCCGCCCTGGGCGAGGTCGCCCAGCATGCCGGTGATGCTGCGGTGGTGCTGCTGGGCGAGCACCTCCGTGGGTGCGAGCAGCGCAGCCTGCCCGCCGGCGTCCACGGTGTGGAGCATGGCCCTCAGCGCGACGAGCGTCTTGCCCGACCCGACCTCGCCCTGGAGCAGCCGGTTCATGGGGTGGGGCCGGGCGAGCTCGGTCGCGATCACCTCCCCCACCTCGCGCTGCCCGGCCGTCAGCACGAACGGCAACCGGGCGTCGAACGCGTCCAGCAGCCCGCCCTCGCGCGGCGGCCGGGCCTGGGCGCCCTGCTCGCGGAGCGCCGCCCGCCGCCGGGCCAGCACGAGCTGCAGGACGAGTGCCTCCTCGAACCGGAAGCGCTTCAGCGCCGCCCCGAGCTCCTGCCAGTCGTCGGGGCCGTGCACCCAGCGCAGCGCCTTCACGACGCTCACCAGGCCGAACCGCTCGCGCAGCTCGGGCGTGAGGACGTCGGGGACGTCCTGGACGAGGTCGAGCGACGTGGAGATGACCTTCTGCAGGTCCCAGGTGTAGATCTTGGCGGTCAGCGGGTAGATGGGCAGCAGCTTGCTGAGCCCGGCCGCCTCGTGCCCGTCGAGGGCGAACCCGTGGGCCTGCTCGAGCTGCCAGGACTGGCGGAACAGCTTGGCCTTGCCGGTGAAGATCGCGCGCGCACCCGGACGGAACTCGGACTCGTGCTTGTCGGCCAGCGTCTGGTAGGGGCTGAAGAGGGTGATCGTGAAGTCGGGCCCGTCGGTGCGCAGCCGCACCGTCGTGCGGAACTGGCGGCGGTTGCCACGGAAGAACGGGGCGGACTCGCACGAGCGGACCTCCCCGACGACGGTGAGCTGCTCGCCCTCGACCGGCTCGGCCACCTCCGAGAGCTCCGTGGCGGCGACGTACCGGCGGGGGAAGTGGCGCAGCAGCTCCCCCACGGTGTGGATGCCGAGGCCTTCCTCGACGAGCTTGCGCTTCTTGTGGTGGTTGCCGAAGACGGCGGCGACCGGGGTGTCCGGGGTGATCGCGGGCATGGCCGGGCCGCCCTCACTCCACGCTGACGAGCAGCGGGTAGCGGTCCTGGCCCCCCTGGTGGACCACGACGTCGACGTAGGGGTGGTGCTCCTCGACGTACGACGCGGTGTCCGCGGCGAGCTCCTCCCCCTCGGCGCCGGACACGATCGTGACGAGCTCGCCACCGCCACCGAGCAGCCGGTCCACGACGCCGGTGGCGACCTCCCGCAGGTCGGAGCCGACCAGCGCGAAGTCCCCGGCGATCACACCGAGGGCGTCACCGGGCTCACACGGCCCGGCCATGGTGATCGCGCGCCGCGCCGCGACGGTGACCGCGCCGTGACGGGCGTGTCGCGCGGTGGCCGTCATCTCGCGCACGTCGGCGTCGAAGACGCGCCCCGGCTCGTGGACCGCGACCGCGGCCAGCCCCTGGACCTGCGCTCGGGTCGGGATCACCTCGACCCGCACGTCGTGCTCGTGCTCGGCGGTGCGGGCCGCGATCTCCGCCGCCCGCACGGTGTCCGCGTCGTTGGGCAGCACGATCACCTCCGCGGCGCCGCAGGAGACCACCGCCTCCAGGATCTGTCCGGTCGACGGGCGACGGCCGGGGCCGCCGGGCACCACGACCGCGCCGGCGGACTCGAAGAGGGCGGCCAGGCCGTCGCCCGCCACGACTGCCACGACCTTGCGACCCGTGCGGGTCGAGGTGCGCGACCGCGCCTCGGCGACCTGCTCGGCGAAGTGGGTGACCCGGATCCGGTGGGGCCGGCCGACGCTGATGCCCGCCTCGACGGCAGCCCCGACGTCGTCGACGTGCACGTGGACGTTCCACAGGCCCTGTCCGCCGACCACCACCAGGCTGTCGCCCAGCGGAGCCAGCGCGGACCGCAGGTCGGGGACGCGGTCGTCGTCGGCGTCGAGGAGGTACATCACCTCGTAGGCGGGACCGTCCTCCGACAGGTCCTCACCCCCCGTGAGTGCCACCGGGATCGTGCGGGTGCCGATGGTGGCGTGGACCGGCGGCGGCCGTCGTCCGGTCGACACGGTCTCGACCGCGTCGAGCACGACGCACAGGCCCCGTCCCCCGGCGTCGACCACCCCGGCCTGCGCCAGCACCGGGAGCTGCTCGGGCGTGCGGACGAGGGCCGCCCTCGCCGCAGCCGCCGCTGCCACGAACACGTGCCTGCCCCTGGCCCCGTCCTCCCGGGCCGCCTTCAGGGCCGCGTCGGACGCGGCTCGCGAGACGGTGAGGATCGTGCCCTCGACGGGGGTGCCGACCGCGGCATAGCTCGCGTCCGTCGCCGCAGCCATCGCCGCGGCGACCACCTCGGCGCGACGGTCCTCGGCCGAGACCCCGGCGAGGTGTCGTACGAACGCCTGGAGCATCTGGCTCAGGATCACACCGGAGTTTCCCCGCGCGCCCAGCAGCGCCGAGCGCGCGAGCACGGCGAGCCCGTCGGCGAGGGACAGGTCCGGGTCGGCCGCACGCGCCTCGCGCAGCCCGTCGCGGGCGGCCGAGACGGTGAGGAACATGTTGGTCCCCGTGTCCCCGTCGGGGACCGGGTAGACGTTGAGGGCGTCGATCTCCTCGCGCGCCTCGGAGAGCGCATCGGTCGCCAGGTCGACGAACCGCGCCACGCCGTCGAGCGTGATGCCGTGGGTGACGGGCTCCATCGGGCGGGGCTCTCCTGCGGGGTGCTCGGGAAGGGCGAGGGGGCGGGACGTACGGTCGTGTGTCGCGGGCCCACAGAGTAGTGCCCGGGTCCGACGGGCCATCGATTTCATCCGGCTCCCGGTCCTCGGCTATTCTTCTGCGGTTGCCTGCGCCGACCGTCCGGTCGTCGCGCGGGCCCCTGTCTGAACAACTGTCCGGACAATCGGTCGGACACAACCCTCGAACGGATCGGAGTGCACGGTGGCTGCCGTCTGCGACATCTGCGCCAAGAAGCCGGGCTTCGGCAACAACCGTCCCTGGTCGCGCAAGATCACGAAGCGTCGCTTCAACCCCAACATCCAGCGCGTCCGGACGACCGTCAACGGCACGCCGAAGCGCGTGAACGTCTGCACCGGCTGCCTGAAGGCCGGCAAGGTCACCCGCTGACCCGCTGACCCCCACTCGTCCCGACGACCCCGGCCCACGGCCGGGGTCGTCGGCATTTCGGGGTCCATCCCGCTCGGTCGGAGTCCCCGCTCGTGCGGGGACTTCGTCACGTAGTGGCCGTTGCAACACCCACCAGGTGCAGGACTCGCCCACCCAGTCCCGTCTGAGTCGCCCAGCGACTCAGGCCCGAGGCGCGCTCAGAAGTGGGTCCAGCCCGTCGGCCCGTCGTGCTCCCCGCCGTCCACGGTGACGCCCGATCCCTCGCGGACCTCACCGATGACCAGCCAGCCCTCGGGCAACGACGCGGCGTCGGGGAAGGTGCCGAGCAGGGCGTGGTCGTCCCCGCCGCCCAGCACGAACTGCAGCGGGTCCGCACCGAGGGCGGCGCCCACCGCCAGCAGCGGCTCGGGCAGGTCGAAGGCCCCGCTCCGCACGTCGATGGCCACCCCGCTCGCCGTCGCGAGGTGGCCCGCCTCGGCGAGCAGGCCGTCGGAGATGTCGATGAGAGAGGTGGCTCCCGCCTCGGCGGCCTCGCGCCCGGCGCCGTACGGCGGCTGCGGGCGGCGGTAGGCCTCGACGAGGGCACGCGGCGAGCGGAACCCGCGTCCCAGCACGGCGAGCCCGCCGGCGGCCCAGCCCTGACGGCCGGTCAGCGCCAGCACGTCGCCGGGGCGGGCACCGGACCTGACCAGGGGCGCCTGGGTGCACTCCCCCAGGACGGTCACCGCCACCACGACCTCGGCGGCTCGGGTGAGGTCGCCGCCGATCACCGTCGCGCCGACCGACTCGCACTCCGCGGCGAACCCGCGGGCGAAGCCGAGCGCCCACGAGGCCGGGAGGTCGGCGGGGGCGGCGAGGCCGATCGTGAGGTGGGTCGCCGAGCCGCCCATCGCGTTGATGTCGGACAGGTTCTGCGCCGCGGCGCGGTGGCCGACGTCCTCGGCGCTCGCCCAGTCCCGCCGGAAGTGCCGCCCCTCGACCATCACGTCGGTCGAGACCACGACGTGGCCCCGCTTCACCCGCACCACGGCCGCGTCGTCGCCGGGGCCGATCAGCACCCGCTCGTCGGTGCCGAACAGCTCGACCAGCCGGCTGATGAGGCCGAACTCGCCGACGTCGGCCAGGGTCGCGTCGAGGGGCAGGTCGGACGGTCGCGCCATGCCCCCATCCCACCAGATGACCCCGCCCGGACGAGGCGGTAGGTTGGCCGCGTCCACCCCAGCCCACCGAGCCAGAGGAGTCCACGATGGTCGTCCAGGCCTACATCCTGATCCAGACCGACGTCGGCAAGGCCGCCGAGGTGGCCCGCGAGATCGCCCAGGTCAAGGGCGTCACCCTCGCCGAGGACGTCACCGGTCCCTACGACGTGATCGTCCGGGCCGAGGCGAAGAACGTCGACGAGCTCGGCAAGCTCGTGGTGTCGCGTGTGCAGAGCCTCGACGGCATCACCCGCACCCTGACCTGCCCGGTCGTGCACATCTGAGGGCTCGTCCGCGTCATCCGGCGCCCCGGCTCACACCGAGCCGGGGCGTCGGCACGTCCGGGCCGGGCTGCGCTCAGCGCAGCCCGGTGTCGCGCCGCAGCGCGAGCTGGATCAGCCGGTCGACCAGGGCCGGGTAGGACAGGCCGGCCTCGGCCCACAGCTGGGGGTACATCGAGGTCGGCGTGAAGCCGGGCATGGTGTTGAGCTCGTTGATCACCAGCGACCCGTCGGGCATCAGGAAGAAGTCCACCCGGGCGAGCCCCTCGCAGGACAGCGCCTGGAACGCCCGCACCGCCATCGCGCGCAGCTCCTGCTCGACGCCGGCGGGGAGGTCGGCCGGGATGTCGATCTCGGTCTGCTGGTCGGGCAGGTACTTCGCCTCGAAGTCGTAGAACTCGTGGTCACCACCGACGCGGAGCTCGCCGGGACGCGTGGTCTCCGGCAGGCCGTCGACCGTGCCCAGCACACCGCACTCGACCTCCCGGGCGTCCTCCATGGACGCCTCGACCAGCACCTTGGGGTCGTGGACGAACGCCGTCTCGAGCCCGTCGGCGATCTCCGAGGCGTCGTGGAGCTTGCTGATCCCCATGCTGGAACCGGCCCGGGCGGGCTTGACGAAGGACGGGAACCCCTGGTCCTCGATCCGGGCGGCGACCCCGGCCTGGTCCTGCTCCCACTCGCTGCGGGTGACCACGATCCCCGGGGTGACCGGCAGCCCAGCGGCCTGCAGCGCCATCTTCATGAAGACCTTGTCCATGCCGAGCGCGGACGCGAGGACGCCGGAGCCGACGTAGCGGACCCCGGCCATCTCGAGCATCCCCTGGATCGTCCCGTCCTCGCCCCAGGGTCCGTGCAGGAGCGGGAAGACGACGTCGACCTCGCCGATCACGTCGGGCACCCGCGCGGCCTCGGTGACCACGAGGTCGGTCCCGGCCGCCGCACCCAGCAGCGCCACGGGCCGCCGGTCACCGTCCACCGCCGGCAGCTCTCCGCCCTGGATCGCCAGCCTGGCGGGCTCGTCGGCCTCGAGCACCCAGCGCCCGTCCAGGGAGATCCCGACGGGGACGACGTCGTAGGCCTCGCGGTCGATGGCCGCCAGGACGCTGCCCGCCGTCACGCAGGAGATGCCGTGCTCGGAGGAGCGGCCGCCGAAGACGACCGCGACGCGGGGCTTGCGGGGCTGGGACGCGTTCATCGCCTCGACCCTATCCACCTACGCTGGCCCGCATGGACGCCGACTCGCCACTCCCCGCCAGCACCACTCCCAGCGGCCTGCGCCTCGGCACCCAGGCCGTCCACGCGGGACGGCCCGCCCGCACGCCCGACGCGCCGCTGAACACCCCGATCACCATGGCCTCGACGTACGTCGCCGGCGGGGACGTGGAGTACGGCCGCTACGGCAACCCGACCTGGACCGCGCTGGAGGACGCGCTGGGGGCCCTGGAGGGCGGGCGCTGCCTGACGTTCGCGTCCGGCCTCGCCGCCGTCGCCACGGTGCTCGACCTCGTGGCGCACGGGCGCAAGGTCGTGGCCCCGCGGCACTCCTACACCGGCACCGTCATGCAGCTCGCCGACCTCGAGGCGCGCGGCCGGCTCGTCGTCGAGCTGGTCGACATCACCGACACCGAGGCCGTCGTCGCCGCCTGCACCGACGCCGCGCTGGTGTGGCTGGAGTCCCCCACCAACCCGGCCCTCGAGGTGGCGGACATCCCGGCCATCACGGCGGCCGCCCACGAGGCGGGGGCGTACGTCGTGGTCGACAACACCTTCGCCACTCCCCTGCTGCAGCGGCCGCTCGAGGACGACGTCGACCTCGTCGTGCACTCGGCGACGAAGTACCTCGCCGGCCACTCCGACGTCCAGATGGGCGCGATCCTCACGCGGGACGACGAGCTGTACGGCGTCCTGAAGGGCCGGCGTGAGCTCATCGGCGCCATCCCCGGCCCCTTCGAGGCCTGGCTGACCCTGCGCGGCCTGCGCACGCTCCACCTCCGCGTCGAGCGGGCCCAGGCCAACGCCCAGGAGCTCACCCGTCGCCTCGAGGACCACCCGGCCCTCTCCGAGGTGCGGTACCCCGGGTTCGGGGGCATCGTGAGCATCGTGCTCGCCCAGGGCGAGGTCGCCGCCGACCTGCTCTCCCGCAAGACCCGCCTGTGGGTGCACGCCACCTCGCTCGGCGGCGTCGAGTCGACGCTCGAGCGGCGCCGTCGCTGGAAGAGCGAGGCGGCGACCATCCCCGACGGCCTGGTGCGCCTCTCCGTCGGCGTCGAGGACGTCGAGGACCTCTGGGACGACCTGCGGGCTGCCTTGGACGGCTGCGTCGGCTGACGTGCCCGGTGCGTGGATGACGCTGGGCGCCCGACGCCGTCTGGACTGACGAGCGACGCGAGCGCAGCGAGCCAGCGAGGAGGGAAGACGGCGTCTCAGGGGCGCCCAGCACGCGCGAGCGGAGCGAGCGCCGTTCAGTCAGTCTCGGCCTTCGGGTCGCGGGCGATGAAGCTGTTCATCATGTCCTGCGCGGTCATCCGGCCGTCGACGACGGCGTCGACGTGCTCGGCGATCGGCGCGTCGACGCCGTTGGCCTCGGCCAGCGCGAGCAGCGACTTGCAGGACTTCGCGCCCTCGGCGACCTGCTTGGTCGAGGCGTAGATGTCCTCGGTCGTCATGCCGTGGCCCAGCCGCTCCCCGAACGTGCGGTTGCGCGACAGCGGCGAGGAGCAGGTGGCGACGAGGTCGCCGAGGCCGGCCAGACCCATCAGCGTCAGCGGGTTCGCGCCCTGCGCGACCGCCAGCCGAGCGGTCTCCGCGAGGCCGCGGGTGATCACCGAGGCGGTGGTGTTGTCACCGAAGCCCAGCCCGACGGCCATGCCGACCGCGAGGCCCACGACGTTCTTGTAGGCACCGCCGATCTCGCACCCGGTGACGTCGGTCGACGTGTAGGGGCGGAACGCCGGACCGTGGAGCATCGCCTGGAGCCTCTTGGCGTTCTCCTCGTCCACGCAGGCGACCACCGAGGCGGCCGGCTCCCGCTGGGCGATCTCGCGGGCGAGGTTGGGCCCGCTCACCACCGCGATGCGCTCGGGCGCCGCATCGGTCACCTCGTGGATCACCTCGCTCATGCGCATGAGCGAGCCGAGCTCCACGCCCTTCATGAGCGAGACCAGCGTGGCCCCACGAGGGATCACGGGCGCCCACTCCGTCAGGTTGTCGCGCAGCGTCTGCGAGGGAACGGTCAGCACGACGACGTCGGCGTCGGCGGCGGCCTCCTCCGGGTCGGTCGTCGCGGTGATGCTCGGCGGGAGTGCGACGCCCGGGAGGTAGTCGGTGTTCTCGCGCCGCTCGGTGATCGCCTCGACGACATCGTCTCGTCGTGCCCAGAGCGAGACGTCGTTGCCCGCGTCGGCGAGGACGAGCGAGAACGCGGTGCCCCACGATCCGGCGCTGTAGACGGCGACCTTCGTCATCGGCTGTGCCTCCTCCTCGCCCGACGGGCGTCCTCGTGGGGGTTCCCGGTCTCCCGGAGACCATGACGGCGTACGTCGAACCGCTCGGCCGGCGGGTCCTCCCCGCGCAGGTCCGCCACGAGGTCGGTCAGCGCGGCCATGATGCGCTCGGTCGCCTCGCTGATCACCTCGGCGGTGTGCGGGCGCGCCGTCAGGTCGGCGAGGTCGACCGGGTCGCCCACGACCATCGTGACGTGCTTGCGCGGCAGCAGGTGGGGCTTGACGGTGTACGGCGGCAGGATGTCCTGCGCTCCCCACTGGCCGACCGGGACCACCGGACAGCCCGTGGCGAGGGCGATGCGAGCGGCGCCGGACTTGCCTCTCATCGGCCACAGTGCCGGGTCGCGGGTGAGGGTCCCCTCGGGATAGACGACCACGCACTCACCGGCTCGGACCGCCTCGACGGCGGCGCCGTACGCCCCGATCGCGTTGCGGGTCAGCCGCTCGACCGGGATCTGGCCGGCCGCCGAGAGCAACCCGCCGACGACCCTGTTGCGGAACAGGCCGGACTTCGCGAGGAAGCGGGGGATGCGCCCGTGGTCGTAGACGAAGAGCGCGGAGAGCAGCGGGTCGACGTGGGAGGTGTGGTTGATGACCACCACGCAGCCGCCGGTAGCAGGGATCTTCTCGCCGTCGATCCACGTGCGGGACGTCGCGGCGATCAGTGTCGGCTTGATGATCGAGGCGGCCACGACGACGGCCCAGCCGCGCTTCTCCCGCAGCTTGCGAACCCGCACGCCTCACCCCCGATCGCGGCCTTCGCCGTGACGCTCCCTGCGTCGCGGAGCAGGCTACTCGCTGCCGACCCGCACCGGACGGTAGCGACGTGCCGGTCTCCCCCACCGGATGGCAGGATCGCCCACCGTGCCCCAGGCTGCGATCCGCGACGAGTTCGTGGTGCTCGTCCCGGTGAAGCCCCCGGCCCTGGGGAAGTCCAGGCTCGCCGGCCTCCCCGAAGCCCGGCGACGCGAGCTCGCCTCGGCCTTCGCGCTCGACACCGTGTCCGCGGCACTGCGCACGGCTGGGGTCGTGGACGTGCTGGCCGTCACCGACGACTTCCGGTTCGCCGCCCGGCTCGGCGCTCTCGGCTGCTCGGTGATGCCGGACGGCGCTGCGGAGGACCTGAACGCGACGCTGGTCCAGGCCTGCGCCGAGGCTGCTCGCCGGTGGCCGGACGCGGTCCCGGTGGCCCTGTGCGCGGACCTGCCGTGCCTGCTGCCCACCGAGCTGGCGGAGGTCCTCGGAGCCGCGGGAGGCCGCACCCCGGCCTTCCTGCGCGACCACACCGGCCGCGGCACGACGGTGTACGCCGCCCCACCGGCGACCTTCGCCCCGCGCTTCGGCCCGGACTCCGCGGCGCGTCACGCCGACGACGGCGCGCGGGAGATCGACGTCCCCGCGCCCAGCGTGCGCCACGACGTGGACGACCTCTCGGACCTGACCGCCGCCCTGCTGCGCGGTGTCGGCTCGCACACTGCCGCGGTCATCGGACGGGCCTGACCCGGCACGCCCGAGGGCGGGCCACCGAGAAGGTGACCCGCCCTCGGGACGGCGTGCGGTGCGTCAGGACTTCTTCGTCGTGCTCTTCTTCGCCGGAGCCTTCTTGGCCGCGCTCCCGTTGCTGGCGTTGCTGTTGCCGCTCGCCAGGGTCTTGCCGGCGTCGGACTTGTTGCCCGAGGTGTTGCTCGCGAGCTTCTTCGCCGCGGCGCTCTTGCTGGTGGTGCTCTTGCTGGCGCTGCTCTTGCTGGCGGAGCTCTTGCTCGTGCTGCTCCTGCTCGCCGTGCCGTTGGACGAGGCCTTCTTCGCCGGCGCCTTCTTGGCCGTGCTGCTGGTCGAGGTCTTGCTGGTGCTGCTCCTGCTCGCGGAGCTCGTCGACGAGGCCTTCTTCGCCGGCGCCTTCTTGGCGGTGCTCTTGCTCGCGGTGCTCTTGCTCGCGGTGCTCTTGGACGCTGTGCTCTTCGAAGCCGAGCTCTTGGACGCGGCGCTCTTGGAGGCCGTGCTCTTGGAGGCCGTGCTCTTGGAGGCCGTGCTCTTGCTCGGCGTGCTCTTCGACGTGGTCCGCTTCGCCGTTCCGGTCACGGCACCGGCGGCACCGGCAGCCGCGCCCGCAGCCGCGCGCACCGCGGCGGGCGGCTTGGGCATCGTGGCGGCAGTCAGCTTCGGCAGCTTCTTGACGCCGGCGACGACGTCCCTGAGCTCCTTGCCGGCAGAGAACTTCGGCACGGACTTCTTCTTCGACTTCATGGTCTCGCCGGTCTGCGGGTTGCGGACGACGCGCGCGTTGCGCACGGCCTTCTCGAACGATCCGAAGCCCGTGATGGCGACCTTCTCGCCCCGTGCCACCTCACGCGTGATGGTGTCGAGCACCGAGTCCAGGGCGTGCGCAGCCTGCTTGCGGTTCCCCTCGTAACGCGCGGCGAGCGCGTCGATGAGCTGTGACTTGTTCACTGGCTTCCCTTCCGATGAACCTTGGGTGCCGAGCCCGTGCCCGACTCTCCCTCCGCACGCTAGGTAACCGTGAGGGTCGCCACAATCACCGAAAGGCCATTTCGCAGGGGTTTTTTCGCCGTGCAGGCGCCCGCCTGCCGCCGCACGACCCCTGCGCTGCCGCGGACCGGCCAGGGCGTCGGCGCACCACCGTCACGCGAAAGCCGCAAGGGACGGGACTTCTGGGGCTCGAAGGCCTCAGGCCGTCACGGGCTTCCACGAGGGACGGGCGGCCTCGAACGCCGTCACGACGTCCTCGTGCCCGAGCGTGATGCCGATGTCGTCGAGGCCCTCGAGCAGGCGCCAGCGGGTGTAGTCGTCGATGTCGAAGGAGTCCTCGATCGCGTCGGCACCCTCGCCGGCACGGACCGTCCTGGACTCGAGGTCGACCGTCACCACGGAGCCGGGATGGGCCTCCAGGTGGTCCCAGAGCCGCTGCACGACCTTCTCGTCGACCTGGGCGGCGAGGAGTCCGGCCTTGCCGGAGTTCCCGCGGAAGATGTCGGCGAAGCGCGAGGAGACGACCACGCGGAAGCCGTGGTTCTGCAGAGCCCACACGGCGTGCTCCCGCGACGACCCGGTGCCGAAGTCGGGACCGGCCACCAGCACCGACCCCGCGGCGTACTCGGGCTTGTTGAGCACGAAGTCCGGGTCGTTGCGCCAGGCGGCGAAGAGCCCGTCCTCGAACCCGGTCCGGGTCACGCGCTTGAGGTAGACCGCAGGGATGATCTGGTCGGTGTCGACGTTGCTCCGCCGCAGGGGCACACCGACGCCGGTGTGGGTGGTGAAGGGCTCCATGTCAGGCCTCCGTGTGTGCGGGCTGCAGGTCGGCGGGGGACGAGAGCGTGCCGCGGACGGCAGTGGCAGCGGCCACCGGCACCGACACCAGGTGGGTGCGTCCGCCCTTGCCCTGCCGGCCCTCGAAGTTGCGGTTGGACGTCGACGCGCTGCGCTCGCCGGGGGCGAGCTGGTCGGGGTTCATGCCCAGGCACATCGAGCACCCCGCGCCACGCCACTCCGCCCCGGCGTCGGTGAACACCTGGTGCAGGCCCTCGGCCTCGGCCTGCAACCGCACCCGCACCGAGCCCGGTACGACGAGCAGCCGGGTGCCGTCGGCCACCCGGTGGCCCTGCAGGATCTCGGCTGCGAGGCGCAGGTCCTCGATGCGGCCGTTGGTGCAGGAGCCGACGAAGACGGTGTCGACGCGGATGTCCCGCATCGGAGTGCCTGCCTCGAGCCCCATGTAGGTCAGCGCGTTCCGGGCGGCGACCTGGTCGTCGGTGTCCTCGAACGAGTCCGGAGCCGGCACCGCGGCACCCAGCGGCACGCCCTGCCCGGGGTTGGTCCCCCAGGTCACGAACGGCGTCATCTCGGCCGCGTCGAGCACGATCTCCGCGTCGAAGACGGCGTCGTCGTCGGTGACGAGGGTCTTCCAGTGGGCGACGGCAGCGTCCCAGTCGGCACCCCGGGGTGCCTCGGGCTTGCCCTCGATGTAGTCGAAGGTCTTCTGGTCGGGGGCGATCATCCCGGCCTTGGCGCCCCACTCGATGGACATGTTGCAGACCGTCATCCGGCCCTCCATGGAGAGCTCCTCGATGGCCTGGCCGCGGTACTCCACGATGTAGCCCTGGCCGCCACCGGTGCCGGTGTGGGCGATGAGGGTCAGCACGAGGTCCTTGGCGGTCACCCCGGGTGGCAGCGATCCGTCGATCGTCACCGCCATGGTCCTGGGCCTGGCCTGCATCAGCGTCTGGGTCGCCAGCACGTGCTCGACCTCCGACGTGCCGATGCCGAAGGCGATGGCTCCGAAGGCGCCGTGCGTCGAGGTGTGGCTGTCGCCGCACACGATCGTCATGCCGGGCTGGGTGAGGCCGAGCTGGGGGCCGACGACGTGGACGATGCCCTGCTCGACGTCCCCGAGCGGATGGAGGCGGACCCCGAACTCGGCCGCGTTCTTGCGCAGCGTCTCGACCTGCAGGCGACTGACGGGGTCGGCGATCGGCTTGTCCCAGTCGACCGTCGGGACGTTGTGGTCCTCCGTCGCCAGGGTCAGGTCGGGACGCCGTACGCGTCGTCCGGCGAGGCGCAGGCCGTCGAACGCCTGGGGCGAGGTCACCTCGTGGAGCAGGTGGAGGTCGATGTAGAGGAGGTCGGGCTCCCCGGGCGCGCTGCGGACGACGTGCTCGTCCCACACCTTCTCGGCCAGGGTCTTCCCCATCGTCAGCTCCTCCGCTGGTTCGGCGTCCGGGTCCTTCCGCACGCGGCGGCCGCCCGGTGTGGGCCCGTCCGGCGCGGCATCGCGATGGAGCAAGCCTAGGCTTGCATCCCATGATCTGAGATGGGAATATCGTATTATGGACAACGGATCAGGTGTCGGCGTGCTCGACAAGGCGGCACTCGTGCTGGCCGCGCTCGAGGCCGGACCGGCGACCCTGGCGGGGCTGGTCGCCGGGACAGGGCTCGCCCGCCCGACCGCGCACCGACTGGCGGTCGCCCTCGAGCACCACCGCCTGGTCGCCCGCGACATGCAGGGCCGTTTCGTCCTGGGTCCGCGGCTCACCGAGCTGTCCGCGGCGGCCGGCGAGGACCGGCTGCTGGCTGCGGCAGGCCCGGTCCTGGCCCGGTTGCGCGACATCACCGGCGAGTCCGCCCAGCTCTGGCGCCGCCAGGGCGAGCACCGCGTGTGCGTCGCTGCTGCCGAGCGACCCAGCGGGTTGCGCGACACGATCCCCGTCGGCGCGCAGATGACGATGCGGGCCGGCTCGGCCGCCCAGGTGCTGCTGGCGTGGGAGGACCCCGAGCGGATGCACCGCGGGCTCCAGAACGCGGCCTACTCGGCCACGGCCCTCTCCGGCATCCGTCGCCGCGGCTGGGCGCAGTCGGTCGGCGAGCGCGAGCAGGGCGTCGCGTCCGTCTCCGCGCCGGTCCGCTCACCCAGCGGCAAGATCATCGCCGCGGTGTCGGTCTCCGGGCCGCTCGAGCGACTCTCCCGGCAGCCCGGTCGCATGCACGCGCCCGCCGTGCTCGCCGCGGCCGAACGGCTCTCCGAGTCGCTGCGACGGGCAGCCGCGGAGTGAGCACCGCCGGCGCCGTCGTCGTCCGCGTCGCGGTGCTGGGCGCCGGCCTGTTCCTCGTCACCCGACTGCCCCTGGCGTCGGAGGACGCCCTGGGCGCCGGCCTCCTGGCCTTCGCCGGGCTGGTGGTCGCCTCGGGGGCATGGGCGCTGGTGGACGGGGTGAGGCACGGCGCACGGACCGCGCTGCTGTGGTGGGCGCTGGTGGCTGTCGCCCTCGCCCTCGGCTGGTGGGTCGTGTTCGCCGCCACGCAGCTCGACAGCTCCAGGTCGTTCACCGAGCTGCTGGTCAGCGATGCGGGGTTCATCCCGTTCGTGATCGTCCTGGTGCTGGTCCCGGCAGCCGCCGGTGCCGCCCTCGGCTCGGTGGCGCGCCGGGCCGGGGCCGGCGACTGACGAGCAGTCCGCTCAGAACAGGGCGTCCTGCTCCAGCGACAGCAGCAGCTGCTTGCGCTCCAGCCCGCCGGCGTACCCGGTCAGCGTCCCGTTCGCGCCGATGACCCGGTGGCACGGGACCACGATGGGGACAGGGTTGCGGCCGTTGGCCAGGCCCACGGCGCGCGAGGCCGCGTTGGTCATCCCCAGCCGGCCGGCGATCTCGCCGTACGACGCCGTCTGTCCGTGGCCGATCAGCGTCAGCTGGTGCCAGACCCGCCGCTGGAAGTCGGTGCCGACCGGCGCGAGCGGCAGGTCGAACTCCTTGAGGTCGCGCACGAAGTAGGCGTCGAGCTGACGCACCGCCTCGGCGAGCACCGGATGGTCGTCCTGCCGCACCCCGAGCGGGCGGCCGTCGACGGGCTGCCTGAAGGGCGAGAACTCGATGGCGACGATCGCGCCGTCGCGCTCCACGATCCGCAGGTCGCCCACGGGTGAGGGCATCACGGTCCACATGTCAGGTCTCCAGTCGTGGTCGGGGCGACAGCCGGGTTGTCCGGCACGAGTGTGTTCCACAGGTGCAGCAGCGCGTAGGAGCGCCACGGCCTCCACCGCTCGGGATCGGGGTCGCCGCCGAGGCCCTGGAGCACCCGGCGCACCGCGAGGTCGGTGGGCAGGAAGACGTCGGGATGACCCAGTGCCCGCATCGCGACGTAGTCGGCGGTCCACGGGCCGATGCCGGGCAGTGCCAGCAGCGCGCCGCGCGCGTCGTCACGGTCGGCGCCCCGGTCGAGCACGACCCGGCCCTCCGCGAGCGCCGTGGCGAGGCCGACGAGCGCCCGTCCTCGGGCACGAGGCATCGGCAGCGACGCAGGGTCCAGCGCCGCGAGGGTAGCGGCGTCGGGGAACAGGTGCGTCAGCCCGGGGACGGGTGTCTCGACCCTCCTCCCGTGGTCGGCGACCATGCGCCCGGCGACCGTGCGTGCCCCCAGCACGCTGACCTGCTGGCCGATCACCGTGCGCACCGCTGTCTCGTCGCCGTCGACCTGTCCCGGCACCCGCAGGCCCGGCGTACGGCGCGCCAGCTCGCCCAGGACCGGGTCGTCCGACAGGTGCCCGTCGACGGCTCCGGGGTCGCAGTCGGCGTCCAGGAGGCGGCGGACCCGCTCCGTGGCGGCCGCGGTGTCGCGCAGGTCGTCCAGCCAGAACTCCGCGGTCACGGCGCCGACGCCCCCGGTGGTGATGTCCGCGAGCCGCACCCGGACCGATCCCGGACCGTGGGGGAGGTCGAGGGTGCGGGCGTACCACCCCGGTCCGGCCACCTCGACGCCCGGCACCAGGTGGTAGGCCAGGAAGTCGAGCAGCCGACGGCCTGCGAACGGCGTACGGACGGGCAGGCGGACCGTGACGGTGCCGCGCGCTGACGTGGTGACCCGGCGACCGCGGAGCTCCCCGGGGGACGCGGCGTAGATCTCGCGCAGCGTCTCGTTGAACTGCCGCACGCTGGAGAAGCCGGCGGCGAAGGCGACGTCGGTCAGGGGCAGGTCCGTGGTCTCGATGAGCACCCGGGCGCTCTGGGCCCGACGCGCCCGAGCGAGCGCGAGGGGCGCGGCACCCAGCTCCTGGGTGAGGAGCCGGCCGAGGTGGCGTGGGGTGTAGCCGACGCGACGGGCCAGCCCGTCGACCCCCTCTCGGTCGACCACTCCGTCGGCGATGAGACGCATCGCGCGTCCGGCCACGTCGGCCGCCAGGTCCCACTCGGGACTGCCCGGGGTGGCGTCCGGCAGGCAGCGCTTGCAGGCCCGGTAGCCCGCGGCGTGCGCGCTCGCCGCGGTGGCGTGGAAGGTCACGTTGGCGGGTGCCGGCGTCCGAGCCGGGCACGAGGGGCGGCAGTAGATGCCGGTGGTGCGGACGGCGGTGTAGAAGACCCCGTCGAACCGGCGGTCGCGGCTGCGGACGGCCCGGTAGCAGGCCTCGCTGTCCAGGTGTCCCGTCGGCGTCATGGGTCGAGTCTGACGCCCTGAGCACCGCCGTACCAGCGGGAAACGGACACGACAGGCCCTCTGGTCCCCAGGACGGGCGAGGGACCTACGGAGCGGTGGCACCGAGCACGCGGGACACGGCGAACGGAGACATGCCGAAGGGCCCGGTCCTGGGACCGGGCCCTTCGCTTGCGTTGGTACCCCCGACCGGATTTGAACCGGCGTTACCGCCGTGAGAGGGCGACGTCCTAGGCCGCTAGACGACGGGGGCTTGCAAGTGCCGCTCGCTGAGCGGCGGTCGGAACTCTATCGAAGACGGAGTTCCGAACCAAATCCGACCCCGGGGGGCCGGACTCGCTGGGGTACTAGGACTCGAACCTAGAACAACTGGACCAGAACCAGCCGTGTTGCCAATTACACCATACCCCATGGGGGTATCAGATCGACCGCGGAACGGTCGTCCTGATGACCATTCGGCTCCCGGAGGAACCGACGACGAAGGTTACACGGCACGCCTCGGGCCCACCAATCGGGGTGCGCCGACCACCGGCCCCCGGTCGTCGAGCCTCATCGCCTTCGCGACCACCAGGGCCATCACCAGGTAGGTGACCGACTGGGTGATGGTCGAGGGGATCGTCCACCAGGTCCCCCCGCCCGAGGCGGTGAGCGCCTCGGTCAGGTCTCCGAACGCCAGCGCCAGGCCGAACGCGGCGAAGTTGTTGAGCACGTGCATCGCGATGGCGGCCTCGAGGCCGCCGGTCTTGATGACCAGGATGCCGGCGACGATCCCGAACGCGAGCCGGTCGATGAAGACGGGCAGGTCCTGGGTCAGCCCGTGGAAGAGGGCGAAGATGAAGGCGGGAGCGAGGACCGCCAGGACCAGCGAGACCCGACGGTCGGCGAACAGCGAGCCGAACGCCTGGGTGAGGTAGCCGCGGAAGACGTACTCCTCCCCCGCCGCCTGGAACGGCGTGAGGAGCGCGATGACGATGAGGAAGTCGCGGGTGCGGGTGGTGAACTCGTTGATCCCGCCGGCCGGCACCTGACCCTCCGGGACCGGGAAGAACGACCCGAGCAGCATCGCGACCGCGAGGCTCGCGAACAGCGCCACGAACGAGAGCGGGACGCAGACCAGGAGGTAGCGCCACCGCAGTCGCGGCGCGATCGAGGACAGCCAGCGCGGCTTGAGCCGGTGCATCAGCCAGGAGACGAGCCACGTCGCGAGGATGGCCGCCCCGAGCACGACGTTGAGCAGGGCGAGGCCCAGCGGGGTCGCCTCCTGCGTGATGTCGAGGGTCGCCGCCGCCTCCGCAGCCGAGGCGCCGGTGGCGAGCAGCGCACCCATCGCGACGAGGCCGAAGAGCACCGGCACGGCACCGAACACCAGCGCGAGCAGGAGCAGGGCACCGACGATGGAGCGCCACTCGCCGGGCCGGCCGACCCGGTGGAGCTCGTGGAACTGGGGCCGGAAGTCCGGCGGCGGCTGGGCGGTCATCGCGGCGCCCTCAGCCCAGCGCGGACTGCAGCCGGGACAGGCTGCGCTCGCGACCCAGGAGCTCCATCGACTCGAACAGCGGCGGGCTGATGCGCCGTCCGGTGACGGCCACCCGCACCGGTCCGAACGCCACCCGCGGCTTGAGCGACAGCCCCTCGATGAGCGCGGTGCGCAGGGCCTCCTCGATCGAGGCGGTCGTCCACTCCTCGAGGCCGCCGAGGGCGTCGTACGACGCCTGGACGACGCTGCGACCGGTCTCGTCCAGCAGCTCGGCGACGTCGTCGGGGTCGCGGGTGAAGCCGGCCTCGTCGACGAACAGGAAGTCGAGCATGGCGGGCGCCTCGGCGAGCTTGTTGATCCGCTCGGCCACGAGCGGCATCGCCTGCGCGAGGAGCCGCGCCTCCTCCTCGGTGGGCGGATCCGCGACGACGCCCTCCTTCGCGAGGAACGGCAGCACGCGCTCGGTGACCTCCTCGACGCTCAGCAGCCGCATGTGGGAGGCGTTGATCGCCTCGGCCTTCTTGAGGTCGAACCGGGCGGGGTTGGGGTTCACGTCGGCGAGCTCGAAGGCCTCGACCATCTCGTCGAGGGAGAACACGTCGCGATCACCGGCGATCGCCCACCCGAGGAGGGCGAGGTAGTTGAGCAGCCCCTCCGGCAGGAAGCCCTGCTCGCGGTAGAGCTCCATGTGGGCCTCGGGGTCGCGCTTGGAGAGCTTCTTGTTGCCCTCGCCCATGACGTAGGGCAGGTGGCCGTAGGCCGGCGTCGCCTGCGCGACGCCGATCGCCTTGAGCCCCTCGAACAGCGCGATCTGGCGCGGCGTGCTGGAGAGAAGGTCCTCCCCGCGCAGCACGTGGGTGATCCCCATCAACGCGTCGTCCACGGGGTTGACCAGCGTGTAGAGGGGGTCGCCGTTGGCTCGCGAGAGCGCGAAGTCGGGGACGAACTCCGTCTGGAAGGTGATGTCCCCGCGGACGAGGTCGGTGAAGGTGATCTCACCGTCGGGCATCCGGAAGCGCACGACGGGTGCGCGCCCCTCGGCCTCGAAGGCCGCCCGCTGGTCCGTCGACAGCTCGCGGCAGAAGCCGTCGTACCCCATCACCTTCGAGCCCCTGGCCTTGCGCCGCGCCTCGACCTCCTCGTTCGTGCAGAAGCAGTCGTAGGTGTACGACGACGCGCGCAGCCGTGCCAGCACGTCGGCGTAGATGTCGCCCCGCTCGCTCTGGCGGTAGGGACCGTGCGGCCCGCCCTTCTCGATGCCCTCGTCCCAGGTCAGCCCCAGCCAGCGCCACAGGTCGAGGATGGCGTCGTAGGACTCAGAGCTGTTGCGCTCCTTGTCGGTGTCCTCCATCCGGAACACGATCGTGCCGCCGTGGTGGCGGGCGAACGCCCAGTTGAAGAGCGCGGTCCGGGCCAGGCCGACGTGGGGCGATCCGGTCGGGGACGGGCAGTAGCGGACGCGGACGGAGTCCGACGGGGAGCCGGGGGTGCTCATGTGGGTGCTCAATTCCTGCGGGTCACGGGGTTGGTCAGGGAGCCGAGGCCGGCGACGACGACCTCGACCTCGTCGCCCACCTCCATCGGACCGACACCCTCGGGCGTGCCGGTGAGGATGACGTCGCCGGGCAGGAGCGTCATCACGCTGGAGACGTGTGCCAC
>CADCUM010000078.1:51078-90062 GCA_902805885.1 uncultured Nocardioides sp. | reverse complement strand
CGGACGGTGATCTCGGTCCACTGGTAGCGAGGCACGACGGCACGGAGGCGGGCCAGGTCCACCACGGGTGGCGGAGCGGTGGCGGAGGTGATCTCGATCATCGTCTTCTCCAGTGAGGTACGCAGGTACGTGCCCCGAGGAGGGCGCCTGCCGTGAGGTGTGTGTGGCCACACCCTCACCTGCGGAGCCCTCCCGCTGTGGGAGATTCGTGGAGATTCAGCCAGAACTACTCAGGTGGGTAACTGGCCGCGCATGAACGGACTAGCCGGCTCGCACCTCGCGAGGCCGGCTCCCGCGTCACCAGCCGCGCTCGGCCAGCCGGTGCGGCTGCGGGATCTCGTCGACGTTGATCCCGACCATGGCCTCGCCGAGCCCGCGGC
This sequence comes from uncultured Nocardioides sp., assembly GCA_902805885.1. Classification (GTDB taxonomy): domain Bacteria; phylum Actinomycetota; class Actinomycetes; order Propionibacteriales; family Nocardioidaceae; genus Nocardioides. Next base: position 89,682 of record CADCUM010000078.1, on the reverse strand, counting down.
TCACCTTGGCGACCACGTCCGGGTCGTCGAAGAACGTCGTGGCCTTGACGATCGCCTCGGCGCGCTCGGCGGGGTTGCCGGCCTTGAAGATGCCGGAGCCGACGAACACGCCCTCCGCGCCGAGCTGCATCATCATGGCCGCATCGGCGGGCGTCGCGATGCCGCCGGCGGTGAACAGCACGACGGGCAGCTTGCCGGCCGTCGCCACCTCCTTGACGAGCTCGTACGGCGCCTGCAGCTCCTTGGCGGCGACGTAGAGCTCGTCCTCCGCCATCCCGTGCAGACGGCTCAGCTCCGCGCGGATCGTCCGCATGTGGGTGACGGCGTTGGAGACGTCGCCGGTCCCTGCCTCGCCCTTCGAGCGGATCATCGCCGCGCCCTCGGTGATGCGGCGCAGGGCCTCTCCCAGGTTGGTGGCGCCGCACACGAACGGCACGGTGAAGGCCCACTTGTCGATGTGGTGGGCGTAGTCGGCCGGGGTCAGCACCTCGGACTCGTCGATGTAGTCGACCCCGAGGCTCTGGAGCACCTGCGCCTCGGCGAAGTGGCCGATCCGCGCCTTGGCCATGACCGGGATCGAGACGGCCTCGATGATGCCGTCGATCATGTCGGGGTCGCTCATCCTGGACACGCCACCCTGGGCGCGGATGTCGGCCGGGACACGCTCGAGCGCCATGACGGCCACCGCGCCGGCGTCCTCGGCGATCTTGGCCTGGTCGGGGGTGACGACGTCCATGATCACCCCGCCCTTGAGCATCTCGGCCATGCCGCGCTTCACGCGCGAGGTGCCGATCGAGGGGGCGGAGACAGGGGCGGAGACAGGGGTGGTGCCAGGGGCGGATGCGGTGTTCTCGGACATGGGTCGATGGTAGTCCGGGGACACCCCGTCGGGTGATTCGGGATCAGGCCGTGGAGCGGGCCCGCGCGAGCGCCTGGCGCCGTACGGTCCAGATCCGCTGGCCGACGGTCACCGTGGCTGCGACGGCCAGCACCCACAGCGCCCCGTGGAGGAGCCAGGGCAGGTCGAGGACGTCGGCGAGGAACGCCGGGACGAGGAACCCGACGAGGCGGTCCGGGCGCTCGGCCACGCCGACCTTGGAGTCGTACCCCAGGTGGTCGGCCTTGGCGCGGGCGTACGACGTGACGGCCCCCATCACCAGCACGACGAGGCAGAGGGCCGCGTAGGTGCGCTCCTCCGCCACCCAGGCGAAGTAGAGCGCGGCGCCGCCGAACAGGGCACCGTCGGCCACCCGGTCCAGCGTGGAGTCGAGGAAGGCGCCGAAGTCGTCCGTGCGACCGGTCTTGCGTGCCATCGCCCCGTCGATCAGGTCGCTGAACACGAAGGCCGTGATGAACACGACGCCCTCCCACACCATCCCCCGCGGGAAGAAGAACAGGGCGCCGAAGCTGACCCCGAGCGTGCCGACGAGGGTCACGGCGTCGGGACTGATCCCGAGCCGGACGAAGAGGTTGACGAACGGCGCGAGCACCACGCCCTGCCAGAACGCCTTGAACCTGTCGAGCACGGGCGCAGGCTACCCCTCGAGGAGTGCGTCGCGGACGTCGCCCACTGCCGCGGGCGCACCGGAGACGGTCCACACGACGCCGGCGGCCGGGACCCGGACGGAGGACCCGCCCGCGCCCCGGATGATCGCGGCACCCGGCAGGCGGTCCCAGTCGGCCACGCTGTGCTGGAAGAGCACGTCCCACTGGCCGCAGGCGATGGCCATCGCGTCCATGGTCCCCGACCCCAGCATCCTCAGCGTGCCGACGCGGCCCAGGCCGCGCGCGAACGCGTCCCCCACCTCGGTCCCGTAGAAGGTGGGGTGGAGGTACGTCGTCGCGCAGCGCGCGTCGCGCGGGGTGTCCGGCAGGGGCTGGAGGGGTGCGCCGTCGCACGTGCTCGCGAGGTCGGGTCCGCCGACCCAGGTCCTGCTGCTCGCCGGGTGGTGCACGGCGCCGACCAGGACGTCGTCGGCGCCGGACAGCGCGATCGCACTGCACCACCAGTCGCTGCCGCGGGAGAAGTTGTAGGTCCCGTCGACGGGGTCGATGACCCAGGTGCGCCCGGAGGTTCCTGGCCGCGACGCGCCCTCCTCCCCCACGACGGCGTCGTGCGGCCGCTCCCGGGCCAGCGTCTCCAGCACCAGCCGCTCCGCGGCGGTGTCGGCCTGGGTGACCACGTCCGACCCGCTGGTCTTGCGCTCGACGGCCAGGCCCTCGCCCCGGATCCGAGCAGCGAGCGCCCCGGCCCGGCGCACCAGGTCGGCAGCGAGCGCGGCGTCCTCGGCCAGCATGGCCCCCGTGTCGCTCACGAGGCGTCCCACGCGTCCGCGAGCAGCCTGCGCGTGTCCACCAGCAGCTGGGGCAGCGTCTTGGTGCGGCCGACGACGGTGATGAAGTTGGCGTCACCGGTCCAGCGCGGCACGACGTGCTGGTGGAGGTGGTCGGCCAGCGAGCCGCCCGCGGGCCTGCCGAGGTTGAGTCCGATGTTGAACGCCTCGGGCGCGCTCACCGAGCGCACCACCCTGATCGCTCGCTGGGTCATCGACATCAGCTCGGCCGACTCCTCGCCGGTGAGCTCCTCGAGCCCCGCGACGTGGCGGTAGGGCACCACCATGAGGTGGCCGGGGTTGTAGGGGTGGAGGTTGAGGACGGCGTACGTCACCTGCCCGCGGGCGACGACCAGGGTCTCGTCGGTGCCGTGCGCCGGTATCGCGCAGAACGGGCAGCCCGGGTCGTCCGTGCTGGACCGGATGTACGCCATCCGGTGCGGCGCCCAGATCCGCTCGAGCCCGTCGGGCTCCCCCACACCCGCCTGCACCTGCTCGTCCGGCACGCGCTCAGACCTGCTCGCGCGACGCCACGGCCTGCCGCACCCGCTCGATCGCCTCCTCGACCGGCACGCCGTTGTCCTGACGGCCGTCGCGGTAGCGGAACGACACGGCACCCGCCTCCACGTCGTCGTCACCGGCGATCATCATGAACGGCACCTTCTGCAGCTGCGCGTTGCGGATCTTCTTCTGCATCCGGTCGTCGGAGTCGTCGACCTCGACCCGGATGCCTTGCGACCTCATCCGCTTCGCGATGTCGAAGAGGTAGTCGTGGTGCCGTTCGGCGATGGGGATCGCCTGCACCTGGACGGGCGCGAGCCAGGGCGGGAATGCGCCGGCGTAGTGCTCGACCAGGACGCCGATGAACCGCTCGATCGAGCCGAACTTCGCGGAGTGGATCATCACCGGCTGCTGACGGGTGCCGTCGGCGGCGACGTACTCGAGGCCGAACCGTTCGGCGGAGGGCTGGTTGAAGTCGTACTGGATGGTCGACATCTGCCAGGTGCGCCCGATGGCGTCGCGTGCCTGCACCGACACCTTCGGGCCGTAGTAGGCCGCACCGCCGGGGTCGGGAACGAGCTCGAGACCGGACTGCTCGCACACCTCGCGCAGTACCTCGGTCGCCATCGCCCAGTCCTCGTCGGAGCCGATGAACTTGTCCGGCTTCGAGTCGTCGCGGGTGGAGAGCTCGAGGTAGAAGTCCTCGAGGCCGAAGTCGCGGAACAGGCCGAGGCAGAAGTCGAGCAGGTGCTTGATCTCGGCCGGCGCCTGCTCGGGGGTCACGTAGGAGTGCGAGTCGTCCTGCGCGAACCCGCGGACGCGGGTGAGCCCGTGCACGACACCCGACTTCTCGTGCCGGTAGACCGAGCCGAACTCGAACAGCCGCAGGGGCAGCTCCCGGTAGGAGCGCTGCCGGGACCGGTAGATGAGGTTGTGCATGGGGCAGTTCATCGCCTTGAGGCGGTAGTCCATCCCGTCCACGTCGAGGGCGGGGAACATCCCCTCCCCGTAGTAGGGCAGGTGCCCCGAGGTGTAGAACAGCGGCTCCTTCGCGATGTGCGGCGTGCCGACGTACTCGAAGCCCTCCTCGATGTGCCGCTGGCGGACGTAGTCCTCCATCTCCCGCTTGATCACCCCGCCCCGGGGGTGGAAGACGGGCAGGCCGGAGCCGATCTCGTCGGGGAAGCTGAACAGGTCCAGCTCTCGGCCCAGCTTGCGGTGGTCGCGACGCTCGGCCTCCTCGATCCGGTGGAGGTGCTCCTCGAGTGCCTCCTTGGACTCCCACGCGGTGCCGTAGATGCGCTGCAGCTGCTTGTTCTTCTCGTCGCCGCGCCAGTAGGCCGCCGCGCTGCGCATGAGCTTGAAGGCGGGGATGCGCTTGGTGGTCGGCAGGTGCGGGCCGCGGCACAGGTCGGACCACGCGACCTCGCCGTTGCGTCGGACGTTGTCGTAGATGGTGAGCTCGCCGCCCCCCACCTCGACGCTGGCGCCCTCGGCGACCGACTCCGCGTCGCCCGCGCCGCTGCCGCCCTTGAGGCCGATGAGCTCGATCTTGTAGGGCTCGTCCTTGAGCTCGTCGAGGGCGTCGGCGTCGGTGGTCACCCGACGCTCGAACCGCTGGCCCTCCTTGATGATCTTGCGCATGGCGGTCTCGATCTTCGCGAGGTCCTCCGGGACGAACGGCGTCGCGACGTCGAAGTCGTAGTAGAAGCCGTTCTCCACGGGCGGGCCGATGCCGAGCCTGGCGTCCGGCCAGAGCTGCTGGACGGCCTGGGCCATGACGTGCGCCGCCGAGTGGCGGAGGATGTCGCGCCCGTCCGGGCTGTCGATCGCGACCGACTCCACCTCGTCGCCGTCGCCCAGGACGTACGACAGGTCCTTGAGCTGGTCCCCGACGCGAGCCGCGACGACGTCGGTGTCGTCGGCGAAGAGCTCCCACGCCTTCGTGCCCGCCGTGGCAGTCCGCTCCTGACGCTCACCGGCGTGGACGCGGACGACCTTGATCTCGGACACGGAGCTCTCCTTGCAGGAGCGGACGGGTGGGCCTCGATGCTATCGGCCGCCCCGCCGCGGCCTCACCCCGGTTTGTGGCCCGCCCGGAGCCTGAGCCGCACGGACGTCGCGGCGGCCGCGAGGACGCCCGCCCACAGTCGCCCGAGCTCGGTCGAGACCTCCTCGAGGACCACCTCGGCCGCCAGGTCGAGGTTCCGCGCGAGCCGGTCGAGGGGGAAGCCGCGAGCGGCCAGCACGTCGGCGAGCCAGCTGACCTCCCGGTCCATGTCGACCCAGCCGTCGACCGCACCGGCACCCCAGAACAGCAGGTGCTGGTTGTCGTGGACGCACCAGGCCGTCCCGGCGTCGCCGTAGCGCTCCCGCTCGTCGGGGAACTCGGCCTGGTAGCGCCGGCAGGTCTCCTGCGCCAGCGGGACGAGTGGCACCTCGACGCCCTCGCCCAGCAGCCCGGTCGTCGGCGGCGGGTGTCCGGAGGGCGGTGCCATCCTGCGGTCGGTTGCGCCGCTCACTCGGCCACCACGTCGTAGGTGTGCATCTGGGTGTGCATCTGCTCGAGGCGCTCCAGCGTGATGGCGTCCTTGACCGCGGCGGGGATGCGGGCGTGGGACACCCGGTGGTCGGCGCTGCGCATGTAGGCGGTGAAGGAGTCACGGTCCTCCCAGCGGGAGACCATCAGCACCTCGGACGGGTCGCGGTCGGAGCGCCAGACCTGCAGGTCGATGAAGCCGTCGTGGGACTCCACCAGCCCGGCCCGGCCCTGGAACGCCGCGACGAGCTCGTCGGAGCGTTCGGGCTCGACTCGAAGTCGGGACACGGATACGTACACGGACGCGAGCCTAGTCGGGAGCGCGCCTCAAGAGTCGTAGGAGGTTCGCCGAAGCGGTGGTTCCGACACGGTCGGCGACGTACCGTCGTGGGTAGGGAGATCCAGGTCAGGTCGAGCGCGGGGAGGCACCATGGGGGGCTTGCCCGTCAACGCCATCCGGGTGCCTGTCCAGGCGGGTCGCGACACGCCGCGCCCCACGGCCCTGCAGCTGCGGGTCCGTCACGTCTACGCGGCGGACGAGCGTCCCGACGTCCTTGTGCAGGTGGACGGTGAGTGGCACCGCGGCGTGCTGCGCAAGTGGTCCCAGGACGTGCAGGGGGGCTGGTGGGGCAGCGTCGCGTGGGGCCGGACCCCGGGCACGCGCTTCCTCGACACCTTCCCCGGCGACCTCATCTGGGAGGACACCGACGAGGTCCACCCGGGGGACTGACGGGAGCATGGTCCCGCCGGCCGCTGCTTGACCGGCGGGACCTGGGTACGGCGCCTCGCCCCCGAGGCGACGGACCGTCCTGGATCGTACCCAGGGCCGTCGGGTCTCATTCATGTGCTGCCGGATCGGCGCCCGGACCAGTCGAACGTCACCAGCAACAGCGCGAGCCGCCACGGACGTCCTGGCGGGCGTCGGCCTGGACACGCTGGTAGTCGCGCGTGCGCCGGAACGGGTCGTGGTCGTAGACGTCGACCCTGACCATGCCGAGGTCGACCTGCGCACGGCCGACGTCCTCGCCGTTGCGCTCGACGTAACGGCGGAGCCGGTCACCGATGCCGTCGAACTGGTGACCACCGGCGGCAACCGCTCCCTGTACGACGTGACGGCCGGTCAGTTCATTCAGGACTGGCAGACCCCGAAGCGGGCCGGCTCGTGCTGCACGGTCGCCATGAAGGCAGACGACGGGTCGACCATCAGCGACAACTTCATGCTGATGCAACAGCCCCGACGCTCCTGTCCTCCGGTCTGCGAGCCGCGGGACCGCCCTCACCGACTGCCCATAGGAGTCAGCCGATCCGGTTATGGTGCCCGGCATGGCTGAGGAATCCTGGACTCCGCACATGACGCGAGTCCAGCGCTGGGAACGGCGTGCCGAAGTGCCGCTCCTGCTCCTCGCGGTCGCGTTCCTCATCGCCTACGCGTGGCCTGTGCTCGACCAACGGTGCCCATCCAAGCGCTGCGGACACACACGGTCCGTGAGGCCGACCGACTCGCCTGCATGGCGTAGTAGCCCGCGCCGGGTGGCAACTCAACGCGCATCTCCCAGTCCGACTCCGGCGTGCTCGGCATATGCACCGAGACCGTAGGGGGTTCGCCCAGCCGCTCAGCGCCGTGGGGGCGATGGCGGTCAGGTAGGGCAAGCCGCCCGCGGACATTCCGCCCCCAATTGTCCGCGGGCGAGCTTCACGGTCCGATACAACGCCCACGCGGTGTGGTGGTGACACAAGCCAGCGTGGGCGTTGGGCGCAAGAGAAGAAACCCGAGTCCCTCCCGAGCAATTTGCGCCACCCTCGACGCTAGGGCCTCATGCGTTGCTCCGCTCGGTACGCAGCGCGGAGGTTTCGGCAAGGTGCTTGAACACTTGAGGAGCGCCCCAGCACCTGGGCTGTCGTACCCCTGAGCTGACATGCAACGCCCACGCGGCGGGACCATGTCCGCCGCGCGGGCGTTGGGCGCGACGGAATTCTCTCTCAAGAGGTACGCGCCGCCAGCGACGCTAGCGCTCAGGATGCGCGCTCGCCCACCGAGGCAAGTCGATTGCTTCAGTCGCAAAGAGTCCTGCCGCTCGTCCTCGGGACGCGCTTCGGCGGGGTCTGACTCTGCGCCCCCGACGTGTTCGATCAAGGGCGCATGGAGGTTGGTCGAAGCGCGTGGCGCGAGCAACCCTCGGGCTCTACCGTCCGAAGGGCAAGAGGGGTAAGTCCGGCGCTCCTGTGGGGGTGCGCCGGGCACTGGCCACCCTCTCAACAGCAGAACCCCTTCACGGACCCGAGACCGTGGGGGGTTCTGTCTGTGTCGACGCAGCAAGAGGCCGCCGCGACCATGACGGGGGATGCATGATCGCGGCGGCTGCGCGCAGTTCTATCACGGGTAGGGCGATGACGCTGTACACGCCCCGGTGACTCCCCTCGTGGCCACCGGATGTATCGACGGTATGCCGGATCGGCGACAGGAGCGCGCCACATCCCGCGTTGTCCACCTGCTGTCCACGGCGGCGCGCCACTTGGGCTAGACCATGTCGAACACCGCGTCATGGTTCAGCCCCTGCTTGTCTCAACCGCAGAACCGCTCAGGGACCCGAGACCCTGGGCGTCGTCATATCCCTCACGTGGTTGATCTTTTTCGTGACTCTCGACCTGATGTGGAGACTCTGGCTACCGAAGGGCGTGCCTGCGCGACCCACGGAATCAAGGTGAGAACTGTCCTCACGCGTCCTTGCGGGTCCGCTCGGTCGTTGATGTACCGGACCTCCACAACGGCCCCGGCCCCGCAACGCCCTCGCATCATCTTGATCTAGAGCCTGCCGTCAGGCCCTTGGGCCCTGGCAGCAGGACAGGTGCGGCAGCGCTTCTCGGCGGACGGTTGGGATATGTGGTCATGGTCTGCAGCTCGTCAGCGCTGTGAGCTAGGCCCTCGGCCGGTGCTCACTACTCCGTCGGGGGCCGCTTCAATCGGAGGGGTCGGACACATGTCGGGCACGATCCGCCATATAAACAGCCCCTGCCTGCTACGTCGCAGGTCAGGGGCTGTATGTGTCTGGTGGGCGATACTGGGTTCGAACCAGTGACCTCTTCGGTGTGAACGAAGCGCGCTACCACTGCGCCAATCGCCCGCTGAGCGGTGCCGGGGAACTCTAACGCATGCGTGCGTGGGACTCGGCATCGGCCGTGGACCGGGAGCGTTCGAGGGCCTCGACGGCCTCGGGCTTGCCGTGGAAGCGACGGTAGGAGTAGACGATCAGCGCCAGGGCGATGATGCCGGACACGACCTGGGTGACGCCGGTCCAGATTCCTCCCGGCAGCCACCAGGAGTCGTCGAGCGGCCACCATCCCGGTGCCGGCGGGCTGAGGATCCAGAGCACCCCGAAGGCCATGAGGAGCAAGGCTCCCAGCACCGACGCCACGATGCGCGGCCAGGTCTCCACACCCTCGGCCGCACCCCGCAGCGCACGGATCCGTACGGGCTCGACGCGCCGCTCGGCCCAGTCGTACTGCTGCGAGAGCAGCGCCAGCCCGGCGAAGATCCCCAGCAGCCCCGGCCCGGGAAGGAAGATCGCCGCGATCCCGACGAGGAGCAGCACCCAGCCGAGGGTCTCGAGCACGATCCGCTTGGCGGCGCCGGTCATGGCCCGACCCTAGCGCCAGCACCCAAGAGCGAGCGCGGTCCCGCGCGCTCCCGCAGCGACGCGGACCGGTGGTCTGGACAGGTGCGGGACATCCGTCATGGATTCCGTTACCGCTCGTTGCACAACTGAAGCACTTCCCCACAGCCCGAGAGGATCCCCGATGAACAGGTCCGGAAGCGAGCGCACCGTTGCCGACGTCGCGGTGGACCTCACACTCGAGTGTGTGGACGTCGAGGGGCACCGGCACCAGATCGACACGGTCCTGGCCTACCGCCAGAGCGACCCGTACGCCGTGACGATGACCTTCATCACCGGTGAGGGCGACCTCACCTGGACCTTCGGGCGCGACCTGCTCGTGCAGGGCGTCGGCCGGCCGGCCGGCGACGGCGACGTCCGCGTGGCCCCCGCGATCGGGGAGAACGGACGGGCGGTCGTCGAGGTCGAGCTCAGCTCCCCGGACGGGCACCTGGTCCTGCAGGCGCGCAGCACCGAGCTCAGCGACTTCGTCGCCCGCACGACGGCGCTGGTCCCGGCCGGCCTGGAGTCGGGTCACCTCGACGTCGACATGCTGCTCATGCAGATCCTCGGCGCCTGAGCCGAACCCCTCGCGCTCAGCCGCCGTGCTGGGAGATCCAGCTGGCGTGCAGCCCGGCATAGGGGCGGCCGCTCTCCTGGACGAGCTGGGCGTGCGGTCCCCGCTGGACGACCCGCCCGCGGTCGACCACGATCACCTCGTCCGCGTTCTCCGCGGTGGAGAGCCGGTGGGCGATGGTCACCGACGTGCGTGACTGCATGAGCCGCTCGAGCGCTCGACCGATCTGCATCTCCAGCTGCGGGTCCACCGCGCTCGTCGCCTCGTCCAGGACCAGCAGGTCGGGGTCGGCCAGGTGGGCGCGGAGCAACGCCACGAGCTGGCGCTCGCCCGCCGACATCAGCTCGCCACGCTGACCGACCTCGGTCGCGAGGCCGCGAGGGAGGCCGGAGAGCCAGTCGTCCAGGCCGAGCTCGAGGGCGGAGGCCGTGATCTCCTCCTCGGTGGCCTCCAGCCGCCCGTAGCGGACGTTGGCGGCGATGGTGTCGTCGAAGAGGAACCCCTCCTGGGGCACCAGCACGACGCTGCGTCGCAGCGACTCGGGACGGATGGTCCGCACGTCGATGCCGTCGAGGAGCACCGCCCCCTCGACGGGATCCATCAGCCGGGTGAGCAGCTTGGCGAACGTCGACTTCCCCGATCCGGTCTCCCCCACGATCGCGACGCGGGTGCCGGCCCCGATGCGCAGGTCGACGTCGACCAGCACCGGCGGGCCGCCGGGGTAGGCGAACGAGACGTGGTCGAAGGTGACGTCGATCGGACCGCGCGGGAGCGTCACGCCGTCGGGACCCGGGTCGACGAGGTCGCCCGGCGTCTCGAGGATGCCCAGGGTGCGGCGCCAGCTCGCGATCGCGTTCTGGGCGTCGGTGAGGATCTGCGTGCCCATCTGGACAGGCCCCACGAAGAGCGTGACCAGGAACGCGAACGCCAGGATCCGCCCCGGGGTCATGTCGGAGGTGAACCCGAGCAGCACCCCGACCACGATCACGCCGGCGTTGGCCAGTCCGCCGGAGATGCCGCCCAGCGAGAACGACACCACGGTGTAGGTCTGCGCGTGCGTGTAGGCGTTCTGCCAGCTGTCGATGGCGTCGTCGATGCGCTGCTGGGTGCGGCCCTCCACGCCGTACGACCGGACGACCGCCGCGCCCACCACCGGCTCGGAGATCGCTCCGAGCAGGACGCCCACCTGGTGCCGGACCACCGTGTAGGCGGCCGAGAGCCGCTGCTGGAACCACCGCAGCGACAAGAACAGCGGCGCGAAGCAGAGCCAGACGACGACGGTCAGCTCCCAGCTGTAGAGGAGCATCACGACCGTCGCGACGACGATCTGCCCGACGCTCACCACGAAGATCAGCCCACCGAAGACCAGGAACTGGCTCACCTGGTCGACGTCGGTGGTCACCCGCGACACCAGGGCTCCGCGCCGCTCGGTGTTCTGCGTCAGGAGCGGGAGGTCGTGGACGTGGCGGAAGGCCTTGGTGCGCAGCGTCGCGAGACCCCGCTCGGACGTGGCGAACAGCCGCGACGTCATGGCGTACGACGCGACGCTGGTGACGACGATCGCGACGAACGCTGCGATCCCGAGCCAGGCGACGTAGCCGAGCTGCGGCCCGTCGGGGCCGTTGAGGCCGCGGTCGAGGGTCTGCTGCACGGCGATCGGGACCACGATCTGCCCGCACGACGCGACGACCGCCAGGAGCAGCGTGACGCCGATGCCCTCCCGCAGCTCGGGCGAGTGCTTGACCCCCAGCCGCAGGGTCTCCATCGCCTTGATGTCCTCGCCGGTGTCCATCCGGGTGGCGGTGCTGGGCTTTGTCGCGCTCATGCGGTGTCCACCTCGGCGGCCTCGACCTCGTAGGCGTTGACGAGGCGGGCGTAGTCAGGGCTCGACTCGAGGAGCTCGGCGTGCGTGCCCTCCCCGGCGACACGGCCGCCCTCGAGGTGGACCACCCGGTCGGCCAGCGAGATCGTGGCCTTGCGGTAGGCCACGACGACCAGCGAGGCCGTCGAGCCCGACACGTCGTCGCGGAGGGAGGCGAGGATCCGGGCCTCGACCTCGGGGTCGACGGCGGAGGTCGCGTCGTCCAGGATCATCAGGCGGGGACGCCGCACGAGGGCGCGAGCGAGTGACAGCCGCTGCCGCTGTCCGCCGGACAGCGAGGTGCCGCGCTCGCCCAGCTGGGTGTCCAGGCCCGACGGGAGCGCGGCGACGAAGCCGTCCGCCTGGGCGGTCCGGAGCGCGGCCCACACGTCCTCGTCGGGGACGTCGGCGCCGAGGGTGACGTTGCCGCGGACCGTGTCGTCGAAGAGGAACGCCGTCTGCGGGACGAGGGCCACGTCACGCGCGAGCTCGCCCTGTCGCAGCTCACGCAGGTCCATCCCGTCGACGCGCACGGCACCGCCGTCGGGGTCGACCAGGCGCGACATGAGCGCGGTCAGCGTGCTCTTGCCCGACGCCGTCGGTCCGACGACGGCCACCGTGCTGCCGGGCGGCACCTGGAAGCTCACGCCCGTGAGCAGCGGGGCCTCGGGCTCGTAGGAGTAGTGCAGCTCGTCGAGCTCGAGGTGGATGCCCTCGGAGCGGGGCGGCAGGTCGGCCGCGCCGTACGGCATGGCGCCGGTCGCGTCGATGACGGCCTTGGCGCGGCGGTAGCCCACCACGGAGCGCGGGAACTCACCGAGGAGCCAGCCGATCGCCCGGATGGGGAACGACACGATCGTGAGGAGGTAGGCCACCGTGACGACGTCGCCGGCGTCGGTGGCTCCGCTGATCACCCGGGAGACGCCCACCGCGAGGACGACCAGCACCCCGATGCTCGGGAGGCTCGCGAGCGTGGGGTCGAACGCAGCCCGGATGCGTCCGGCCCTGATGTTGACGTCACGCAGCTCCTGGGCCTTCGCCCGGAACCGGTCGGTCTCCTCGGTCTCGCGGCCCAGCGTCTTGACCACCATCGCGCCGTCGAAGGACTCGTGGGCGATCTCGCTGACCTCCGCGCGCAGTCCCTGGGCGCGGGTCATCAGCGGGGAGGAGAAGCGCTGGTAGACGAGGTTGGCGAGGACGACCGCGGGGAAGACCAGCAGGCCCACGAGAGCCATGACCACGTCGGCGATGAACATCTGCACGACGGCGATCACCATCATCACCACCGTGCCCAGGGCCATGGGCAGGGGCATGATCGGCGCCCAGGCGGCCTCGACGTCGGAGTAGGCGTTGGAGAGCAGCTGGCCGGTGGGGTGGCGCTGGTGCCACTCCATGGGCAGCCGGAGGTATTGACGGGTGACGGCACGCCGCGTGTGGGACTGCATCCGGTAGTACATGATCCCGCCGCCGAGGCGGCGCGCGACGATGCCCAGCGCCCGCAGCAGGGCGACGGCGAGGAACAGCGCGAAGACCCACACGAGCATGTCGGTGCCGATCTCGCCGTTCTCGAACGCCGGGATCAGGACGTGGTCGGTGGACCAGCCGAGGACCCAGGCGTCCGCCACGGTGAGGACGCCGAAGAGCACTGCCCCGAGCGTGGCGACGACGAAGACGCGAGGCTCGCGACGGATCCCGACCCCGAGGACCTTGAAGCCTTCGCGCGTGGTCGAGCCGCGCAGCTCCGTGTCCTCGCCCACTGGTGTCGCCCGCCTCCTCGCCCTCGTGCCCGCGCAGTCCCGGTCGCTGGTCGTGGACCCGGCCCACGGCCCAACCGACCGTTCGGTCAGGTTATTCCTGGCCACCGACAGCGGACGAATCCGAAACGTGTCAGGACGCGCGGATCCGCGACAGGAAGGCGCGCGTGCGCTCCTCGCGCGGGTCCCCGAGCAGCGCCTCGGGCGCGCCGCGCTCGTGGACGACGCCGTCATGGAGGAAGCAGACCTGGTCGGCGACCTCTCGGGCGAAGCCCATCTCGTGGGTGTTGACCAGCATCGTCACGCCGTCGTCCTTGAGCTCGCCGAGCAGGTCGAGCACCTCGCCCACGAGCTCGGGGTCGAGCGCGGAGGTGACCTCGTCGAGCAGCATCAGCCGGGGGCTGGACACCAGGGCGCGGGCGATCGCGACGCGCTGCTGCTGCCCGCCCGACAGGTCGTCCGGGCGGGAGCGGGCGCGGCCGGCGAGCCCGACCCGCTCGAGCATCGCGAGCCCGCGCTCGTCGGCCTCCCCCGCAGGGACGCCGTGCACCTTGCGCAGCGCGAGCGTGACGTTGCCCAGCACCGTGAGGTGCGGGAAGAGGTTGTAGGCCTGGAACACCATGCCCATCCGCGAGCGCACCTCGTCGCCGTCGACGCGGGGGTCCGTGATGTCGCGACCGTCGAAGGTGATGAGCCCGTCGTCGACCACCTCGAGCAGGTTGACGCACCTCAGCAGGGTGGACTTGCCCGAGCCCGAGGCCCCGATGAGCACGACGCACTCCCCGGGGTGCACCTCGAGGTCGACCGAGCGCAGCACGACGTTGCCACCGAAGGACTTGCGCACCCCGGCGAGGCGGAGGAGCTCCCCCGTCCGCTCCGGCTCCACGGCCGCCGTCACAGCATGCCCCCGGCGCCGTGGAAGCCCTGCTTGCGGGCGAACCAGTCGGTGAGCCGGGCCATCGGCACGGTCAGGCAGATGAAGAGCACGCCGGCGACGACGTACGGCGTGTAGTTGAAGTCGCGGGCCGTCTCGATCTGGGCGGCGCGGATCGCGTCGACGACGCCCAGCACGGCGATCAGGCCGGAGTCCTTCTGCAGCGAGACGAGGTCGTTCATGAGCGGCGGGAGCACCCGGCGCCACGCCTGCGGCAGGACCACGTGCCGCAGGGTCTGGGCGTAGCCGAGCCCGAGTGCCCTCCCCGCGAGCCGCTGGCTGGGATGGACGGACTCGATGCCTGCACGGAAGACCTCTGCGACGTACGCCGAGTAGGACAGCACGAGGGCCGAGCAGCCCCAGAACAGCGCCGACCGGGGAAGCCCGGTGAGGTTCAGGGCCGGTCCCCCGAAGCCGAGCAGGAAGAGCACGAGGAGCAGCGGGAGCCCGCGGAACACGTCGACGTACACGGTGCCGAGGAGGCGCAGCGGGAAGGCGACGGGACCGCGGACGGTGCGCATGATCGCGATGACGAGGCTCAGCGCGACGATCAGGACCGCGCACAGCGCCATCACCCGGATGTTGAGCCAGAGCCCCTCGAGGACGGCCGGGAACGAGTCGACGGCCTTGTCCCAGCTGAAGTAGGTCTCCCGCACCCGCTGGAACCCCGGGGAGGACACCACCGCTGCGCCGGCGAGCCCCAGCACGAGCACCGTGCTGAGGGCGGCGACGCCCGTGCTGCGGACGGTCTGCCGGCGCCGCCACGCGTCCCGCTCGCGCTGGGCGGCCGACGGCGCCCAGTCGTCGACGAGGCCGCTCGTCGTGGAGTCACGGCTCATCAGGAGAGCTCGGGCGCGCCCTGCTGCTCCAGCCACTGGTCGGCGATCTGGTCGAGGATCCCGTCCTCGCGGAGCGTGTCGACCGCCTGGCTGACGCAGTCGGTGAGCGGGCTGCCCTTGTCGAGCACGGCGCCGAACTGCTCGACCTCGGCTCCCTCGGGCAGCGGGAGCTGACCGACGATCACACCGTCGTCGAGCTGCACCGCGGTCATGAAGTAGGCGGTCGGGAGGTCGACGACGATGCCGTCGATCTGTCCGTTCTGCAACGACTGCACCGCCTGGTCGTTGGTGTCGAAGACAGCGGGATCCTCCGACGGCTGGACCTGCTCCTCGATGGCGGTGAGGCTGGTGGTGCCGACCTGGGCACCCAGCCTGGCGTCGGCGAGCTCGGTGAGGGACGTCGCGCCGTCGATGGCGCTGCCCTCGGTGGTGATGACGGTCTGCCGGACGTCGTAGTAGCCGCTGGAGAAGTCGACCGCGTTCCTGCGCTCCTCGGTGATGGAGACCTGGTTGACGTCGAAGTCGAAGTCCTTGGCGCCGGGCTGGACGACCTTGTTGAACGGCACCGTCACCCACGTGACCTGGTCCTCGGTGTAGCCGAGCTGCTCCGCGACCGCATAGGCCACGGCGGACTCGTAGCCCTTGCCGTTGGTGGGGTCGTCGTCGACGAACCAGGGCTCGTACGCCGGCGAGTCGGTGGCGATGGTCAGCGTCCCGGGGGACAGGGTCTCCATCGAGTCGGGGGTGCACTCCTCGGCCTCCGGCTCGGAGCCGGCCGACCCCGAGCTCGACTCGCCGGACCCGACGCCCTCGCTCGAGTCGGACGCCTCGTCGGCAGGGGCGCAGGCGGAGAGGGCGATCGCGGTGGCGGCCAGGGCGGGGACGGCGAGCCGCGGAGACATCGTGCGCATGGACGGATCCTAGTGCGGCGAGCGACGTCAGCGGACCGGGTGACCCGCAGCGGACAGGCCCGCCTTCACCTCGCCGATCCTCAGCGTCCCGAAGTGGAACACGGTCGCCGCCAGCACGGCGTCGGCGCCGGCCTCGACCGCCGGGGGGAAGTGCTCCACCGCGCCGGCACCGCCGCTGGCGATGACCGGGACGGACACCTCGCGTCGTACGGCGCGGATGAGCTCGACGTCGAAGCCGTCGGTCGTGCCGTCGGCGTCCATCGCGTTGAGGAGGACCTCCCCCGCCCCCAGGCCCGCGGCCCGCGCGGCCCACTCGACGGCGTCGAGGTCGGCGGACGTCCGGCCGCCGTGGGTGGTCACCTCGAAGCCGCTCGGCTGACCGGGTGCCCGGCGCGCGTCGACGCTGATGACCAGCACCTGGCTGCCGAACCGGTCCGCGATCTCCTTCACCAGCTCGGGTCGGCGGATGGCGGCCGTGTTGACGGCGACCTTGTCCGCACCCGCGCGGAGCAGCCGGTCGACGTCGGCCACGCTGCTCACTCCCCCGCCCACCGTGAGCGGGATGAAGACCTCCTCGGCGCACCTGCTCACCACCTCCATGGTGGTGGCACGGCCCTCGTGGGAGGCGGAGATGTCGAGGAAGGTGAGCTCGTCCGCGCCCTCGGCGTCGTAGAGGCGGGCCAGCTCGACGGGGTCGCCGGCGTCACGGAGCTCCTGGAAGTTGACCCCCTTCACCACACGTCCGCCGTCGACGTCGAGGCACGGGATCACGCGGACGGCGAGGCTCATGGCCGCACCGCCCGCAGCTGACGGGCGGCCAGCGCGACGTCGACGATGTCAGCGCGGGGCTGGCCCTCGAGCTCGTCCAGCGGCACCCAGGCGGCGTGGTCGGTGGAGCCGTCGACCTCGGTGGTGCCCAGCTCGCCGCCGGTGATCGTCGCGTCGAAGACGAAGCGCTGGGAGCGGATCCAGCCGTCGAAGGTCCGGCCGCGCGCGGTGAAGAAGTCCTCGGCGAGGAGGGCGCCGCGCTCCACGTGGTAGCCGGTCTCCTCGTACACCTCGCGCACCAGGCCGTCGAGGACCGACTCGTCGAAGTCGATGCCGCCGCCGGGGAGCGACCACGCCGGGTCGCTGTGGCCCTCGCCGTTCCACCACGTGAGCAGCACCCGCTCGTGCCCGTCGACCTCGTCGACGAGCAGGGCGTAGGCGGCCAGCCGGGTGTGGTACTCGGTGAACTCCATGCTCAGGCGCCCCGCGTCAGGGCGAGCGCGTCCTCGAGGGTGAAGCGGCCCTCGTAGAGCGCGGTCCCGGCGATGGCACCCTCGACGCCGTCGGGCACGAGGTCCATCAACGCACGGATGTCGTCGAGCGTGGTGACCCCGCCACTCGCGACCACGGGGCGGTCGGTGGCCGCGCAGACGTCACGCAGCAGCTGGAGGTTGGGCCCCTGGAGCATCCCGTCCTTGTTGACGTCGGTGACGACGTAGCGCGCGCAGCCCTCGGAGTCCAGGCGCGCCAACGTCTCGTAGAGGTCGCCGCCCTCGCGCGTCCAGCCCCGCGCCGCCAGGGTCGTCCCGCGCACGTCGAGGCCGACGGCGACCCGGTCGCCGTACGCCGCGATCGCGCGCGCGCACCACTCGGGCTGCTCGAGCGCCGCGGTGCCGATGTTCACCCGTCGGCACCCGGTCGCCATGGCCGCCTCGAGGGACTCGTCGTCGCGGATGCCACCGCTCATCTCGACCCGGATGTCCAGGGCGCCGACGATGCGCGCCTGCAGCTCGCGGTTGTGCCCGTGGCCGAAGGCCGCGTCCAGGTCGACGAGGTGGATCCACTCCGCCCCCGCCTCCTGCCACCGCAGCGCCGCCTCGACGGGGTCGCCGAACCGCTTCTCCGATCCGTCGACCCCCTGGACCAGCTGGACGGCCTGGCCGTCCTTGATGTCGACGGCAGGCAGCAGCTCCAGGTGGTCCGGCATGGTGCCGATCCTAGGGATCCCGGCGGTCCCCGCCGACCGGCAGGTACGACGGCGAGACGTGAGCCGTCGTCGACCTTCTCGCCCCGAGGTGCGCCGCGCTGAGCCGGGGGCCGAGCCCGTCCCGGCCGGAGCCCACCCCTGCGGATGGAGCCGTGGTGAGTCGGTCGGACGCATCGTGAACGGAGACGAAGGAGGCCAGCCATGAAGCCGTCGCAGACGTTCGACCCCGACCTGTACGACGCGGACTCCCCCGCAGCTCAGGGCAGGTGCACCCACCACGGTGGAGCCGCAGCCGAGTGCACCGGGGAGGCGGTGGTCTCGTTCCAGGACGAGGACGGCACCTGGCAGTCGGGCTGCTCCCTCGCGCTCGAGCAGCTCGTGGAGGACGACGCGATCGAGCCCCTGGGGCAGGGAGCCTGACCGCCCTCAGGCGCCGTTCGGGGTCTCGTGCCAGTCCCAGTGGGCCCGCGGGTAGGGGTCGGTCGACGCCACGAGCGACCCGCACACGCGGCACACCAGGCTCTCCCCCACCCTGTCCAGCAGCTCCATGACGTCCGGTTCCGCCTCCGTGCCTGCGTCGTCCATCCGGCCACCCTAGGACTCACGAGCGCGCCGGACCACCCGTCCGCGGGCAGTGACGTGGGCGAGGACACCCAGCACCATCAGCAGGACCGTGTCCGCGAGCAGGACGACCGCGAGCAGCCCGGTCACGCTGGACACGGTGGTCGCCCCCGCCAGCATGAGAGCGAGGGCCGCCCACACCAGGTGGACCGAGTGCCGTCCCTGCCGAGCCAGCACCGAGTAGACCAGCAGCTGGAGCACCGCCATCACGGTCCCCAGCGCTGCGAAGAGCCAGAGCTGGTCGCGGACCGCGGCGTAGGCCCCTCCCCCGGCCAGGACCAGGACCACGTCCGGGAGGACGGCCGTCGCGGCCGTGCACAGCGCCCCCAGCACCACCACCGCTGCGACACTGCGGCCCAGGGCCCGCGCCGCACCGTCCTCGGCCGACATCGAGGGGAAGGCGAGGACGACCACGGACTGCGGGAGGAAGAGGACGGCGCGCGAAACCAGGACGCCGGCGGCGTAGAGTCCCGAGTCGCCCGGGTCGAGCACGGTCCTCGCGACGAGCATGTCGGCGTTCGTCAGCGCGAAGAAGGCGAGGAGCGCCTGCGAGCTGCGAGCGGTCTCCCTCATGACGGGGACGAACCCGTGCGGGTGCGACCCATCGCCCCGGGCGCGGGCGTCCCGTCCGCGCCGTCCTCGCCGCAGGACGGTCAGGCCGTAGAGGTAGGGCGCCACGAACCCCACCGCGAGCCCCAGGAACGCCATCAGCTGGGTGGGCTGCCACAGGACCAGCGCCAGCCCGACCACGAGCCTCGGCACACCGGACAGGACGTACAGCACCGCGAGCTCGCGCCACCTGCGCTCGCCCTGCAGGATCCCGGCCTGTGCCCCGGACATGGTGAGCGGAACGGACGCGACCGCCATGAGCAGCGCCGTCGCGAGGCTTCCCAGGCCGAGGAGCCGGTCCACCACCGGCGCCGCCGCCAGGAGCACCGCACCGAGCAGCACTGCTGCCCGGAACGACACGCGCAGGATCTGTCGCTCGATCTCGTCGACGTGCTCCGGATCGGCGCTGATGCGCCGTGCTGCCGTGGCCTGGAGCCCCAGCTGGAGGACACTGACGATCAGCATCGCGTTGACGACCGCGACGAAGGCGCCGTACGGCGTCGGACCGAGGACGCGAGCCGCCGACATCGTGAAGGCGTACATCGACACGTTCATCACCATGAGCGCGACCGCGATCTGTGCACTGCCCGCGGGCAGCTGTCCACCGTGCGCGGCGGCGTCCGGCTCGCCGGGCGGCGCGTCGACCGCCGGCTCGGGACGGACGCGTCGTCGGCCGGCCATGCGTCATCGCCCTCGCGCGGGCACGAGGTCGGCGGCGGGCTCGGAGTAGGCCACCGAGGTCACCCGGACCCCGTCGAACTGCAGCGAGGTGATCGAGGACAGGCCGCACTGGCGTCGCCGGGGGTCGTGCACGAGCGAGCGGCCCTCGAGGTGCAGCCGGGTCGCCCAGATCGGCAGCTGGTGGGAGACCACGACCGCCTCGTGTCCGTACGCCGCTGAGCGGGCGTCGTCGATCGCGGCCAGCACCCGCTCGACCACCTCGTGGTAGGACTCGCCCCAGGACGGGCGGACGGGGTTCCAGAGGTGCCGCCACGCCGCCGGCGTCCGGAGGACCCGCCGCGCGCCGGCGAGGCGGAGGCCCTCCAGCCGGCTCCCCGCCTCCACGACCCGTTCGTCGTGGTGCACCTCCAGGCCGAGGCGTTGCGCCAGTGGCGCAGCGGTCTGGAGGGTCCGCTCCAGCGGCGAGGCGACCAGGTGGGTGACGTCGCGGCCGGCCAGGGCGGCGGCGACCCGCTCGGCCATCCGGTGTCCACGCTCCGAGAGGGCGAACCCCTCGAGGCGCCCGTAGAGGATCCCGTCGGGGTTGTGGACCTCGCCGTGGCGCACGAGGTGGACGGTCGTCGCCGGCATCAGATCGGCAGGCGCCGGAACACCGGTCGTGGCAGGTGGCGCAGGACGACCATGACGCCCCGCATCGCGCCCGGGACCCACACCTGCTCGCGGCGGGCGTCGACCGCTGCCAGGACCGCGTCCGCGACACGTCCCGGGTCGGTCGCGAGCGGCGCGGGCTCGAGGCCAGCGGTCATCTTCGAGCGGACGAAGCCCGGGCGGACCACGAGCACGTGGCCGCCGTGCTCGCGCAGCGCCTCGCCGAGGCCGGTGAAGAACGCGTCCGTGCCCGCCTTCGTGGCGCCGTACACGAAGTTCGACCTCCGCGGCCGCTCGGCGGCCACGCTGGAGAGCGCGACCACGACGCCGTGTCCCTGCTCGCGGACACGCTCCCCGAGCAGGATGCCGGCGGCCAGGGGGCCGACGAAGTTGACCTCGGCCAGCTCCGTGCCGGCTGCGACGTCGGTCCACGCCCGCTCGTTGTCGCCGAGCAGCCCGTACGCCACGACCGCCACGTCGATGTCGCCCAGCGCTGCCGCGGCTCGGACCGCGTCCTCGTGGGAGTCGACCGAGCGGGCCTCGAGGTCGACGGCGTGCACGTCGCACCCCACACCGGCCAGGCGGGTCACCGCGGAGTCGCGGCGCTCCCCCGGCCGGGCTGCCAGGACGACGCGGAGCCCCGGGACGCGGGAGGCGTACCGCTCCGCGACCGCGAGGGCGATGTCGGAGGTCCCTCCGAGGAGGAAGAGGGACCGCGGACGGCCGGTGGCATCGAGCACAGTCAGCTCCTGCAGGGTGGGGCGGGGCGTCACAGCAGGACCCGCCGGGCGAGGTCGGACACGAACAGCTCCTCAGGATCCAGCATCCGCCGCACCGCGCGGAACTCGGCCAGCCGCGGATACATCGCCTCCACCGACCCGGACGAGAGCCGCGCGTCCTTCGCGAGGTAGACACGGCCGCCGGCACCCAGCACGAGCTCGTCGAGCTGCGCGAACAGGCGGTGGAGTCCCGGCTCGGCCGGCAGGTCGACGGCGAGGGTCCACCCGGGCGCGGGGAAGGACAGCGGACCGGGGCCGCTGGGGCCCATCCGCTTGAGCACGTTGAGGCAGGACGGGTGCCCCGAGGCGGCGATGAGCGCGACCGCGCGCCGGAAGGACTCGACCTCCGCCGGCGGGACCACGAACTGGTACTGGCAGAACCCCCGTGGGCCGTAGACGCGGTTCCAGTCGCGGACCCCGTCGAGGGGCTGGAAGAAGGCACCCAGCGGCTCGACGTCCGTCGAGGGCCGGCGTGGGGCCTTGCGGAACCACAGCTCGTTGAAGGCGCGGCCGGTGGCACGGTTGAGCAGCCCGTACGGCACCGGGGGCACCGCCGGGCCCTGCCCCTCGCCACCGAGGGAGCTCGGGCGCTTCGCGAGCCGCGCCGGAAGGTCGTCCAGGCGGGCGAGGCGACCCCGGGTGAGCACCGCGCGCCCCATCCGCGGGCCGCGGGCCAAGGCGTCGAACCAGGCGACGGAGTAGGGGTCGGGGTCGTCCTCGGCGAGCAGCTCGAGGAGGTGGTCGAGGTCTCGCGCTCGCTCGGTGCGCACCACGGCGTACGCCGTCTCCGCGGGAACGCAGGCCAGGGTGGCCCGCACGACCACACCGGTCAGGCCCATGCCGCCCACGGTCGCCCAGAAGGCGTCGGCGTCCTCGCCGTCGGGCGTGAGCCGGCGCACCCGGCCGTCGGCCGTGACCAGGTCGAGCTCCAGCACGTGGGCACCGAACGAGCCTGCGACGTGGTGGTTCTTGCCATGCACGTCCGCCGCGATGGCACCCCCGACGGTGACCTGTCGGGTGCCCGGCACCACCGGCAGCCACATCCCGAGGGGAAGCAGGGTGCGGATCAGGGTGTCGAGGCTGACGCCCGCCTCGACCCGCACCAGCGCGCCCTCGACGTCGATCGCCAGCACCCGGGCGCACCCCGTCATGTCGAGCACGAGGCCACCGGCGTTCTGCGCGGCGTCGCCGTAGCTGCGTCCGAGCCCACGGGCCACCACACCGCGGGCCGGCGCCTCCCCTGCCGCGTGCAGTCCCGCGAGCAGGGACGCCACGTCGTCGGGACCGGTCACGGCCACGACGTCGGCGGTCGTGGGCGCCGTACGCCCCCAGCCGGTGAGCGCTCGACGCGTGACGTCCAGCCGCGATCCCCTGAGGGGTGTCGCGGTCACCCCAGCACCAGGGCGGCCACGACGGACGCACAGGTCAGCACGCCGAGGACCTGCAACCGCTTGTCGCCGAAGACCACGGCCTCGGGGCAGCCGGCATCGGCCGCCCTGACGTGCGAGGCGTAGCGGAGGATGCCGCCCGCGAACGCGGGCACCGACGCGAGTGCGCAGGCCGCAGCGGCGGACCCGAACGGCGCGAGCGCGGCGGCAGCGACGGCGTACCCCAGGACAGCGAGCACGGCGGAGACCATCCACGTGCCCCGCAGCCACGGCATCGAGTAGCCGAGCAGGGCGGGGCGGGTGGCCGCGGCGGGCCCGAGGCTGACGAGCTCGGAGTATCGCTTGCCGGCCACCATGAACAGCGACGCGAAGGCGACCACGGCAACGAACGGTAGCGACAGCTCCACTCCCGCGGCCACCCCGCCTGCGACCACGCGCAGCACGAACCCGCTGGCGACGACCACGAGGTCGATGCCGGAACGGTGCTTGAGCCCCGCGGTGTAGGCGACCTGGATGGTCAGGTAGCCCGCCAGGACGATCGCGAGCTCTCCCGACCACAGGACGGCCAGGCCGAGGGCGACGACGACCAGCGCCCCGGCTGCCCGGACCGCCGTCGCAGCCGGTAGCGCCCCGCTGGCCACCGGGCGCGTTCGCTTCGTGGGGTGGTGCCGGTCGGCCTCGACGTCACGCACGTCGTTGCAGAGGTAGACCGCCGCGGAGACCGCGCAGAACGTGGTGAAGGCGACCGCCGCCCCGGTCAGGACGTCCGGTTCCAGGACCCGGCCGGACAGGGCGGGTGCCATCAGGACGAGCACGTTCTTGCACATCTGCCGAGGACGGCAGCCGCGCACCAGGGCGGGTGTCGGCCGCCTGCGGGAGGTCTGACCGGCTGGTCGTTCGGCCACTCCGGTCGGCGTCGTCAAGTCGTACGGGCGTGGGTCGACAGCGGTCATGCTTCCCTCCCGGATGGCTGCTGATCGCTCGGCCCACTGCCCGGGCCGTCATGGGCGAGTACCCCCGGACCTGGTGACCTAGGCTGACGTCGGGCCGGGCGACGTGAGGGCCGGCGGGACGAGCCACGAGGAGCGCCAGCAGGGTGAGTCGGATGCGACGAGCGGCGCCCGTGCCGGTGGCAGCCGCGCTGGTGACCGCGCTCGTCGCCGTGGTGGTCGACGCGCTCGACCCTCGCGTGACGCAGCCCGGCTGGCGTCTCGCCGTCGTCGTGGTCGCGACAACGGCCGCTGCGTTGGGCGGCGCAGTGCTGGCCCAGCTCGCGCGCCGCCGCCCGGTGCTCGCCGCGGGCGCCGGCGCCGTGCTGGGCGCGGCACTGCTCGCCGGACTCGGTGTCGCGGCCCTCGACGGGACCCGCTGGGGTTGGTACGGCCTGTTCGGCGACTCGGCGTTCCGCACCCAGATGGCCACCAGGTACGCCGCCACGCCGGCGCTGGTCGACTACGGCTACCGCGGTCTCCCGGCCTACTACCCCCCGGCGATCGGTTGGGTCCAGGGCCGGCTGGCCGATCTCACGGGGACCCCGGGCTGGACGGCGGTCAAGCCCGTTCAGCTCGCCGTGGGCGCAGCCGTGCCGGTGCTGGCCTACGCACTCTGGTCACGGGTCGTCGGTCCGCCGAGGGCCGCGCTCGTGGCGGTCGTCACGGCGCTGTGGAGCGCGCATCCCCAGAAGCCGGACGAGTGGCTGGTCATGGCCTGCCTGGTGCCGTGGTGGCTGCTCGCCGTGCGCGACGTACGCGCTCCGGGGAAGGCACGGCCACGGGCCTGGACCCTCGGCGTGGTGCTGGGGCTGCTCGTCCTCGTCCACACCTTCTACCTCCTGCCCCTCGGCGTGGCGACGGTGCTCGCTCTCGCCGCCGACCTGGTGGCCCGCCGGCGTGGTCGCCCGCCACGACTGCCGCTGCCCCGGGCGTTCGCCATCGGCGCCGTCGCGTTGCTCGTGTCCGCGCCCTACTGGGTCGGCGCTGTCCTGGCCCGTCTCAGGCTGCCGAGCGACGCCCTGCAGATGCGCTACTCCCGTCCCCTCGGCAACGTGCCGCCGGTGCCGGTGCCGTGGGAGGCGGCCGGGGCCGTGTCGATCGTCGGGCTCGTCGCCCTCGGTCTGGCGGCGTGGAGCTGGCAGCGCCGTCGTACGACGGATCCGCTCATGGGCGGCCTCGCCCTGGCGCTCGTCGGCTCCCTCGCCACGATGGGGCTGGGGGCCGCCCTCGAGCGCCTCGACGTCGGACTGCTGACCTTCAAGACGGCCGACCTGGTCGAGCTGTTGCTGATCGCGTCCGGCCTCCTGGGCGGTGCCCGCCTGCTGGACCACCTCCGGACGACGACCGCTCGGACGGCCGGTCTCGTGACGACCATCGGCGTGGCGGCGGCCGCGGGCGCATCTGCCCACCACGTCGCGCAGGACTGGGCCACGGGGCGTCCCGCGCTGGTCGCGCAGACGACGCGCTACCCCGACGGCTCCTACCCCTCGGGCGCACGGGGTCTGGACGCGCCGGTCGGGGTGCTGTTCGTCGGCCGCGACGACCCGCCGGTCGCCGACCTGCTCGAGGCATGGGACCGGTCGCGACCGGACATGCCGCGCTCCGAGACCGTGCTGGTCACCTCCCGGGTCGACCTGCTCGCGACCACGCCGGTGCACGGGTTCATCTCCGTCAAGAGCATCTACTCCCACCCGAACGGTCAGTTCTCCGCCCGGCTCGAGCTGCTCAGGGCCGTCGCGGACTGCCCGGACGGCCGCTGCGCTGCCACGCTCCTGAGGGAGAACGCCTTCGACCCGGTGGACGGGCTCGTGCTGGAGCGCTCGGGGGACGTCCTGGCTCTGCGTCTCACCGTCGACGACTTCCCGGACCGGACGCGGCCCGAGGCGGTGTCCTTCCCGCCGGACCTGTTCGCCGAGCCCTGGTTCGACCGCACGGATGTCGGCCGCTGGACCGTCGTGGCGGTGCGCTGACTCGGCACGTCCGGCCGGGGCGTGGGCGTCCCTCCACACGCGGACGTGGCCGGCACCCGCGAGGGGTGCCGGCCACGATGCTCGCTGCAGGTCGGGTCAGTGACCCAGACCGGTGCGGTCCACCTTGCGGTGGAAGCGCATCCCGGCGAGACCGCCGAGGATGGCTCCGCCGAGGCTGGCCACGATGGCCAGCACGGCGGTGATGATGCCGCCGGTCGCGAGGTCGCCCTCGCTGAGCGGGACCCGCGGCAGGCTGTTCAGCTGGGACAGCACGTTGTACTGGTCGCCGGCCACCGCGACCACGATGGCCACGATGATGGCGATGACGAGGGCCCAGACCCACACCGCGATGCCCTGCTTGGCTCCGTCGAAGCGCGCCATCCGGCCGGCGACGTAGCCACCGGCGTAGTAGGCGACGAACAGGATCACGACCAGCGCGACGATGCCGACGATGCCGACGGTCTCGGCGTTCTGCCGTGCCTCCGACTCCGCCTCTCCGGCCCCGGAGAGGGAGGCCAGGCCCACAGCCGTGCCGACCGCGCTCAGCAGGGCGGTCAGGAGGATCGCCGTGCCGGCGGCGGTGAGCCAGCCGAAGAACGCCGACCCCCACTTGATGCCGCCGTGCTCGGCCTTCTCGCGGGCCACGACCGACTGCCGGTCACGACCCACGGTGTCCCGGTCCACGTGCTCGACGTGCTGGACCTTCTCCGTGCGCTCGACGTGCTCGACGGGACGGCCGGGATCCCGGTCGGCCTGGTGGCCGACCGGGACCTCGGTCCCGCGCTCGGGGCGCGGAGTGCCCTCGCTGTGGCTCACAGGTTCCCGCGGCGGTCGGTGACGTCACCCTCCGCCTCGATGTGCTCCTTGCGGACCTCCTCGGTGACCGTCTCGTTCTCGGTGACGGTCTCCTTGCCGAGGCGTACGCGCTCGACGGGCTCGGCGACCTTCTCGGCCACGGCCTGCTCCTCGCGGAGCACCACCTCGTGCTCCTCCTCGGAGATGGCGGGGCCGTCGAGGGCGTCGCCCACGTTGCCGTCGGTGATCGCCTCGGTCTCGATGACCGCGCGCTCCTTCGTCACCGGGACGGTCGCCGTCTCGGTCTCCGAGGTGACGTACTTGCGCAGGCGGGCGCGACCGGCCTCCTGGCTGGTGGTGCCGACCTGGAGACGCTCCTCGGAGCGCGTCATGGCGTCGTCGGTCGTCGGGCCCGACGTGTCGTGGCCCTCGGTGCCGTGCACGTTGCGGGTGCTGTCGCGGTTGGAGTCGTCGTCGTAGCCGCTCGGCAGGCCCGTGTCGCTCGACCGCTCGGAGTAGGACATGCCGTAGTGCTGGTAGAGGCGGGCCTCCTCGGACTGGTCGAGGTGGCCACCGTCGGCGTCGACGTTCGGCGCGTCCTTGATCTGGTCCTTGGTGAAGGGCACGTTCAGCTGGTCACCGCTGATCGAGGCGTTCGCGATCGGGACGAAGGTCTCGCTGGTGCCGAAGAGACCCGTGTTGACCGTGGCGAACTCGGGCTGGCCGGTCTCGTCGTCCAGGAACACGTGGCCGACCTTGCCGATCTTGTCGCCGTTGCTGTCGTAAGCATTGCGGCCGATCACGTTGCGCAGCTCGTTCTCGTTGATCATTGGTCCTCCTACATGGTTGGACGGTCCGTTCGTGTGCTTGTCCGAGTACCCGGCGTCCACATGTGTATGACGGTCGACCTGCGAGAAACCTGGATTCCTCACCCCTAGGGCGTGGATCCCGACGTGCGCCGCGGCGGCTCAGGCAAGGGTCGCCACCCAGTTGCGCAGCAGCGCCGCTCCCGCGTCACCCGACTTCTCGGGGTGGAACTGGGTGGCCCAGAGCGGGCCGTTCTCGACCGCCGCGACGAACCTGTCGCCCCCGTGTGTGGCCCACGTGACCAGTGGGGCGGCCGTCCGGTCGTTCGTCTCCAGCTCCCAGGACCGGGCGGCGTAGG
Source organism: uncultured Nocardioides sp. (assembly GCA_902805885.1). Taxonomy (GTDB): domain Bacteria; phylum Actinomycetota; class Actinomycetes; order Propionibacteriales; family Nocardioidaceae; genus Nocardioides. The sequence continues at coordinate 62,160 of CADCUM010000078.1, read as the reverse complement.
AGTGCACGAAGTAGAAGCGCTCGCTCTCCACGCCGCTGAACAGCCGGGACCCCGGCGGGGCCTCCACGGTGTTCCAGCCCATGTGCGGCACCACGGGCGCCTCGAGCCGGTCCACGGTCCCGGGCCACTCCTCGCAGCCCGGCGTCTCCACGCCGTGCTCGACCCCGCGGCCGAACAGCACCTGCATCCCGACGCAGATCCCGAGCACAGGGCGTCCACCGGCGAGCCGGCGCCCGATCAACCGGTCGCCCTTCACCGCCCGCAGCCCGTCCATGCAGGCGGCGTAGGCCCCGACCCCGGGCACGACGAGGCCGTCCGCCTCGAGCGCGACCGCGAAGTCGCCGGTGAGCGTGACCGACGCCCCGGTGCGCTCGACCGCCCGGACCACGGACCGGAGGTTGCCCGAGCCGTAGTCGAGGACGACGACCTCGGGTGACGGACCAGCGGTCACAGGGACCCCTTCGTGGAAGGGACACCCTGCTCGCGCGGGTCGAACGCCACGGCGTCGCGGAACGCACGCGCGAACGCCTTGAACTGCGCCTCCACCAGGTGGTGGGGGTCGCGACCGGCCAGCACGCGCACGTGCAGCGCGAGGTGGGCGTGGAAGGAGATCGTCTCGAAGACGTGGCGCGTCAGGGAGCCCTGGTAGGCAGCACCGTGGGAGTCGTTCCCGCCGATGGCGACGTAGACCTGACCCTCCGGCTCGCCGGTGTGGACGCAGTAGGGCCGTCCCGAGACGTCGACGACCGCCTGCACGAGCGCCTCGTCGAGGGGCACCGTGGCGTCCCCGAAGCGACGGATGCCGGCCTTGTCGCCGAGCGCCTGTCGCAACGCCTGGCCCAGCACGATCGCGGTGTCCTCGACGGTGTGGTGGGCGTCGATGTGGGTGTCGCCGTCGGTGCGCACCACGAGGTCGACCAGGGAGTGCCGCGCGAAGGAGGAGAGCATGTGGTCGTAGAAGCCGACGCCGGTGGTCACCTCGGAGTGGCCGCTCCCGTCGAGGTCGACCTCGACCTCGACCTGCGACTCCTTGGTCGTGCGCTCGATGCTGGCCGTGCGGCTCATGCCCGCTCCTTCGTCGTGTGCTCGCTCTGCCGGGTCTCCTGCAGGGCGGTCCTGAATGCTGCCATCTCCTCGGGGGTGCCGACCGAGACGCGCAGCCATCCCTCGGGGCCCGTCTCGCGGATGAGCACCCCCCGGTCCAGCAGCGCCTGCCAGACGGCGTGCCGGTCGGCGAAGCGGCCGAAGAGCACGAAGTTGGCGTCGGAGTCGGCCACCTCCAGGCCCTCCTCCCGCAACCAGTCGACGCAGGCGTCGCGCTCGCGCCGCAGGTCGTCGACCCGGCCGAGGAGCTCGGGCGCGTGCCGGAGCGCGGCGAGGGCCGCGGCCTGGGTGACCGCGGAGAGGTGGTAGGGCAGCCGCACGACCCGGATGGCGTCGCAGACGGCCGGATCGGCGGCCAGGTAGCCCAGGCGTGCCCCCGCGAGCGCGAACGCCTTGCTCATGGTGCGGGTGACGACCAGGTTGGGGTGGGTGCCGAGCAGCTCCAGCGCGCTGGGGGTGCCGGCGCGGCGGAACTCGCCGTACGCCTCGTCGACGACGACGATCCCGCCCGGCTGGTACGACCCCGCCGCCTCGCACAGCCGGGTGACCGCCTCGGGCGGCAGCGCCGTGCCGGTGGGGTTGTTGGGGCTGGGCAGCAGGACCACGGACGGGCGGTGCTCGACGACCAGCCTCGCCGCCTCGTCGAGGTCCAGGGAGAAGTCCTCGGCCCGGTGGCCGGTGAGCCACTCGGTGTGGGTGTCGCGGGCGTACTCCGGATACATCGAGTACGTCGGGGCGAAGCTGAGCGCCCTGCGTCCCGGTCCGCCGAAGGCCTGGAGGAGCTGCAGCATCACCTCGTTGGACCCGTTGGCTGCCCAGACCATGTCGGCGGTGACGCCGTGGCCGCCGGAGGTGTCGAGGTACGCCGCCAGCGCGGCCCGCAGGTCCACGGCCTCGCGGTCGGGGTAGCGGTTGAGGGTGGTCGCCGCCTCGCCCACGGCGCGGGCGATGTCAGCGGCGACCTCAGCCGAGGGTCCGTAGGGGTTCTCGTTGACGTTGAGCTGCACGGGCGCCTGCTCGCGCGAGAGCTGGGGGGCGCCGTACGGCGCGATGCCGCGCAGCTCCTCCCGCAGTGGAGGGAAGGTCATCGGTCGAACCGCACCGTCACGGCCTGGCCGTGGCCGGGCAGGTCCTCCGCCTCGGCCAGCGTCGTGACGTGGTCGGCCACCTCGGCCAGGGCGTCGCGGGTGTAGTGCACGACGTGCACGGACCGGGTGAACGCCCTCACCGACAGCCCGCTCGAGTGGCAGGCGCAGCCGGCGGTGGGCAGGACGTGGTTGGAGCCGGCGCAGTAGTCCCCCAACGACACCGGCGCCCAGGGACCCACGAACACCGCCCCGGCGTTGCGCACCCGGGCTGCCACGGCCCCGGCGTCCCGGGTGTGGATCTCCAGGTGCTCCGCGGCGTAGGCGTTGACGACCTCCAGCCCCTGCTCGACGTCGTCGACCAGCACCACCCCGGACTGCCGCCCGGTGAGGGCGGTGCGGATCCGCTCGGTGTGCCGGGTGGCGAACACCTGCTTGTCCAGCTCGGCGTCCACCTCGTCGGCGAGCCGCAGGGAGTCGGTCACCAGGACGGAGGCCGCCATCGGGTCGTGCTCGGCCTGGCTGACCAGGTCGGCGGCGACGTACGCCGCGTCGGCGGTGTCGTCGGCCAGGATCGCGATCTCGGTCGGGCCGGCCTCGGAGTCGATGCCGACGACGCCGCGCAGCTCGCGCTTGGCCGCCGCGACGTAGATGTTGCCGGGACCGGTGACGAGGTCGACGCGGGCGCACGGCCCGGCGCCGTAGGCGAACATCGCGATGGCCTGCGCGCCGCCCACGGCGTAGACCTCGTGCACCCCCAGCAGGGCGCACGCCGCCAGGATCGTCGGCTCGGGCAGGCCGCCGCTGTTCTTCTGGGGCGGGCTCGCGAGCGCGATGGACCGCACCCCGGCGACCTGGGCCGGCACCACGTTCATCACCACGCTGCTCACGAGCGGGGCCAGGCCGCCCGGGACGTAGAGACCGACCCGGTCGACCGGCACCTTGCGGTGGGTGACGGTCGCGCCCTCGCCGAGGGAGGTGGTCACGTCCTGCTCGAGCTCGGCCTCGCAGGTGACGCGGAGGCGTCGTACGGACTCCTCGAGCGCCGCTCGCACGCCGGCGTCCAGCTCGGCCAGCGCGCGGTCGAGCGCCTCGCGCGGCACCGTGATGTCGTCGCGGTCCACGCCGTCGAACTGCGCGGACAGCTCGACGATGGCCTCCACGCCACGCGTGCGGACGGCGTCGAGGATGGGGCGGACCTGATGCGCCGCGGCCTCGACGTCGAACTCGGCGCGGGGCACGCTCGCGCGATAGTCGACGGACGCCGTGCCGGCGCCCCTCAGGTCGATGCGACGGATCAGGGACATGTGCACGATTCTAGGTTCCGGTCCGGCTCGCCCGAGCGGCGGCGGTCCCGGGTGGACACCGGCGGCTAGGTTGGGCACGTGGGCGACCCGTTGCCGATGTTCCCCCTCAACACCGTGGTGTTCCCGGGCATGACGGTCCCCCTGCACGTCTTCGAGGACCGCTACCGCGCGCTGGTGCGCCACCTGCTGCGGGTCGAGGAGCCGGCCGACCGTGTCTTCGGCACCGTGGCGATCCGCGAGGGGTACGAGCTCGGCGAGCACGGCGCCCAGTCCGTCTACCGCGTCGGCTGCCTGCTGCAGCTGACCGAGGTCGAGCGTCGGCCCGACGGCACCTTCGACGTGGTGGCGGTGGTCCGCGACCGGCTGCGGCTCGACCGCATGGAACGCGGCGGGGACTTCCCCACCGGGGTGGCGGACGTCGTCGAGGAGCCGCCGGCGGACGTGCCGGGAGAGGTGATGGACCGCGCGCGGGCGACGTTCACGGCCTACCGCGCAGCGATCGCGGAGCTCCAGGGCGACCCCTTCAGCGGGACCCTGCCACGGGACCCCGACTACCTCGCCTGGACCCTGTCCGCGCTGTCCCCCCTGCCGATGGCCGAGCGGCAGTCGCTCCTGGAGGCACCGGACGCCGAGGCGCGGCTGGTGCTGGTGACCCGGCTGCTCCGGGAGGAGCTGCGGGCGATCAACGTGATCCCGTCGCTCCCGGCCACCCAGGTCGCCCGCACGGCCTGGTCGCCCAACTGATGGGACGCTCGCACGGTCGTGGCGCCACCCCGGCGACGGTCGCCCTGGCGGAGGCCGGCGTCTCGTTCGTGCTGCACGCCTACGAGCACGACCCGAGGTCGACCTCCTTCGGCGAGGAGGCCGCCGAGGCCCTCGGGGTGCCGCCGGAGCGGGTGTTCAAGACGCTGCTCGTCACCCTCGAGCCGACCGGCGGAGCGGGACGCGCCGAGCTGGTGGTGGGCATCGTGCCCGTCGCCGGCCGGTTGGACCTCAAGGCCCTCGCCCGGGCTCTCGGTGGCAGCAGGGCGGCGATGGCCGACGTGGCCGCGGCGGAGCGCGCCACGGGCTACGTCGCGGGGGGCATCTCGCCGGTGGGCCAGAAGCGTCGCCACCGCACGGTCCTCGACGACTCGGCCCTGCAGCACGGCACGGTGTTCGTGTCCGGCGGCCGGCGTGGACTGGATCTCGAGCTCGCCCCGGACGACCTGGTGGCGGTCACCGATGCGGTGACCGCCACCATTGCTCGCTGACTGCTCGACGACGTCAGCGCGTCCCTCGATCAGTCGGTCGTCAGCTTGACCAGGCTGTGCAGCACCTCGTCGTCGACCCACGCGCTGACCCCGACCGCAGACAGCGGCTCGAGGTTCTCGCTGATCTCGGGGTCCTCCTCGGACACCCGCACCAGCCACCCGTCGTCGGCGTCGAAGTCGACGAAGAGCACGCTCTGGGCCTCCGTGTCGTCCATGACCTCCTGGTAGGCGGCGGAGTCGCCCAGCGAGCCCTTGTCGGCGAGGTCGGAGCGGTAGGCCTCCTTCAGGGCCAGCACGGCGAACCCGTCTCCCTCGGTGACCTCGAGGAAGGGCTCGATCTCCGGGTCGCCGGCCGTGGCCTTGAGCTTGTCGAGCACCTCCTGGATCTCCCCGGGGTCTCCGGCGATGCGGATCCCGGCCGGGACCTCGCCGGGACCGCCGTCGGCGATCGCGTCGGGGTCGATGCCGGGCCCCACCGCCACGGCGACGCCGTCACCGAAGAGGGTCTCGATGTCCTCGGGCAGCGTGAGCCCGGTCTCCGCCTCGGCCTCGGCGAGCATGTCGTCGACGCTCATCTCCTCTCCTTCGGGCATGAACTTCTCGACGTAGTCGATGATGCCCTGCACCCAGTCCTCCTCGAGCCCGAGCCCGAACGCCGCCACGGTGTCGGCCGGCAGGGTGGAGACCAGGTCGACGCCCTCCTCGTTGGCGAAGAGCTTCGACAGCTCCGGCTGGTAGTCGGACATGGCGTACTCGATCTCGAGCGCCCCGTCGTCGAACCGCACGGTCGCGGCACCGCCCTCGAAGTCGTCCAGCATCTGCTGGAGCTCCTCGGGCAGCCCTTCGCGTCCCTCCTCCGCCGCGGCCCATCGCTCCTGCTCCGCCGCCCAGAGCTCCTCCTCGGTGACGACTCCGTCCGGACCCGGCGCGACGCCTGCGACCGTGTCTGCGCCGATGCCGGACATGGCCATCGGTCCCCCGGCCATGCCGGTGGTGAGGAGCTCGTAGTAGTAGTCGGCTGCCGCCTCGGAGACGTAGAACGACATGATGCCCTCGTCGCCCGCCTCGCTCGTCCAGCGGCTGAAGCCCTCGTCGTCGGCCAGGGAGGACTCGGCGGCGTCCTTGACGACCTTGTCGACGATCTCGTCGGTCTCGGCAGCGACCAGCCAGTCGCCCTCGACGGTCCAGGCACCGGTCTCGGAGTCGCCCTCGCCGCACGTCTCGAGCAGCGTGTCCATGCCCTTCTCCGCGGCGCCGGAGTCGGTCACCTGCACGACGACGACCGGGGACGGCTGCTCCTCGCCGGCGTCGATCGCTGCGACCGCCGCGCGCGAGCCCAGCCACGGCTTGACGTCCTTGGCGTAGTCGAGCCCCTCGCACTCGCCCGAGCTCGTGATCTCCTCGAACATCCGCTCACGCAGGTCCTCGTCGGTCTCGAGGTCGATCTCCTCGTCGAACGCCGGGAACTTCTTCAGGGTGCGGACCGCCTCGATCTTCTGACCCCCGCTGGGGTCGAGGTCGACGCTGGCGTAGGCGATCGTGGACGCCGGCAGCGCCTCGGCGGGCTGCTCGCCCGTGGCGAAGAAGCTGGTCGCCGCCCAGGCACCGCCACCGATGATCACACCCGCGCCGACGACGCCGCCGAGGGCGAGGAGGCGCTTGCGCTTGTCGTCGGTCGCCGGCACCGGGGTGCTGGTGTGGTCGAGGTAGTCCGGACCCTGGCCGGGGCCGTGGCTCGGGCTGTGGTCCGGATAGTTCTCCGGGCCGCCCGGTGGTGTCGTCATGGTCGTGGATCCCCCGTGTTCGCAGGTGCTTGTCGGGCCGAAGCCTACCCCTGCTGGCGCTGCCGGAATCCCGAAAGGTAGATGAACCCGAGCCCGCCCGACGCCCCGAGCGGAAGCGCCACCGCTGCGGTGGAGAGGTAGGGCGAGGTCGTCTCGTCCGGGCCCGCCAGGACGAGGTCGCCGGGGACCTGGGTGTAGTCGGGCTCACCTGCCGCGAGCACACGTGGGTCGGGCGGACCGAGCGCGTGACCCACGGCGTACATGACCCACCCCGCGACGACCGACCCGAGCACGACCGACCCGGTCGTGACGACCTCGTGGTGACGCAGCAGGCCGGCCAGGGCGCCCAGCACCACCCCGACGGGGAGCGCCAGGAGGACGTAGAGGGCCGTCCCCGAGAACGACACGTCGGGGCCGGACGGGGCCATCAGCCACTCGTCCTCGATGACCACGCCGGTGGGTGGCTCCCAGAGCGCTTCCCAGGCGAGGCCCGCGAGGGCTCCGGCGGCCGTGAACCCCAGGACGACCAGCAGCGCGCGGGTGAGGGGGCCGGTCAGCCGGTCGGACATCCGGGTCGCATCCGTGGCACCCCCGGTCAGCCGGTCAGACACCCGGGCCGCATCCTCGGCACCCCCGGTCAGCCGGTCAGACACCCGGGCCCCAGCAGCTGCTTGAGGTCGGCGAACAGGGCGGGGCTCGGCGTCACCCTGAGGTTGTCGCCGAGCCGGAGCACCTTGGTGGACGACCGGGTGAGCAGGCGCAGCTGCACCTCGGTCATCCCGGGATGGGTCCCCAGCACGTCCCGCAGCTGGTCCACCACCGGCGCCGTGCACCTGGTGGAGGGCAGGCTGATCACGACCGGCCCGCTCGGGCCCTGCGAGATGTCGGGGGCGGTGACCTCCTGCGCCCGCAGCTCGGGCTGGTCCTTGTCACGGGAGAGCTGGCCCTTGACCCGGATGATCGCGTCCTCGACGAGCAGGGTCGAGGCCAGCTGGTAGGAGCTGGGGAAGAGCAGCACCTCGATGGCTCCGTCGAGGTCCTCGAGGGTGATGGTCGCCCAGGCGTCCCCGCGCTTGGTGATCTTGCGCTGGACCGAGGTCACCAGCCCGCTGACCGTCAGCGTCGAGCCGTGCGCTCGCTCCTCGTCGAGCATCAGCTGCCCGATGGTGCAGTCGGTGCCCTGGGACAAGACGTGCTCCAGCCCGAGGAGCGGGTGGTCGGAGACGTAGAGGCCGAGCATCTCCCGCTCGTGGCCCAGCAGCGTCATCTTGTCCCACTCGTCGATGTCGGGGACGGCGACGTCGACACCGAAGCCGGAGTCGTCGTCGATCCCGCCGAAGAGCGAGTCCTGCCCGATCGCCTCGTTCTTCTTGATGTCGACGTACTGGTCCACCGCGGTCTCGTGGATGGTGACCAGGGCGCGCCGACGGTGCTTCATCTCGTCGAAGGCACCGGCCTTGATCAGCGACTCCACGACGCGCTTGTTGCACACCAGCGCGGGGACCTTCTCCATGAAGTCGTTGAAGTCGGCGTAGCGGCCCTTCTCCTGACGGGCCGAGACGACGCCGTCGACGACGTTGCCGCCGACGTTGCGCACGGCGGTGAGGCCGAAGCGGACGTCGTGACCGACCGGGGTGAAGTTGGCATGGGACTCGTTGACGTCCGGAGGGAGGACCTGGATCTTCATGCGACGGCACTCGTTGAGGTAGATGGCCATCTTGTCCTTGTCGTCCTTGACCGACGTGAGGAGCGCAGCCATGTACTCGGCCGGGTAGTTGGCCTTGAGGTAGGCGGTGTAGTAGCTGACCAGCCCGTACGCCGCCGAGTGGGCCTTGTTGAAGGCGTAGTCGGAGAACGGCAGCAGGATGTCCCACAGCGTCTTGACCGCGGACATGGAGTAGCCGCGCTCCTGCATGCCGCCGGAGAAGATCTCGAACTGCTTGTCGAGCTCCTCCTTCTTCTTCTTGCCCATCGCGCGCCGCAGCAGGTCGGCCTGGCCGAGCGTGTAGCCCGCCAGCTTCTGCGCGATCGCCATGACCTGCTCCTGGTAGACGATCAGGCCGTAGGTCTCGCCCAGGATGTCCTCGAGCGCCTCGGCGAGCTCGGGGTGGATCGGCTCCACCGGCTCGCGGCCGGTCTTGCGGCGGGCGTACTTGTTGTGGGAGTCGGCACCCATGGGACCGGGCCGGTAGAGCGCGCCGACAGCCGAGATGTCCTCGAACTTGTCGGGCCGCATCGAGCGGAGCAGGGCACGCATCGGGCCACCGTCGAGCTGGAAGACGCCGAGGGTGTCACCGCGCTGGAGCAGCTCGTAGGTGGCGGGGTCGGTCAGCTCGAGGTCCTCGAGGACGAGCTCCTCGCCCCGGTTGACCAGGATGTTCTTCACCGCGTCGTCGAGCACCGTGAGGTTGCGGAGCCCGAGGAAGTCCATCTTGATGAGGCCGAGGGCCTCACAGGTGGGGTAGTCGAACTGGGTGATCATCGCGCCGTCGGCGGGCCGCTTGAGGAGCGGGATGACGTCGAGCAGCGGCTCGCTGGACATGATCACGCCCGCCGCGTGGACGCCCCACTGGCGCTTGAGCCCCTCGATGCCCATCGCGGTGTCGACCACGCGGCGCACGTCGTTGTCGGACTCGTAGAGGGCGCGGAACTCGCCGCCCTCGCCGTAGCGCTTGTGCTCGGGGTTGAAGATCTCCTTGAGCGGGACGTCCTTGCCCATGACCGCGGCCGGCATCGCCTTGGTGATGCGGTCGCCCATCGCGAAGGGGTAGGCCAGGATCCGGCTGGAGTCCTTGACGGCCTGCTTCGCCTTGATGGTGCCGTAGGTGACGATGTAGCTCACCCGGTCGTCGCCGTACTTGTCGGTGACGTACTTGATCACCTCACCGCGCCGGCGCTCGTCGAAGTCGATGTCGAAGTCGGGCATCGAGACGCGGTCGGGGTTGAGGAACCGCTCGAAGATCAGTCCGTGCTCGAGGGGGTCGAGGTCGGTGATGCGCAGGGCGTAGGCCACCATCGACCCGGCGCCCGAGCCGCGGCCCGGCCCCACGCGGATGCCGTTGTCCTTGGCCCAGTTGATGAAGTCGGCGACGACGAGGAAGTATCCGGGGAACCCCATCTGGGTGATGACGCCCAGCTCGAACTCCGCCTGCTTGCGGACCTGGTCGGGGACGCCGAGGGGGTAGCGCGCGTGGAGCCCGCGCTCGACCTCCTTCACGAGCCAGGAGTCCTCGTTCTCCCCGGGCGGGCAGGGGAAGCGCGGCATGTAGGTGCCGTTGCCCTCGGTGAAGGAGACGTCGCAGCGCTCGGCGATCAGCAGCGTGTTGTCACAGGCCTCGGGCAGGTCGCGCCAGATCTCGCGCATCTCGGCCGCGGTCTTGATGTAGTAGCCGTCGCCGTTGAACGCGAACCGCTGGCCCGGCCCGTCGCCCGCCGGGATGTCCATCGTCGAGCCGGAGTTGATGCAGAGCAGGTGCTCCTGGCTGGCCGCGTCGGTGCGGTGGACGTAGTGGGAGTCGTTGGTGGCCAGCATCGGGATCTGCAGGTCGCGCGCCAGCTTCACCAGGCCATCGCGGACGCGGCGCTCGATGTCGAGCCCGTGGTCCATCAGCTCGAGGAAGTAGTTGTCGCGGCCGAGGATGTCCTGGTAGTCCGCCGCGGTCCTGCGGGCGGCGGCGTAGTTGCCGTGGCGCAGGTGCACCTGGACCTCGCCGCTCGGGCAACCGGTGGTGCCGATGATGCCGCGCCCGTGCTGGGACAGCAGCTCGCGGTCGGCGCGGGGGTGCTGGAAGAAGCCGTCGCGCCACGCGCCGGTCGAGAGCCGGAAGAGGTTGTGCATCCCCTCGGTGGACTCGGCGAGCAGCGTCATGTGGGTGTAGGCGCCACGGCTGGAGACGTCGTCGGGACCGCCCTTGTAGAAGTTGACGCGCTTGCGCTCGAACCGCGAGATGTCGGGGGTGAAGTAGGCCTCCATCCCGATGATCGGCTTCACCCCGGCGGCGGTGCACTTCTTGTAGAACTCGTAGGCGCCGAAGACGTTGCCGTGGTCGGTCATCGCGATCGCGGGCATCCCGAGCGAGGCCGTGTGGGCGGCCAGGTCTCCCAGGCGTGCGGCTCCGTCGAGCATCGAGTATTCGGTGTGCACGTGGAGGTGCACGAAGCCGTCGTGGGAGCCGGACATGGAGAGGTCTTCCACACCTTTCAGGGTCGCTGGCGGTTCGCTGGGACGGGGCGTCGCCGACGTGTCGGCCATGCCGCAGCGGGCACTGGCTGGGGGAAGGACGTCAGCCTACGTCAGTGTGCCGGGCCCCACCGACAGGACGCGCCCCGCTCTCGGCGAGCCAGTCGATCGCGTGCCCGTGGCCGTGGCTCAGCGCCACCGGCACGCCGTCCAGGGCGGTGACGAAGCGGCCGCTCGGTGCGCCCAGGTCGCCGGTCACCCGGGGCAGGACCCGTGGCCCCTCGTTGCTGACCCACCGGCACCGGCCCTGCCCGACGAGGTCCGTCACGAGGTCGTGGAACCGCTCGCGGTCCGGTGGTTCGAGGTACG
>CADCUM010000078.1:0-51068 GCA_902805885.1 uncultured Nocardioides sp. | reverse complement strand
GGCCCTCCCTCGGGCTGTGCGTGCCGCAGGTGGCGGTTGGACCCTGTGTGGGCGCGGTGTGGGGGGCGCCGTCCCGACGGGGGGTTGCTCCGCTCGGGTTGGGCGGGGCCGCCCCGCCTCGTCGACGAGCGGGACGAGGTGGTCGAACAGGTCGCCGCGGACGAGGGCCGGCGGCTCGCGCCGCGCCACGTCGATGGCCGCCCGGAGGCGGCTGCGCCGCTCGCCCTGCTCCGGCCAGACGAGGGTCTCCAGCCAGGCCGTGGCGTCCTCGTCGGCGACGTCGAGCGGGTCGAGGTCCACGCCGCCGCGCCACGCCACCTCGGGGTGTTCGACCGGCACCGGAAGCGGACCGGTGGCCGCCGCGGTGAGGACCGGCCCACCGCTCCCCCGCAGCTCGCCGACCCCCGGCCAGGCGTAGTCGTACCGGTCCGGGAACAGGCACAGGCCCGCGCTGGCACCGACCTCGAGGAGGGCCAGCGGCCCCGGGATCCTGGCGAGGACGGGCACGAGCGTGGCGAGGCGGCCCACCTCGTTCGTCTGCGTCGCACGACGCAGCACGGTGGCCCGCACCTCCTCCTCGCGCTCGATCAGCACCTGCCGGAACCCGTCGTACGGGCCCGGGGCCGGCGCGCCGTGCCAGCGGGCCGCCGCGAGGACGAGGTTGGGCTGCCGCTTGAGGGGCGGCAGGGTGAGCAACCACTCCAGCACGGCCTCGTCGCCGGCCACCCGTCTCGCCCAGTCCTCGAAGCACGGCGAGTCGCCCGCGGCATACGTGGCGAAGTCGAGGTACTCGGCCACCACGTCGTCGTACATCAGCACGAGGACATCCTGCCCGGTCAGCCTGCGAGGACCGCGCTCAGGAGCCGGCTGGTGACGGCATAGGTGCCGGGCCGGGTCGACTCCCGCGGGCCGGCGACGTTGAGCGTGATGCCCTCCCCCAGCGCCGACAGCCACTCCAGCACCGCGGCTGGGTCCTCGCCGGCGGTGACCAGGCACGGCCGGGCCAGGCGGGCGGCCTCCTGGACGGCGAGCAGCGTCCCCCCGGTGGGCGCCCCCGACGGGACGACGGCCAGCGTGGCGTCGCTGTCGCGCACGTTGAGCACGGTGCGCTCGGCAGGGTCGGCGGAGTCGGTCTCCCGGAGCGCCGGGTAGCGGGCCAGGAGCCCCGGCGGCTCGGTCATGTCCTCCGCCAGCCCGCCGGCGGGGCACCAGCCACCGTGGGAGATGCCCGCGGACCGGGCCGCGTCCAGCGCGGCACGGTCCGCACCCGTCTGACCGCCGGACACCACCCGTCGTACGACGCTCACGCCCGGTCCCGGGCTGCCGCGAGCGACTCGCTGATGATCGCGTGGACGATGCGTCCCACGCGGTCGCGGCCGAGCTCGGGGGCGAGGGCGGCGACGCGGGCGACGATCTCCGCCTCGCGCTCGGCGTCCCGCGCGGGGTCCGGAGCGGGGTCGAGGGGCGACGAGGCGGCACGCTTGTGCTCCTGCACGACCCGGGTGAGCGCGGTACGCCGGGCCAGCAGCTCGCCCAGGGCGTCGTCGACCTCGTCGATCAGCGCGCGGTAGCACCCCAGCGGGTCGGTCCCCGGCCACACCATCCGGATGTCCGGAGCGCGCTCCTCGTTGGCCGACCCGTCGGTCCGCTCGAGCTCGACGAAGCCGTGGCGGCGGTAGAACGCCCGGGCCGGCTCGTTGACCTCGAAGACCCACAGCCCGATGCCTGCGGGCCGCAGCGTCTTGGCCAGGTCGACCAGGCTCGAGCCGGCGCCGCGCCCCTGACGGTCCGGGGCCACGTAGAGGCCGTCGAGCCAGGTGCTGGTCAGGTTGGCGAACCCGGCCGGCGCGCCCTCGGCCTCCGCCAGCCACACCTCGCGTGCCGTGAGGTCCCACGAGGTGACCCACGCTCGCACGTCGGCGTCGGAGTGGACGGACGGCGGCATCGGGGCAGCACGGCGTGCCGCGAGGTAGAGCTCGGCGACGACCGGGAGGTCGTCGTCGTCCGCCTGCCGCAGCGACAGGTCAGTGGGCGTCACGGATGACCTCGAGCGCCCGGGCGAGGTCGTCGGGGTAGGTGGACTCGTACTCGACCTGCTCGCCCGTCTCCGGGTGCTCGAAACCGAGCTTGACGGCGTGGAGCCACTGTCGTTCCAGCCCGACGCGCCGGGCGAGCGTCGGGTCGGCGCCGTAGGTGATGTCGCCGACGCAGGGGTGCTTGAGGGCCGCCATGTGGACCCGGATCTGGTGGGTGCGCCCCGTCTCCAGGTGCACCTCCAGGAGGCTGGCGAACCGGTGGGCCTCGAGGGTCTCGTAGTGGGTGATGCTGTGGCGGCCGTCGGCCATCACCGCGAACTTGTAGTCGTGGCGCGGGTGGCGGCCGATCGGGGCGTCGACGGTGCCCTGCCACGGGTCCGGGTGTCCCTGGACCAGTGCGTGGTAGGTCTTGTCGACCGTCCGGTGACGGAACGCGTTCTTCAGCACGGAGTAGGCGTGCTCGGACTTGCAGATCACCATGACGCCGGACGTGCCGACGTCGAGGCGCTGGACGATGCCCTGGCGCTCGCTCGCGCCGCTGGTCGAGATGCGGAACCCCGCGCCGGCGAGGTGGCCCACCACGGTCGGCCCGTTCCAGCCGGGCGAGGGGTGCACGGCGACACCGACCGGCTTGTCGATCACGACGATGGCGTCGTCGTCGTGGATGATCTTGATGCCCTCGACGATCTCGGGCACGACCTCGAGGGGGTCGGACTCCGCGGGGATGGCGACGTCGAGCACGGCCCCGGCGACGACGCGGTCGCTCTTGCCCGCGTCGGCTCCGTCCACCTGCACGTGTCCGTGGGCGATCAGGTCCGCGGCCCGGGTGCGGGAGAACCCGAACATCCGCGCCATCGCGGCGTCGACGCGCTCGCCGGCGAGGCCCTCCGGGACGAAGACGGTACGGCGGTCGGTGCTCACGAGGCGGACTCCCTCGTCCCGTCGAGGGCGATCCCGCGGAACGTCTGCAGGATGATCAGCCCCGCCGCGACGTTGATGCACATGTCGGCGACGTTGAACACCGGCCAGTTGGGGAGCATGAGGAAGTCGACCACGTGGCCGCGCAGCGGCTCGGGGTCGCGGAACAACCGGTCGGTGAGGTTGCCGGCGACGCCCCCGAGCAGGATCCCGAGCGCGCAGGCCCACAGCCGGCTGCCCAGACGACGGCTCAGCCACAGCACGACCGCCACGGCCACGATCGCCAGGCAGGTGAACACGATGGTGAACTCGGTGCCGGTGCTGAACGCGGCTCCCGGGTTGAACGTCAGGTGCAGCGTCAGCCAGTCGCCCAGCACGGGCACGTCACCGTCGGCGAGGGTGCGCAGTGCCCACTCCTTGGTGGCGAGGTCCGTGGCGTACGCCGCGAGGGCGACGGCCGCGAACAGCAGCCGCACGCGCCCACGAGGGCGCGGCCGCTCGACCTGGACCGGGTCGCTGGAGCTCAGCGACGCTCCTCGCGCTGCTTGCATGACAGGCACAGTGTGGCACGGGGGAAAGCCATCAGACGCATCTTGCCGATGGGCTCCTCGCACGCCTCGCAGACGCCGTACGTGCCGTCGTCGATCCGCGCCAGGGCCCGATCGGTCTGGGCCAGCATCTCGCGCTCGTTGTTGACGACGGTGAGCTCGTGGTCGCGCTCGAAGCTGGTCGCACCCATGTCGGCCTGGTCGTGACCGGCGCCGTCGCCGGCGTCGCGCATCAGACCTGCGAGCTCGCGCTCAGCGTCGTCGAGCAGGGTGGTGAGCCGCGCCTTGTGGTCGTGGAGGTCGTCGGTGACCTCCTTCAGCTCCGCCTTGGTCCAGGCGCTCTCGCCCTCGAGCACGACGAGCGTGCCCGGTGTCACGCGCTTGCCCGGCGCCTTCTTGACGGGACCGGCGTTGACGGGTGCAGTGTTCACGGACGCAACCTTCGGGGTGGGGGCGGACGATGTGGCCGCGGTCTTGGTCGCTCCGACGGGCTTCTTCGCTGGAGCTGAGGTCTTCCTGGGGGTCTTCGTCGCAGTCGCCCTGTTGGCTTGGACGTCCTTCGCCGGCGACGTCGCCGCCCTCTTCTCGGCAGGGGTCTTCTTCGCGGGGGTCTTCGCGGGTGCCTTCGTCACGGGCGACTTCTTCGCAGCAGTCCTCGTCGCAGCAGCCTTCTTCGCGGGCGACTTCTTCGCAGCGGTCTTCTTCGCAGCGGTCTTCTTCGCAGCCGCCGTCGCGGTGGGCTCGGCCGCGGCCGCTGTGCTGCCCTTCTCGGCAGGCTCGGTGGAGCGACGACCGAGGACCTTCTTGGCTGCCGCCGCGGCTGAGCCCGCGAGCGACGTGGGAGTGCGAGCCATCAGCCGGAGCCTCCTCGTGGACAGCCGAGAGGTGTGGCCGCGGCCACAGGGTGGCTCGGAGGCTAGCCCCTGGCAGGCACGACGCCAAGCCACCTCACCCGAACGAAGGACGGCCGGCCCCGGAGGGACCGGCCGCCTCGACGATCAGCAGGGTCAGTTCTCTTCCTCGCCCAGCACGGAGCGGAGCCGCTTCGGGGCCTGCGGGGGCTCGGCGGGCGCCTGGCTGTCGCCACCGTTGTTGAGCGCCTCGAGCTGCTGGCTGAAGTAGGTCTTGAGCCGCGAGCGGTACTCGCGCTCGAAGGCCCGCAGGGTCTCGACGTCGCTGTTGAGCTTGTCGCGCTCCCGCTCGAGGTCGCCGAACATCTGCTGGCGGCGCTCGGCCGTCTCGGAGTCGAGCATCTGGGCGCGCTGGCGGGCGTCCGCCTCCATGCGGTCGGCCTTGGACTTGGCCTCCGTCTCGACGCGCTCGGCGCGGGTGCGGGCGGCGCCGATGATGCTGTCGGCCTCGTTCTTGGCCTCCTCGACGAGCTCGTCGGCGTTGCGGGTGGCGATCTCGAGCAGCCGGGCGGCGGCGTTGGACGCGTCGGCGATGTTGGACACCCGGGCGGTCTGAGCCGCGGGGGCCGGTGCGGCCACGGGCACGGGCGCCGGCGCGGGGGCTGGGGCGGGGCGGACGGGCTCCGGCTCGGGCTCCGGCTCCTTGCGGAACGTCGGCGGCTGCGCGGCAGCGGGGGCGGGGCTGCCCGACTGGGCTGCGGCCAGCTTGGACCGGAGGTCCTCGTTCTCCTTGGTCAGACGGGCAAGCTCAGCCTCGACCTCGTCGAGGAACTGGTCGACCTCGCCCATGTCGTACCCCTCGCGGAGACGGACGGGCGTAAAGCGCTTGTTGCTCACGTCCTCAGGCGTCAGCGGCATGACCTCACCCAAACTTTCACATCGATACGTCGGTGACTTCTGCTGTCAGGAGACAATAGCGCCAGGGGGGTGCGCGCGGCACACGCGCCCGGGGGGCCCGGTTCGTCAGGGTCAGAGGAAGATCGTCGCCACCAGCGACAGCAGCAGGTAGGCCGAGACCATCACGATCAGGAAGCTCAGGTCGAGGGCGACGGAGCCGATCCGCAGCGGCGGGATCACCCGGCGCAGCGCCATGATCGGCGGGTCGGTGGCGGTGTAGACACCCTCCAGGAGGACCAGGAGGATCCCGCGCGGCTCCCAGCGGCGCGCGAACACCTGGACCCAGTCCACGATGAACCGGATCCAGAGCAGCGCGATGAAGACCAGGAGCGCGCCGTAGAGGACCTGCCCGACGACTGACATCAGCTCTGGTTGAAGAACCCGTCCTCAGCGATCCGCTGCTTGTCCTCGGCCGCGACGGTGACGTTGGGCGGCGAGAGGAGGAAGACCTTGTTGGTGACGCGCTCGATCGACCCGCGGGTGGCGAAGATCAGCCCGGCGGCGAAGTCGACGAGACGCTTGGCGTCGTTGTCGTCCATCTCCGAGAGGTTCATGATCACGGGCGTGCCGTCGCGGTAGTTCTCCCCCACCAGGCGCGCCTCGTTGTAGTTGCGCGGGTGCAGGGTCGTGATGCGGCTCAGCTCGGCCACCGTCCCGGGCTGGACCGACACCGGACGACGGCGCTCGGCGAGGTCGGACACGGGGGCCGGGTTCGCTGCCGGGGCGATGCGGGCTCGCGTGGAGCCCGAACGCTGCTCGACCGCCTGGTGCGTCGTCGTCTCGACGTCGTCGTGGTCGTCGTACTGTCCGGTGTCCTCGAGCAGGCCGAGGTACTCGCCGATCTTGCGCATCGCGCCGCTCATGACACTGATCCTCCGTTAGCCGACCGGGCCCCCGGGACAGGGAGCCATCGAGGTGTTGTTGACATTACTGGACCGCAGGCCTCGGACCGAGGACCGCGGAGCCGACACGCACGTGTGTCGCACCGTGGGCGACCGCGTGCTCGAGGTCGCCGCTCATCCCCGCGGAGAGGGCGGTCGCCCGCGGGTGCTGCTCGAGGAAGGCCGACCGCACGGCGGCGAGCCGCGCGAACGCCTCCCCCGGGTCCTCGCCCAGGGGAGCGACGGCCATCAGCCCGCGCAGTGCGAGCCCCTCCGCCCCCGTCACGGCCACGGCCAGCTCGTCGAGGTCGTCGGGGGCCGCGCCGGCGCGGTGGTCGGCCCCGGGAGGGTCGAGGCTCACCTGCAGGAGGACGTCGACGGTGCGTCCACCGGCTCCTCGGGAGAGCGGGGCGACCAGCTTGGGCCGGTCGACCGACTCCACCACGTCGGCGTACGCCGCGACCGCCGCCGCCTTGTTGCTCTGGAGGCCACCGATGAAGTGCCAGGTCAGGCCCAGGTCGGCGCACTCGGCCGCCTTGGCCTCGGCCTCCTGGTGGCGGTTCTCGCCGACGTCGGTGACGCCGAGGTCGGCGAGGACCCGCACGTCGGAGGCCGGGAAGAACTTCGTGACCACCACCAGGGAGACCTCGGCCGGGTCGCGGTCCGCCTCGTCGCAGGCGGCCTCGATGCGCCGGCGTACGACGTCGAGGTTGGCGCGGAGCTGCTCCGCGCGGCTCACGGGTGGCTCCAGATGACGCCGGCGAACCGGGTGGCCGCGTCGCCGTCCCTGCGGTAGGACGGCCAGGTCGGGTCCTCCCGGGTGCACGCACCCACGACCCGCACGTCCCTCACCCCGTCCGCCTCGAGCTGCGCCCGCACGCCCGCGCCGAGGTCGAGCGCCGGCGTGCCCCACGAGGTGGTGGAGCGCGCCTCGGGGACCAGCGCAGCGACCTCGGCCTGCAGCTCGGCGGGCACCTCGTAGCAGGAGCCGCACACGTGCGGCCCGATCCAGGCGACGCTCGGGTCCGCTCCGTGCTCGCGCAGGGCGGCGACCGCGGCCGGCACCACCCCGGCGGCGAGGCCCGGGCGCCCGGCGTGGACCGCGCCTATCCACCCCGTGACGGGGTCCGCCAGGAGCACCGGCACGCAGTCGGCGGCCCTGGCCAGGAGGGCCACACCGGCCTGGGAGGTGTAGAGGGCGTCGCACGAGGGCGCCGGACCCGCGCCGCGGTCGTCGACCAGGACCGAGTCCGCCCCGTGCACCTGGTGCATCAGGACCGGGGTCGCCCCTGACTCCTCCGCGACCTGCTCCAGCGCCGCGGCCCGCGTCGCGGGGTCCGCCGCGTCGCCCAGGCTGAGCGAGACGTCGGTGAAGGCGACCTCGATCACGAGGTCGCCTTCGATCCGGTCGCGGTGGCGCAGCACCCTCACGCCCGGGACTCCGACATCCGGGTCACTTCAGGAAGTCGGGCACGTCGAGGTCGTCGTCGTCGAACTGGACCTGGCGGACCGGACGCGGCGGCGACTGCTGCGGAGCCGGCTGGTGACCCTGCTGCTGGCTCGGCCGGAACGTCGGCTGGCCGGCACCCTGGGGCGCGAGCTCCCGCTCCGGGCGGGCTGCGTCGGCCTCCGTGGCACCGCCGGCGGGCGCCGGGCGCCGGGCCGCGAGCTGCTGCGCCGCGTTGCGGACCTGCTCCTGGGTCTGGACGGGCACCTGCGGACGCAGGACGTTGCCCTCCTGGCGCCGCTTGGGCATCCCGCCGTCGAACCCGGCCGCGATGACCGTCACCCGCACCTCGTCCCCGAGGGCGTCGTCGATCGTCGCGCCGAAGATGATGTTGGCCTCGGCGTGGGCGGCCTGCGACACCAGCGCCGCCGCCTCGTTGATCTCGAAGAGGCCGAGGTCGGAGCCACCGGCGATCGAGAGCAGTACGCCGTGGGCACCCTCGATGCTCGCCTCGAGCAGGGGGCTGGAGACGGCCATCTCAGCCGCCGCCACGGCACGGTCCTCGCCCCGGGCCGAGCCGATGCCCATGAGGGCGGAGCCGGCATTGGCCATGACCGACTTCACGTCGGCGAAGTCGAGGTTGATCAGGCCGGGGGTGGTGATCAGGTCGGTGATGCCCGAGACGCCCTGGAGCAGCACCTGGTCGGCCTGCTTGAAGGCGTCGAGGATCGAGACGTTGCGGTCCGAGATCGACAGCAGCCGGTCGTTGGGGATGACGATGAGGGTGTCGACCTCCTCGCGGAGCTGGCTGATGCCCTCCTCCGCGGAGTTGGCGCGACGGCGACCCTCGAAGGCGAACGGCCGGGTGACGACGCCGATCGTCAGCGCCCCCAGGGAGCGGGCGATGCGGGCGACGACGGGCGCACCGCCCGTGCCGGTGCCGCCACCCTCGCCGGCGGTGACGAAGACCATGTCGGCGCCCTTGAGCACCTCCTCGATCTCGTCGGCGTGGTCCTCGGCGGCCTTGGTGCCGACCTCGGGGTTGGCGCCGGCACCGAGGCCGCGCGTGAGCTCGCGGCCGATGTCGAGCTTGACGTCGGCGTCGCTCATCAGGAGCGCCTGGGCGTCGGTGTTGATGGCGATGAACTCGACGCCCTTGAGGCCGACGTCGATCATCCGGTTGACGGCGTTGACGCCACCTCCACCAATGCCCACGACCTTGATGATCGCCAGGTAGTTCTGCGCTGCTGCCACGGCTACGGGGCCTCTCGTGAGTGGGAACGTCGGGATCGTGCGGTGGGGAAGAGTGGGACGAGCGGTGCGAGGCCGGTTGCTGAACCCTCACCGTGAACCTGAGGGTTATAGTTATGTCAACCTCGCGTTGCAGAAGACCATAGGCACGCCGGACCGCCACTGCGGGCAGGACACGCCCGGACACGCCGACCCGGAGAAAGATCGTGAGAGGTCAGGGCGTGCCGGCGGGTCGCGCGGTCGGGTTGCTGGGCACGCTGACGTCGTACGCCGCCGCGCGAGGGACGGCGACCAGCAGCCGGTCGAGGACGGTGGCCTTGAGCTCGGACTCGGCCGCACTCCCCCACAGGACCTCGCGACCGTCCCGCAGGACCACGGTGATCTGGTCGATCGTCTCGACGGCGACGTGGTCGACCCGCGTCGTCAGGTCCTCGGGCAGGACCGAGACGACCAGGGCGGCCTCGCGCAGCGCCTCGGTGCCGGCCGACAGCGACGGGCGCACGCGAGGCATCCCGGGGGGCGCGGAGTCGTACTCGCGGAAGACCACGCCCTCGGCGTCCAGCCCGCGCAGCCGGCCGCCCAGCTCGACGACGGCGAGGGCCTCACGCTCCACCACGCGGACCTCGACCGTGTCGGGCCACGCCCGGGTCACGTCGACCGAGCGCACCTCGGCGAGGGAACCGACCCGGCGGCGGGCACGGTCGAGGTCCACGAGCGCCAGCTGCTCGCCCGTCCGCACGTCGGCCACGCGGCGCACGACGGCGTCGGAGAGGACGGCGTTGCCCGTCACCCGGACCGTGTGCACCTGCATGCCCACGGAGAAGAAGACGAGCCACACCGCCGTCCCGATCGCGGCGAGCAGGAGCACCAGCGCGACGACGTAGCGCAGCGACAGCCACCGCCTCGCCCACTGGCGCCGCGCGAACCGCCGCCGGGTGCGGCGGGCCGAGCGCTGCTCCCGCGGGCTGAGCCCGGGGGTCCGCTCGTCGAGCACGGAGCTGCCCACGGCCCTCAGCGCTCCTCGAGGAGGCCGACCACCTGGGGGCCGAGGGTCGTGACATCGCCGGCGCCCAGGGTGATCACCACGTCATCGGGCCGGGCACACCGGGCCAGCACCGCTGCGGCGTCGGCCAGCGCGGGGACGTAGTGGACGGCGTCGGACGGCAGGGGCACGGCGTCGGCGACGAGCCGGCCGGTGACGGCCGGGTCGGGCTCCTCACGGGCGACGTAGACGTCCAGCACCACGACCTCGTCGGCCGCGCCCAGGGCCCGCCCCATCTCCTCGCCGAAGATGCGGGTCCGCGAGACCAGGTGGGGCTGGAAGGCGACGACCACGCGGCCGGTCCCGGCCACCGCCCGCGCCGCCTGGAGGTCACCCGCGATCTCCACGGGGTGGTGGGCGTAGGAGTCGTAGACCCGCACCCCCGCGGCCTCCCCCTTGGGCTCCATCCGCCGGCCGGTGCCGGTGAAGCCGGCCAGGCCGGCGGTCAGGTCGGCGAAGTCGAGCCCCAGCCGCAACCCGGTCGCCAGTGCCGCGGCCGCGTCGAGGACGTAGTGGCGGCCCGGGATGCGCAGCCGCATCTCCCCCAGCTCGACGCCGTCCTGCAGCACGCGGCACCGCGACGTCGTGCCGTCCAGCGCGAGGTCGACGATCCGCAGGTCGCACCCCTCGGACTCACCCACCGTGACCACCTCCCGGCCATCGGCGCGGGCGGTCGCGGCGAGGTCGGCCGCGCCGGCGTCGTCGGCCACGCAGACGAGGAACCCCGAGCGGTCCACGGTCGCCACGAAGTCGACGAAGGCCTGTCGGTAGGCCTCCTCGGTGCCCCAGTTGTCGAGGTGGTCGGCCTCGACGTTGGTCACGATCGCGGCGTGCGGGCGGTAGACCAGGAACGCCCCGTCGCTCTCGTCGGCCTCGGCCACGAAGAGGTCGTCGGACCCCGCGTCGGCGTTGCGGCCGGTGGCGGTGAGCACGCCGCCCACGGCGTACGACGGGTCCGTGCCGGCCGCCAGCAGCGCCGAGGTGAGCAGCCCCGTCGTGGTGGTCTTGCCGTGGGTGCCCGCGACCGCCAGCACGCGCGAGCCCGCCATCACCGCGGCGAGACCGGCCGAGCGCGGCAGCAGGCGCAGTCCCCGACGGCGCGCCTCGGCCACCTCGACGTTGTCCTCGCGGGCCGCCGTCGTCACGACCACGGTGTCGCCGTCGGCGAGGTCGCCCAGGTGGCCGGCGTCGTAGCCGAGGTGACAGGTGACCCCGAGCTCGCGGAGCGCGGGCAGGAAGGGGGTGTCCTGGTCGTCGCTGCCGGAGACCTCGATGCCACGAGCGGCCATGATGCGGGCGATGGCGGAGAGGCCCGCGCCGCCGACGCCGACGAAGTGGACCCGGCCCAGCGCGTCCGCGGGCAGGATCTGCTCCGGCACGGGGATCCTCACGCGACGCCCTCGCTGCCCGCCGCCTCCAGGACGATCCGGGCGAGCGCCTCGTCGGCGTCGCGCGGGACCAGGGCCGAGGCGGCGGCACCCATGGCCGCCAGCCGGTCGGGGTCGGTGACCAGCCCGGGGACCGTGGCACGCACCCACTCGGGCGTGAGCGCCGAGTCGTCCACGACGAGCCCGCCGCCGGCGTCGGCCACCGCGCGGCCGTGGTGCACCTGCTCGCCGTTGCCGATCGGCAGCGGCACGATCACGGCTGGCAGCCCGACGGCCGCCGCCTCCGACACGCTGGAGGCGCCGCCGCGACAGACGACGAGGTCGGCGGCGGCGTACGCCAGGTCCATCCGGGCCACGAACGGCTCCACGACGTAGGGGACGCCCGTGGGCACCGGCGTGGCGGTCCCCTTCGGCCCCACGACGTGCAGCACCTGGATGCCCGCGGCGCCGAGCGCCTCGGCAGCGGCGGAGACCGACTGGTTGATCCGCCGCGCGCCCTGGGAGCCGCCCGTGACGAGCAGGGTGGGGCGATCGGGGTCGAGCGCGAAGAACTCGCGGGCCTCCGCACGCATCGCCGAGCGGTCGAGGGTGGAGATCAGGCGCCGGATCGGCAGGCCCACGTGCTCGGCCCGCGGCAGCGGCGTGCCCGGGAAGCTCACCGCGACCCGCGCCGCCAGCCGCGCGCCGGCTCGGTTGGCGAGCCCGGGGAGGGCGTTCTGCTCGTGCACCACGACGGGCACGCCGCGACGACGGGCGGCGAGGTAGGCGGGCATCGAGACGTAGCCGCCGTAGCCCACGACGACGTCGGGTCGCGTCCGGTCGAGCACCTCGAGGGTACGGCGCACCGCGCCGCCGAGCCGGCCGGGAACCCTGGCGAGGTCGAGCGAGGGGCGGCGCGGCAGCGGCACCGGCGGGATCAGCTCGAGGGGGTAGCCGGCCTCGGGCACCACCCGGGTCTCCAGGCCGCGCGCCGTGCCGAGGCAGGTGATCTCGATCGACTCGTCCAGCCGGCGCAGCGCATCGGCGGTGGCGATCAGGGGCGAGGTGTGACCGGCGGTGCCACCGCCGGCGAGGAGTACGCGCATCGACACCGACCCTAACGGCGGGAGGTGGGACGGACGCCGGCGGCCAGACCCGCGGAGCGGTCGCGGCGCCGGGCCGCCAGCGCCGCGGCAGCCTCCGGCTCACGACGGGCGAAGCCGATGAGGAGCCCGAGCGCCACCAGGGAGGGCAGGAGGGCCGACCCGCCGTAGGAGACGAGCGGCAACGGGATCCCGATGACCGGCAGCAGGGCGAGCACCATCCCGACGTTGATCATCATCTGGCCCAGCAGCCACACGACGATCCCGAAGCTCGCGTAGCGCACGAAGGGGTCGCGGGTGGCGGTCGCCACCCGGATGGCGGCGAAGGCGATGGTGAGGAAGAGCCCGACGACCAGCAACGTGCCGACGAGACCGAGCTCCTCGCCGAGGACGGCGAAGATGTAGTCGGTGTGGGCCTCGGGCAGGTCGCCCCACTTCTGGGTCGAGGCCCCGATCCCCTGGCCCAGCCAGCCGCCCGTGGAGAGGGCGAAGAGGCCGTGGGCGGGCTGCCAGCCGGAGTCGAGGTAGTCCTGGAACGGGTCCGAGAAGGTGGTGATGCGGGCCAGGCGCTCCTTGTCGATGGTCGCCAGGAAGAACGCGGCGGCGCCGAGCACCGACAGGCTGAGGGCGAACAGGCGCATGGGCGCGCCGACCACCCAGAGCATGCCGAGCATGATCGCCGCGAGGACCAGCGCGGTGCCGAGGTCACGCCCCCACAGGACCAGGCCGATGATCAGCAGCATGCCGGGCACCACCGGGACCAGGATGTGGTGGAGCTCCTGGAGGCGACGCTCCTTGTGGGCGTAGATGTTGGCCGCCCACAGCACGACCGCGAGCTTGGCGATCTCGGCCGGCTGGATCGACACCGGCCCCACCGCGAGCCAGTTGGTGTTGCCGTTGACCTCGACGCCGTACCTCGCCACGAGGCCCAGCAGGACCAGCGCGACGAAGAACCCGGGGTACGCCAGGCGCCGGACGTGGCGCAGCGGGAGCCGGGAGGCCACCCACGCCGCCGGCAGCCCGATCGCCACCCAGAGGAGCTGGCGCTTGACCATCGCGTAGGAGTCGTCGAGCAGCACGTAGGCCCGGACGCTGGACGCGCTGAGCACCATGATCACGCCGATGGTCAGCAGCAGCGCCGAGGCACCCAGCAGGAGGTAGTAGGACGACAGCGGCCGGTCCAGCGCCTCGCGCAGCGACGCCGAGCCGGCGCGCAGGGACCCCCGGCTCCCCCGCCAGCCCTGTCGCAGCGCACGCCACCCGGCCCGGAGGCCCGACGGTGGGGCGCTGGTCCCGACCTGCTCGGGGTCCGCGGTCGTCATCCGGCGCGCTCCCCTCGGTCGGTGGCTGGTGTCAGTCGGGTCGTGCGATCCGACGCCGGACCGCGGCGGCGAACGCGTCGCCGCGCGCGCCGTAGTTGTCGAACATGTCCATCGACGCGCATCCCGGGGCCAGCAGCACGGTGTCGCCGGGCCTGGCGAGCCCGGCTGCAGCGTCCACGACACGCTCCATGGGATCTCCATCCTCACCGTCGCCCAGCTCGATGACGGGCACATCCGGGGCGTGTCGCGAAAGAGCGTCGGCGATGACCCGGCGGTCGCGGCCGAGCAGCACCACCCCCCGCAGCCGGCCTCGTACGGCGGTGACGAGGTCGTCGAAGCGCGCTCCCTTGGCGAGCCCGCCCGCCACCCAGACGACCGGGTCGTAGGCCTGGAGCGATGACTGGGCGGCGTGCGGGTTGGTGGCCTTGGAGTCGTCGACCCAGCTCACTCCCCCGGCCTCCGCGACGAGCGAGATGCGGTGGCCGTCGGGCCGGAACGCCGCCAGACCGTCGCGCACCGCCTGCTGGCTGACGCCGTGCGCCCTGGCCAGGGCCGCCGCCGCGAGGGCGTTCGCCACCACGTGCGGCGCCGGAGACGCGAGCACGTCGAGGGTGCAGAGCTCCGCGGCGCTCGTCGCCCGCTCCTCGATGAAGGCACGGTCGACGAGGATGTCCTCGACGACGCCCAGCATCCCGACACCCGGCATGCCGAGGGTGAAGCCCACCGCCCGAGCCCCCTCCCGGACGTCGGCCTCGCGGACGAGGGCCTCGGTCGTGGGGTCGGCGACGTTGTAGACGCACGCCCGCTCGACGTTCTCGTAGATCCGTCCCTTGTCCGCGGCGTAGCGGTCCATGCCGGAGGACCCACCGAGCCAGTCGCCGTCGTACCAGTCGAGGTGGTCCTCGGCGACGTTGAGCACCGCCGCGGACTCCGCCGCGACGGAGCGGGTGTAGTGGAGCTGGAAGCTGGAGAGCTCGACCGCGAGCACGTCGAGCGGCTCGGGGTCCATCACGGCCTCGACGATCGGGCGACCGACGTTGCCGACCGCGGCGCTGCGCAGTCCTGCGGCGCGCAGGATGGAGTCGAGCATCTGCACCGTCGTGGTCTTGCCGTTGGTGCCGGTCACGGCGAGCCAGGGAGCCGGGTGCTCGGGATCGCGCAGCCGCCAGGCCAGCTCGACCTCCCCCCAGACCGGTACGCCGCGGGCGGCGGCCTGGGCCAGGAGGGGCGCCGACGGCTTCCAGCCGGGCGAGGTCACCAGGACGTCGACGTCGTCCGGGAGGGTCGCGGTGGCGCCCGCCTCGAGCCGGATGCGGGCGCCGAGGCTCTCGAGCAGCTGCGCACGCTCGGCCTTCGTGTCGTCGGTGGCCTCGTCCAGCGCGGTGACGTCGGCGCCGAGGAAGAGCAGGTTGTCGGCCGCAGCGGCACCCGAGACGCCGAACCCGGCGACCACCGCCCGGACGCTGCTCCAGTCGTCGCGGCGTCCCAGCTCCTCGAGGCGGGGGTGGTTCATCCGACGCCCGCGACCCACTCGGCGTAGAACATGCCGATGCCGACCGCCACGCACAGTCCCGTGACGATCCAGAACCGGATCACGATCGTGACCTGTTCCCAGCCGAGCATCTCGAAGTGGTGGTGCAGCGGCGTCATGCGGAACACCCGGTGCCCGGGCTTCACCCGGAACACCGACCGGAACAGCCCGCTGGCGCGGCTGGCCTTGAAGACCGACACCTGGACCATCACCGACAGCGTGATGAGCACGAAGAGGCCGCCGATGACGAGCAGCAGCAGCTCGGTGCGGGTCATGATCGCGAAGCCCGCCATGGCCCCGCCCAGGGCCAGGGACCCGGTGTCGCCCATGAAGATCTGCGCCGGCGAGGCGTTCCACCACAGGAAGCCGAAGCAGGCGCCGGTGATGGCCGCCGACACGACGGCCAGGTCCAGGGGGTCGCGCACCTCGTAGCACTTGGGACCCGCCTGGAGCGCGCAGGACTGGCTGTTCTGCCAGATGTTCACCAGCGTGTACGCCGCGAAGACGAGGATCGACGCGCCGGTGGCCAGCCCGTCGAGGCCGTCGGAGAGGTTCACGGCGTTGGAGGTGCCGGTGACGATCAGCCAGATCAGCAGGACCACCACCACGGTCGGCAGCACCAGGCGCTCGTAGTCCCGGATGAACGAGATGTGGTGGGTCGCCGGTCGCCAGCCGCGCTCGTCCTCGAGCGCCGGCGACAGCGCGAGCCAGCCGAAGACCACCGCCACCACGGTCTGGCCGATGATCTTGGCGCGGCTGCGCAGCCCGAGGCTGCGCTGGCGGGAGATCTTGATGAAGTCGTCGAGGAAGCCCACCAGGCCCAGCCCGAGGAAGAGGAAGAGCAGCAGCAGCGCGGACGCCGTGGGCGCCTGGCCCGTGATGACCTTCGCGGCGCCGTACCCCACCAGGGCCGCCAGGATGATGACGATGCCGCCCATGGTGGGCGTGCCGCGCTTGGTGTGGTGGGTGGTGGGCCCGTCGTCGCGGATCTCCTGCCCGTAGCCGCGCCGGGACAGGAGGCGGATGGCGTAGCGGGTGCCGAGCAGCGAGATCAGCAGCGAGAGCCCTCCGCCGAACAGGATGGCTCTCATCGCGTGCTGGTCCCTTCGTGGCGCGGATGCGGAGGCTGGTGGGCGGGCTGCGGGCGGAGTCGGTCGGGGACGCTCTCGGCGAGGAGTCCCTCGGCCACGGTCTCCAGTGCAGCCCCCCGTGATGCCTTCACGAGGACGACGTCACCGGCCGAGACATTGTGCCGCAGCCACTCGAGCGCCTCGGCACGGCTCGCCGTCGGGACGGCCTCGCCCCGCCACGTGCGGTGGCCGCGAGCGGCGTCGGCGATGTCGGCCGCGGCGTCGCCGACCGTCACGAGCACGTCCAGCCGGGACGCGGCGGCGAAGTGCCCGACGCGGCGGTGTCCGGCGACCGACCCCTCGCCGAGCTCGAGCATCTCCCCCAGCACGGCCACCGTGCGCCGTCCGCTGCGCCGGCTGATCACGTTCAAGGTGTCCAGCGCCGCCTCCACCGACTCGGGGTTGGCGTTGTAGGCGTCGTTGACCACGACCAGGCCGTCGCCCTGCTCGCGCAGCTCCATCCGCCAGCGCGAGGCAGGTACGGCGTCGCCGAGGGCGCGGGCCACGTCGTCCAGCGGGAGCCCCACCGCGAGCGCCATCCCGGCCGCGGCGAGGGCGTTGGCGACCTGGTGGGAGCCGAGCTGGCGCAGCCGGACCTCGGCACTGCGACCGCCGTGGACCAGCCGGAACGTGGGACGGCCCAGCTCGTCGTGCGTCACGTCCTCGGCGCTGACCTCGCCGCCCCGTCCGAAGCGGAGCACGCGGGCCCGGGTGCGGCCGGCCATGGCGGCGACCAGCGGATCGTCCGCGTTGAGCACGGCCGTCCCCTCCGGCCGAAGGGCCTCGACGATCTCCCCCTTGCCCCGGGCGATCGCCTCCTGGCTGCCGAACTCACCGATGTGGGCGGTGCCGACGTTGAGGACCGCGGCCACGTCCGGTGGCGCGAGCTCGCAGAGGTAGGCGATGTGCCCGATGCCGCGAGCCCCCATCTCGACCACCAGGTGGCCGGTCCCGGGGGTGGCGCGCAGCACCGTGAGCGGCACGCCGATCTCGTTGTTGAAGTTGCCCTCGGTGGCGATCGTCGGCCCGTCCTGGGCCAGCACCGCCGCGAGGTAGTCCTTGACGCCGGTCTTGCCCTGCGAACCGGTCAGGGCGTGCACCGTCGTCGTGTCGAGCCGGTCGAGGACGTGGCGGGACAGGCGCCCCAGCGCGCGGACCGTGTCGTCGACGACGACCGTCGGGGCCTCGGTCGGCCGGGTGCCGAGGACGGCGGCAGCACCCGCGGCGAGCGCCGTACCGGCGAAGTCGTGGCCGTCCACGCGCTCCCCTGCCACGGCGACGAAGAGCCCGCCGACGTGGGGGGTCCGGGTGTCGACGAAGGCCGGACCGGTCACGACAGCGTCGCCGTGGAGGGTGCCACCGACCGCCGTCGCGATCTCCGCGAGCGTCATCTCGATCACGGCGCCACCTGCCGGCGCGCTCGGATCTCCTCGGCCGCCACGACCCGGTCGTCGAAGGGGTGCACCTCCCCGCGCACCTCCTGCCCCGTCTCGTGACCCTTGCCCGCGACCAGCACGACGTCTCCCGGGGCCGCCCGGTGGAGCGCCTCGCGGATGGCCAGCCGCCGGTCACCGACCTCGACCACCTCGGCGGTGCCGCCCACGGTGCCCTCGAGGAGCGCAGCACGGATCGACGCCGGGTCCTCGGTGCGGGGGTTGTCGTCGGTGACGACGACGACGTCGGCGAGCCGGGCCGCCAGCTCGCCCATGATGGGCCGCTTGCCGGGGTCGCGGTCACCGCCGGCGCCGATCACGACCAGCAGCCGCCCGTCGGTCAGGGGACGGAGGGTGTCGAGCACCGCCGCCACGGCGTCGGGCTTGTGGGCGTAGTCGACGACCACGATGAAGTCCTGGCCGGCCTCCACCGGCTCGAGCCGCCCGGGGACCCCGCCACCCTGCGCGATGCCGTCGGCGACCGTGCGCGGGTCGAGCCCCGCCAGCGCGGCCGAGGCGATGCCGGCCAGGGCGTTGGCGACGTTGAAGACCCCCGGGACCGGGACCGCGGCCGGGAACGACGACCCGTCCGGACCGGTCACGGTGAACCGAGCCCCCCGCGCGCTGAGCTCGACGCCGGTGGCGCGCCAGTCGGCCTCGCGCCCGCCCGCCGAGAACGTCGCCATCGGGATCGTCGCGCGCTCCAGCAGCAGCCTGCCGTGCTCGTCGTCGACGTTGGTGAGCCCCTGCCGCGCCCGCGCCGGGGTGAAGAGCGAGGCCTTGGCGGCGAAGTAGTCGTCGAGGTCGGCGTGGAAGTCGAGGTGGTCGCGGCCGAGGTTGAGGAAGGTGGCGACGTCGAAGACCACCCCGTCCACCCGGCCCCGCACCAGCGCGTGGCTGGAGACCTCCATGGCGCAGGTGTCGACGCCGCGCTCGTCCATCACCGCGAAGAGCCCGTGCAGGTCGGGCGCCTCGGGCGTGGTCAGCTGCGTCTTCACGTCCTGGCCGGCGATGCGGGTGCCGACGGTGCCGACCACGGCCGCCGGGACGCCTGCGGCGGTGAGGCCCTGCTCCAGCAGCCGGGTCGTGGTGGTCTTGCCCTGGGTGCCGGTCACGCCGATCAGCCGGAGTCGTTCGGCCGGGTGGTCGTAGAGGTGGGCGGCGAGACCGCCGAGCACGGCCCGCGGGTCCGGTACGACGATCGCCGGCAGGCCCTCGGGCAGCCGCTCGGCGCCGGCCGGATCGGTGAGGACCACGGCGGCCCCGGCGGCGGCGGCCTCGGCGGTGAAGTCGGCTCCGTGCGCCCGCGCGCCGGGGAGGGCGGCGTAGAGGTCGCCGCGCTGCAGCCGGGACGTGCTGAGGGAGATCCCGCTGACCGTGACCCCGAGGTCACCGCGGGTGCTGACGTCGGTGCGCTCGGCCAGCCAGGACGCGAGGTCGGCCGCGGGTGTCGCTACGGGACGCGAAGGTCGCGTCGTACTGGCCCGGTCCACCAGCGGAGGGTATCGAGTCACCACTCGACGGGCAGCCGCGACGGGGTGCCGCCGGTCGGCGGGACGCCGTAGCGGCCCAGGACGTAGCCCATGATGCGGGAGAAGACGGGACCGGCGATCGAGCCGCCGCCGCCGTCGACCTGGGGCGCGTGCACGACGACGTAGACGGTGAAGCGCGCGTCGTCGGCGGGGGCGAAGCCACCGAAGGAGACGCTGGTCCCCCGGTAGCAGGCGCACTCCGGGTCGACCCGCTGGGCCGTGCCGGTCTTGCCGGCCACCAGGTAGCCGGGGACCGCGGCCGCCGGCGCGACGCCGTCCTCGGGGTCGAGGACCCGCTCCATCATCCGCGCCGTGCCCTGCGCCGCACGCCGGCTCACCACCCGGGTCCGGGTGGCCACGTCGGTGCCGACGACGACGCCCTCGTCGGTCGTGGCCGAGCCGCTGATGAGGCTGGGGTCGACGCGGACCCCGTCGTTGGCGATCGTGTTGACCGCGGCAGCCATCTGGACGACGTTGACGGAGAGGGACTGGCCGAACGCGACGCGGTCCTTGGCCTGGGAGGTCATCACCTCGCCGGCACCCAGGATGCCGGGCGACTCGCCCCGCACCCCGATGTCGGTGCGCCGGCCCAGCCCGAAGCGCTGGAGGTAGTCGACCAGCTGGACCGGCGTGAACGCGTCGGCGGCGAGGACCGTCCCGATGTTGGAGGACTTCGCGAGGATGCCGGCGAGCGTGAGGCGGATGGTCCCGTGGTCGAACCAGTCGCCGATCGGCCGGTCCTGGCGCATCAGGGACGACGGCACCTTGAAGCGCTGCCGCGGGAAGGACTTCCCCGCGTCGATGAGCGCCGCGACCGTCAGCACCTTCTCGACCGAGCCGGGCTCGTAGGCCAGGTTCATCGACCGTGCCCCGAGGTCCTCCTCACGGGCCTCGGTGGGCTCGTTGGCGTCGAAGGTCGGGACGTCGGCGAGGGCGAGGACGTCGCCCGTCCTGGTGTCGAGCACGACGGCTGCGCCGCTCTCGCCGCGGTAGCGGTCCACCGCCTGGGCCAGCACCTTCTGGGTGAACCACTGCAGGTCGCGGTCGATCGTGGTCCGCAGCGGCTCCCCGTCGACGGGCGCCTCGATCGTGCTCTCGCGCAGCGGGATGCGCACGCCCTTGCGCGAGTTCGACTGCCAGGTGGCCACGCCGTCGGTGCCGGCGAGCTGGGCGTCGAAGGTCCGCTCGAGCCCGCCGAGCGGCTCGTCGGTCCCCATGTAGCCCACGATGTTGGCCGCGACGTCGCCGGCGGGGTAGTCGCGGATCGGGTCGTCCTCGAGCCCGACGCCCTCGTAGCCGAGTCCCTCGAGCTCCGCGACGGTGTCGGTCGCGAGCGTGCTGGGCACCCGGCGGGCGACGTACTCGAACTGGCTCCCGTCCTTGCGGCCGCGCAGCGCCTCGAGCGTCCGGAAGTAGTCGATGCCGAGACGGTCGGACAGCAGCCGGGCGATCTCCGGCGCCTCGTCCTCGGTCAGCGTCGGGTCCGCCCAGACCATCTTGCCCTGGATCGAGTCGGCGAGCGGGATGCCGTTGCGGTCGAGGATGTCGCCGCGCTCGGCGAGCAGGGGGACCTCCACGGCGCCCTCGGCGGCGGCCATCGACGCGTACGACCGCGGGTCCATGCCCTGCAGCTGGACCAGGCGGGCACCGAAGAACGAGAGCACCATCGCGATCACGACGAAGCCGACACGCAGGCGGACCAGCGGAGCGCCGCGCGTGGCGCCGCGCCGACGCGAGCGGTCGGTGCTCGGCACAGGCTCTCCTCCCTTGTTCCGGCCCTGGACGGGCCCTCACGACATTCCTACACAGCGGCCGCCGTCGAACCCGGCTGGCCGCGCCGTCAGCGGCGGGCCGAGTTCGCCCTGTCGCCCCTGCGGACCCGGTCGCGTCCGGACGGCGCTGCCGGCTCGGGCGCTGCCGGGACCTCCACGACGGTCGCGGGCGGGGCCAGCACGGCCGGCAGGACCGGGGCCTTCGGCTGCAGCCGGAGCGCGTCGGCGGGGGTGGCCGGGGCCCGGACGCCGGAGACCTCGCCGTCACCGAGGTGGAGGAACACCGGAGCGGTCGGGATGACCATGCCCATCTCCTGCGCCTCGGACGCGACCCGCTGGGGGTTGCGCAGCTCGTCGAGCTCCATGCGCAGGGTCTGCTCGCGGGCGGCGAGGGCGTCGGCCTGCTGCTCGAGGGAGGCCGCGGCGAACGACGCCTGCTGCAGCGAGGTGTTGAAGAGGAGCAGCCCCACGATGCCGCCGACGAGCACCACGGTGACGAGCGTGACGAACGGGACCCGCGGCGCGCGGGAGCGGGTCCGGGGCACGACCGTGAGCCGCGCGCGGTCGACGGCGTCCTGGGCGATACGGGGGACGCGCAGGCGTGGCTGCGGGACGGGACTGCTCATCTGACGGCTCCAGGGGAAGAGGAGGACGGGGAGGTCGAGGGCGGGCGGACGCGCTCGACGGCGCGCAGCCGGACGGAGGCGGCTCGGGGGTTCTCGGCGATCTCGCGCTCGTCGGCCTGCTCGGCCCCGCGCGTCACGGTGCGGAAGGGCGGCTCCATGCCCTCGGGGACGACGGGCATGTCCGGCGGCACGTCACTGCGGGTCGCGGCGGTGAAGGCCCGCTTGACCAGGCGGTCCTCGAGGGAGTGGTAGGACTCCACCACGACCCGGCCGCCGACCCCCACGACGGCCAGGGCCGCCGGCACGGCGCGGCGGAGCACCGCCAGCTCGTCGTTGACCTCCATCCGCAGGGCCTGGAACGTGCGCTTGGCCGGGTGGCCGCCGGTACGCCGTGCGGGCGCGGGGATGGTGGCGTAGAGCAGCTCGACGAGGTCGGCGCTCGTCGTGAACGGCCTCTCCTCGCGGCGTCGTACGACGGCACCGGCGATCCGGCTGGCGAACTTCTCCTCGCCGTACTCGCGCAGCACCCGGGTCAGCTCGGCCGCGGTCGCCGTGTTGAGCAGGTCGGCCGCGGTGGGTCCGCGCGTCGGGTCCATCCGCATGTCCAGCGGAGCGTCCTCGGCGTAGGCGAACCCGCGCTCGCGGACGTCGAGCTGCATGGAGGAGACACCGAGGTCGAAGAGCACGGCGTCGGCCTGCGACCGCCCGTGCTCGGCCAGCACGTCCTCGATCTCGTCGTAGACCGCGTGGGCGGGGGTGAACCTGTCACCGAACCCGGCGAGCCGCTCGGCCGCGAGCCCGAGGGCGTCGGGGTCGCGGTCGATGCCGATGACGGCGGCGTGCTCGCACCGCTGCAGGACGGCCTCGGTGTGCCCGCCCAGGCCGAGGGTGCAGTCGACCAGCACCGCTCCCGGACGGTCCAGCGCGGGCGAGAGGAGCGCGACGACCCGGTCGAGGAGCACCGGGGCGTGGCTCGGCGGCGTCACCGACTCAGCCCTGCCGACCCAGGTTCGCGAGCAGGAGGAGCGCCACCGCCAGGCACGAGGCCGTGACCGCCGAGAACGTCACCACGGCGAGCACCTCGCGCGCCTGGTCACGCACGCGGGCCGGCGTGCCGGCCGCCGTGCGCTCCCAGGACTGGGTGTTCCTCATGGTCTCGACCCCACTGGACCCTCGTTCGGTGCTCTGCTGGACGTGTTGCGGGCGTTGGCGGTGCGGCTGACGGACTCCCTGCGGGAGCGAGCCGCCGCACCAGGTCCCTGCCCGCTCCCCTGTGTGGGGAAGGCCCTCTGGTGCCGGGGAAGTGCCCCAGATGGCACACACGGAGAGCGGGCACGAGACCTGGTGATGCGGTGTCGTACGTCAGCTGTGCAGTTGTGGGCGGGACGACCGGGCCGCTGGGCCCGGCATCAGATCCCTGGGAAGACCTCGTCGCTGAGCTCCGAGAAGCGCTGCTCCTGCTCCTCGCTGTAGGTCGCCCAGGCGGCCGGGTCCCAGATCTCGATGCGGTTCATCGACCCGATGACGACGCACTCCTTGCGGAGCGAGGCGTACTCCCGCAGGGGTGCGGGGATGCCGATCCGTCCCTGCTTGTCCGGCACCTCCTGGCTGGCGGCGGCGAACAGCATGCGGACGTAGTCGCGGGTGCTCTTCTGCGTGACCGGCGCCTCGCGGAGCCGGTCGGTCAGCCGACCGAAGTCCTCGAGCGACCAGACAGTGAGGCAACGCTCCTGTCCTCGGGTCACCACGAGTCCCTCCGTCAGCTGGTCCCTGAACTTGGCGGGGAGGAAGAGACGGCCCTTCTCGTCGAGCTTGGGCGTGTAGGTGCCGAAGAACATCCGGCACCTCCCACCTGCTCGGCGAGGCTGAGTCGACCCTCTCCCCCACTTCGCCCCACTTTACTCCACATTGCTCCACCGTCAACCTCATCGAGCGTGTTTCGAGCACCGATCGCCCGCGTTCCTCGCCTCGTCGGGACGCGCTGCTGAGCGTGGACAGCCGCCGATCGGGCCGGGGTGGGGAGAAGTGGGGGAAGAGGAAGGAAGGGGGTGCGACCCGTTCGGAAGGGCGCGCTGATGGCGTCGAGGAGGCAGAATCGGGTCGGTATGTTGCGCGCACCACATACGGTGGTGGCACTGCTAATGAGGGGAAGCGCGAGACGTGAGCACGCACGGGATCGGGACCGCCAGGGACGCATCGACGGGGACTGCCCAGACCGGTGCCGACCTCGACACGGTCATCCGCGTCACCTCGCTGGTCCGGCAGAACATCGAGCGGGTGATCACCGGCAAGCCGGACGTGGTCAGTGCGGCCTTGACGGTCCTCCTCGCCGAGGGCCACCTGCTGATCGAGGACGTCCCGGGAGTGGGCAAGACCCAGCTGAGCAAGGCGCTGGCGCGCAGCATCGACTGCACCGTCGCCCGCATCCAGTTCACGCCGGACCTCCTGCCGTCCGACGTGACCGGCGTGTCCGTCTTCAACCAGGACACCCGCCAGTTCGAGTTCCGGCCCGGCGGCGTCTTCGCCAACGTGGTGGTGGGCGACGAGATCAACCGGGCGTCGCCGAAGACGCAGTCGGCGCTGCTCGAGTGCATGGAGGAGCGTCAGGTCACCGTCGACAACACGACGTACCACCTCGACCAGCCGTTCATGGTCATCGCGACCCAGAACCCGATCGAGATGGAGGGCACCTACGCCCTCCCCGAGGCACAGCGCGACCGGTTCATGGCGCGCGTGTCGGTGGGCTACCCCGTCGAGTCCGCCGAGATCGCGATGCTCGAGGGCCACACGACCCGCAACCCCCTCGACGACCTCGAGCCGGTCACCGACGCCGGCGAGCTCCGCAAGCTCATCGACATCGTCGGCCGGGTGCACGTCGCCCCCGCGGTCCAGCGGTACGCCGTCGCGCTGTCCACCGCCACGCGCAACAGCGGCGACCTCCACCTCGGGGCGTCCCCCCGCGCCACCCTGCACCTGGTCCGTGCCGCCAAGGCGGTCGCCGCCATGCAGGGGCGCGACTTCGTGCTCCCCGACGACATCCACGGCATCGCCCAGCCCGTGCTGGCACACCGTCTGCTGCCCAACGTGGAGGCGACCATGAGCGGCCACAGCACGCTCTCGATCCTCGCCGGCATCATCGACTCCGTGCCGGTCCCGGCATCCGGCCGTGCGTGACGCGCTGGCGGCCCTCACCGTCCGCGGGCGTGCGTTCCTGGCTGCCGGCATCACCACGATCGCCGCGGCGATCGTCGTCGGCCACGGCTCCGTCGTCCGCATCGGCGTCCTCGTCGCCGCCCTGCCCCTGATCACCGCGTGGTGGGTCGGCCGCTCCCGCTACCGGCTGGCGCTGCTGCGCACCATCTCCCCCCAGATCGTGACGGCCGGACAGCCGGCCTCGGTCGAGCTCGCCCTCAGCAACGACGCACGCACGCCCACCGGCGTGCTCCTCCTGGAGGAGCGACTGCCGTACGTCCTCGGGACCCGGCCCCGCTTCGTGCTGGAGGGCATGGGGCACGGCTGGCGGCGCCACGCCCACTACCAGGTCCGCTCCGAGCTGCGAGGACAGTTCGAGATCGGTCCCATGACGGTGCGCGTGAGCGACCCGTTCGGGCTCGTGGAGCTCGGCCGGGCGTTCAGGTCGACCAACCGGCTCACCGTGACCCCGCGCACCGTCCCGCTCCCCGTCATCCCGCTCGGCGGCGCCTGGACCGGCTCCGGCGACAACCGTCCGCGCGCCTTCGCGTCGGGCAGCGCCGAGGACGTGACCGTGCGGGAGTACCGACGCGGCGACGACCTGCGCCGCGTCCACTGGCGCAGCTCCGCGCGGGTGGGCGAGCTGATGGTGCGCCGCGAGGAGCAGCCCTGGCAGTCCCGGGCGACGGTCTTCCTCGACAACCGGGCGACCTCCCACCGCGGCCAGGGCGCGGCGAGCTCGCTCGAGGCCGCCGTGTCAGCGGCCGCCTCCATCGCGATCCACCTGACCCACCGCGGCTACAGCGTGCGCCTGGTGACCGCCTCCGGGGAGCGGCGCGACACCGAGTGGCACTCCCAGTCGTCCGAGGCGTCGACCGCCTCGCTCCTCGAGGCGCTCGCGGTCGTCCAGACGGTCCAGGTCGGCGTGCCGGACACCCAGTGGCTCGCCGAACCGAGCCACGGGGGCCTCGTCGTCGCCGTCTTCGGCTCCCTCGTCGAGACGGACCGCGCCTTCCTGCGCCGCCTCCAGCACCACTCCGCGTCCAGCCTCGCGCTGGCCCTCGACGTGGCCGCGTGGGCACCGCACCTGCCCGCCGACCCGAGGCTGACGGCGTCGACCCACCTCAGCGCCGTGGGCTGGCGGTCGGTCACCCTCGGGCCGCGGGACCCCCTCGAAGTGGCCTGGCAGGAGCTCGGACTCCTGCAGGTCCGATCCACCGCTGCCGCAGGAGCCCGACGATGACGTCCGACTGGGGATCCCTCGCCCGCCACCTGCGCGTCGCCGTGCTCGCAGCCACCGCCGGCTGGGTGACGCTGATGAGCTGGCGGGTGCTCGTCGTCGACTACGGCAAGGTCGCCGTCCCGCTCGTCTTCGTCGCCGTGCTGGTGGCCGGCCTCGGAGCCACGGCCCGCTGGCGCCGGTGGCCGATGGCGGTCGTCGTCCCCCTCCAGGCCGTGCTCGCGGTGCTGTTCGTGACCTGGGTGACCACGGGGTCCGCACTCCCCACGCCCAGCAACGCCGGCGCCATGCTCGCGGCCCTCGAGGAGGCGGTGGCCTCGTCCCGGGCGTACGCCGCCCCGGTCCCGCTCGAGGCGGCGCCCGTGCACCCCCTGCTGCTGGTGGGCGGAGCCGGCGTCCTGGTGATGATGGACCTGCTCGTCGGCACGCTCCGGCGCGCACCCGCCTCGGGCCTCGTCCTGCTGACGGCGTACACCGTCCCGGTCACGGTCACCGGGGTGGGCGTCTCCTGGTGGATCTTCGTCATCGCGGCCGTCCTCTTCCTGGCGACCGTCTTCGTCCAGCACGGTGACCAGCTCGCGGCCTGGGGCCGGAGCCCCGAGGAGGACTCCAGCGCGTTCTCCGTCCGCACCGGGGCCGTCGCCTCCACCGCGACAGCGCTCGGAGCGGCGGCGATCGCGCTCGGGCTGGTGGCGTCGGTGGTGGTCCCGACCATGAAGATGGCGCTGTTCGAGGGGCCGGGACCCGGCACCCGCGAGGTCGAGGTCAAGAACCCCGTCGTCGACATGCGACGGGACCTGTCGCGGGGGGAGGACATCCCGCTGCTCTGGGTGAGGACCGACGGGCCGCGCCCCGACTACCTCCGGCTCTCCGTCCTGACCCGCTACCTGGACGGGCGGTGGACGCCGGGCGACCGGGACATCCCCGAGAGCCAGAGCGCGACCGGCGAGCTGCCCCCGCTCGACGGCGTCTCGCAGACGCTGCGCCGGGAGGAGTCGCGCCACCGCGTGGAGATCAGCCCCGCGTTCGACTCGACGTGGTTGCCGACGACCGCTCACGTGAGCCAGATCAACGCCGGTCCCGACTGGCGCTACGACACCACCACCCGTGACTTCATCGCGGCCGAGGACGACGTCACCGCCGCCCGGCGCTCCTACGACTTCACCGGGGTCAGGATCGAGCCCGACGCCGAGGCCATGAACCTCGCCGTCTCCGGCGTGGGCTCGGTGCGGTCGATCTTCTCCGAGGTCTCGCCCAGCCTGGACAACGACATCAGGCGGCTCGCGGCGAGCATCACCGCCGACGCGCCGACGCGCTACCAGAAGGCACAGGCGCTGCAGCAGTTCTTCCGGGAGGACGGCGGCTTCCGCTACGACGTGTCGCAGGCGGAGTCCCTCGGCAGCGCCCCGGCAGACCTCCGGGCCTTCCTCGACGAGGACGGTGGCCGCGTCGGCTACTGCGAGCAGTTCGCCGCATCGATGGCGATCATGGCTCGCGTCCTCGGCATCCCGAGCCGGGTGGCGGTGGGCTTCCTGGAGCCCGAGCGCGCGGACGACGGCTCGTGGGAGTACTCCGCCCACGACCTCCACGCCTGGCCGGAGCTCTTCTTCCCGGGCGCGGGGTGGGTGAGGTTCGAGCCGACTCCCTCGGACCGCGCGGCCCAGGCACCCGGCTACACCACGGTCGAGCTCGAGCAGCAGGACCCGTCCGCGAGCCCCAGCGCCAACCCCACCGACGAGCTGGTGCCCGATCGCGGGGCGGACTCAGCCGTCGAGGACGCGGCCGCCGAGGAGGACGCCACCTCGCTCCCCTGGGGCCGGATCGTGCTGGCCCTGCTCGGCACCGCCCTGGTGGTCGCGCTGCTGCTGGCTCCTCGCCTCGTCCGGCGGTCCCGCCGGCGGCGGGCCCTGGGCGACGGCGTCGAGGGGATCTGGGCAGAGCTCCGCGCGACCATGGTCGACCTCGGCCACAGCTGGCCGCACGGCCGGTCGCCGCGCCGTACGGGCGAGTGGGTGGGCCGGTTCCTGGCCGCCCCCGACCCCACCGGGGGCCGGTCCGAGCGTCCCCGCAGGGGACGCGGTGAGGCGCCCGAGGCGGCGCAGGCCCTGGACCGGCTCGTCGGCGCCGTCGAGCGGAGCCGCTACGCCCCGGCGGGCGCAGGCACCACCGACGGCCTCCACGAGGACGCCGAGACGGTGCTCGACGCGCTGAGGTGCGGCGTCACGGGCCGGGTCCAGCGCCGGGCCGAGTGGTGGCCGCGCTCGGTCGTGGGCACCGTACGGCGGCGGCCACGGCGCGCCAAGAACGGGGACGGCGCGACGCCGGCCGTCGAGCGGGTCGAGGAGCTGGTGGGCTGACCCGGCAGCCGGCGCGGAGCGCTGGCCTGCCGGCGCGGAGCGCTGGCGTCAGGGTCGCCGTGCTGCAGGGCGACGGCCTGCGCGCGCGACCCCACGCGCGACGGCACGGACCCGAGTCACCTGGTGGCCCGGATGCTCCACGGCTGGGTCAGAGACCGCGCTCGCGCCGGCGGCGCCAGCGCTCTTCCATCCGCTCCGTGAACGAGCTGGTGGAGCGCTGGCGCGGAGCCCGCTGCTTGCGGGTCTGACGGCCCCCGTCGACCACGCCGAAGCCGCGTCCGGAGTCGCGCACGTCACCCTGGCGTCCCTGGGGCATGGCACTCGGGGAACGCATGGCGGTCACGGCCAGCACGGCCCCGCCCAGCATCACCACGAAGCCGACCACGCCGAGCACGAGCCGCCCCGCGCCGCCGAACTCCAGGCCCACGAGCACCGCGCCGACCAGCAGCGCGATGCCGATGGCGAGGACGACACCGCCGAGGATCGCGCGACGTCGCGCCGCTCGTTGGAAGGACGTACCTCGCAGGGTGGAGGCCAGCTTGGGGTCCTCCTCGACGAGGGCGCGCTCCATCTGCTCCAGCAGTCGCGCTTCTTCCTCGGACAGCGGCACGGTTCCTCCTCTATGCGTGTTGACAAGTCTAGGCACGCCGGTGGGGACGGGGGTAGGAGTCTGGGTGATTTTCACGCCCTACGGGTGCCAACCAGGCTCGCGGGCCGGACGGCCGCCGCGCCGAAACGCCGAGTGGCGCGATCCACGGCACGGTCCGCCTCCGCCCACCCGTGCTCCCGCTCGCCGAGGACGAGCTGTCGATGCACGCTCGCGCGGGGCACCAGGCCCTCCACCCGGACCCCCACCAGCCGGAGCCGCGCGCGCTGGAGGCCGAGGGCGTCGTAGAGCCGGGTCACGGCCTGGTGGACCTCGACGGTGACGTCGGTGGCCTCCGGCAGGGTGCGGGACCGGGTGAGGGTCGTGAAGTCCGCGAAGCGCACCTTGAGGGTGACCGTCCTCCCGGCCACACCGGCGGAGCGCATCCGCCCGGTCACCCGGGTCGAGAGTCGCAGCAGCTCGCGGACGATCACGTCCCGGTCGTCGGTGTCGCGGCTGAAGGTCTCGTCGGCCCCCATCGACCGGTCCGGCTCGTGGGGGCCCGACCGCGGCGCCAGCTCGCCGCGGTCGGTCCCCCACGCGAGGTGGTGGAGCTCGCGGCCGAGATGGTCGCCCACCGCTCGCTGGAGGGTGCGCAGCGGAGTGTGCGCGACGTCGCCGACCGTGACGAGGCCCAGCCGGTGCAGCATCGCGCGCGTCTTCTCCCCCACCCCCCACAGCTCCCCGACGTCCAGGGGGTGGAGGAAGGTGGTCACCAGGGCCGGGGGCACCACGACGACACCGTCGGGCTTGGCCCGGCGACTGGCCAGCTTGGCCACCGCGACCGTCGCGGCGACCCCGACCGAGCAGGTGATCCGCTGCTCGTCGTGGATCGTCGAGCGCAGCCACTCGGCGATCGCCGAGGGTGGTCCCAGACGCCGGACGGACCCGCGGACGTCGAGGAACGCCTCGTCGAGCGAGATGGCCTCGACCACCGGGGACATCTGGCGGAAGACCTCCATGACCGACGCCGAGACGCGGGTGACGGTCTCGAAGTCAGGGGGGAGCACCACCGCGTCCGGGCAGAGCCGCCGGGCACGGGTCATCGGCAGCCCGGAGCGGACGCCGTACTGCCGGGCGACGTAGTTGGCGGCCAGGACCACCCCCCGGCCGCCACCGCCGACGACGACGGGCCGCCCTGCCAGGTCGGGCCGCTCACGCACGGCGACCGACGCGTAGAACGCGTCCATGTCGACGTGGAGGATCGGGGTGTCCGTCGCCGGCGCCGGGCCCGTCCCCGCGGAGCTCACCGGGCCCCCACGACGGGGCCGGGACGGGTCTCAGGCGCGCGCGAGCACGTGGAGCTGGGTGGCCAGGGGGAGGTACTCCGGACGCGAGGCGACGGACCGCTCGAGCTCGACCAGCGCTGCGGCGGCGCCGGGCTCGAGGTCGAGGAGGCTGCCGGGCACCAGGTCGGAGAAGACCCGGACGGCGTGGACGACCGTCGTGCCCAGACCGGCACCCTCGAGCAGGTCGACCAGCTCGTCGCGGGTGAACCGGTGTCCGCCCCGTCCCGGGGTCTCGGCTCCCTCGAGCAGCTCACGGGCGGCGTGGAAGTGACCGGCCATGGCACGGGCGACGACAGCGGCGTGGCGCTGGGCCACCAGCAGGCTGAGGTGGCCCTCGGGGCGCAGCACCCCGGCGATGGACCCGAGTGCGGCAGCGGGGTCGTCGACGACCTCGAGCACCCCGTGGCACAGCACCAGGTCGGCCTGCTCGACGAGGTCGGCGAGGTCGGCGAGGTCGCCCTGCTGCCCGCTGACCCGGTCGGCCACACCCTGGTCGCGGGCGCGGCGGTCGAGAGCGGCGAGGGCGTCGGGGCTGGGGTCGATGACCCGGACCGTGTGGCCGAGCTCGGCCAGCGGGACCGCGAAGCCCCCGGTGCCGCCGCCGATGTCGACGATCCGGGCCTGCTTCTCGTGGGCGCCGGAGTCGGCGAGCACCTCGCGCAGACCGTCCCAGACCACGCCGGTGCGGACGGACTGGCGGCGCTCGCTGGCAGAGGGCTGCTGCATGAGCGCAA
This sequence comes from uncultured Nocardioides sp., assembly GCA_902805885.1. Taxonomy (GTDB): domain Bacteria; phylum Actinomycetota; class Actinomycetes; order Propionibacteriales; family Nocardioidaceae; genus Nocardioides. Next base: position 19,863 of record CADCUM010000078.1, on the reverse strand, counting down.
CCCTAGTGCGTGCGTGCCGGCGCGGGCGGCGGCGCGGCGGGCGGTCACCCCGGGCTCCCGGGACTGCGGTACCAGAGCCTGCGGGCGACGTCCTCGGCGGCGTCACCGGCGGGCTTGACGTCGGCGTAGGGCGAGACCCGGCCGCTGCCGTGCACCCGGACGGGGTGCTGCGCGGGCCCACCTCCTGGCACGGGCCCGGCCGGCCGGTCCAGCTCGGCGAGCACCCGCGCCACGCCGTCCTCGCTGGTCGGCGCAGCCCGCCACAGCGCGTCGAGAGCGGGCAGCTCCCAGGCACCGGTCGCCCGCAGGGAGACGCCGCGGTGGCCCGTACGCCGCAGCTCCCCACGCACCAGCAGGAGCCAGGACCCGAAGATCGTCGTGGCACAGGAGCCCTGGACGTCCTCGAAGAAGGTGGCGTCGACAGGGCCGCTGCCGTCCTCGAGGGTCAGGAACACCACCCGCCGGCCCGACCGCACCGGTGGGGTCTGGGTGGCGACCTTGACTCCCGCGACGAGCAGCGTCGAACGGCTACGACGACCCAGCAGGTCGCGGCTGCGCGTCACACCGAGCGCGTCGACGAAGTCGGCGTAGGGCGTCATCGCGTGCTGGCTGACGTCGAGCCCGAGGATCTCCAGCTCGGCACGCATGCGTTCGAGGCGGCTCATCTCGGGCAGCCCGCTGGTCCGCTCCCCCGGCTCCCCGGGCTCGTCGCCGAGCCGCAGCGTGAGCTGGACGGAGTCCGCCGGACGCACGGGGCGTGCGGTCCCGGCCTGGGCGGCCGCACGGGTCGCCGGGTCGGTGCTGTTGCGCGCCTGCGCGTCGTCGGACCGCTCGGTGGCGGCCACCGGCGCTCGTCGCGCGGCGAGACCCCGACCCCGAGCCCGGGCCGCCCGGTCGAGGGCGCGGCTGTGGAGGTCGAGGTCGGCGACCTGGAGGAGCAGGTCGCGCCGGGTCACCCGGCCGCGCCGGGGCACGGCGTGGTCGCCGGAGCCGATGCCGTAGACGGAGTCGAAGCCGCCGGCCAGCACGAGCCGCTCCAGCACCGGGCGGGAGGCCCGGGCGCGGTGGAAGAAGTCCGACAACGAGACGTACGGCGTCTCGCGAGCGGTCACGATGCGGTCGACCTCGGCTGCGCTGATCCCCTTGACGTCGGCCAGCGACAACCGGATGGCATGCCCGGCGGGCGTGCGCTCGACGAGGTACGCCGCTCCGCTGGCGTTGACGTCGAGCCCCAGCACGCCCACCCCCAGCTGGCGGGCGTCGTCGAGGATGAGCCGCTTGGGGTACATCCCCGGGTCGTGGGTGAGCACCCCCGACAGGAAGTGGGCCGGCCAGTGGGCCTTCAGCCACGCGGACTGGTAGGTCGGCAGCGCGAACGCGGCGGCGTGTGCCTTGCAGAACCCGAAGGAGGCGAAGGCCTCGAGCACCCGCCACGTCTCCTCGACCAGCCGGAGGTCGTACCCGCGGCCCAGCGCACGCGGGAAGAACCACGTCCTCGTCTCGGCCATGCCTGCGGCGTCGCCGAGGGCCCGGCGCTTCTCGTCGGCCTCGGCACAGGTCACCCCGGTGAGCTGGGCGAGCAGCTCGATCACCTGCTCGTGGAACACGACCACGCCGTGGGTCTGCTCCAGGATCGGTCGGAGGTCCTCGTGGGGGTAGCGAACGGTGCGCCAGCCCTGCTTGGCCTCGAGGTAGGGGGTGATCATGTCGCTCTTGACCGGCCCCGGACGGAACAGCGAGATGTCGGTGACGATGTCGCCGAAGGACTCGATGCCGGACTTCGCGACGAGCTCGCGCTGGCCGGGCGACTCGATCTGGAAGACACCGAGGGTGCGCGCCGAGCTGATCATGGCGTAGGTGGCGTCGTCGTCGAAGGGGACCTGGACCTCGTCGTCGAGGTCGATCGAGACGCCGTCGACCCGGGCGACCTCGGCGACGGCGTGGGCCATCGCCGACTGCATGCGGATCCCGAGCACGTCGAGCTTGAGCAGACCGAGCTCCTCGACGTCGTCCTTGTCGAACTGGCTCATCGGGAACCCGCCGAAGGAGGCCTCCACGGGCGTGCGGTCGAGCAGCGTGGCATCGGAGAGCAGCACCCCGCACGGGTGCATGGCGATGTGGCGCGGCAGGCCGTCGAGACGCTCGACGAGCCGGAGGAACAGGTCGAGCCGACCGTCGCCGAGGCCGCTGGCCCGCAGCTCGGGCAGGTCGCGGACGGCGGATCGCGCGTCGCGCGCCCGGACGTGGGGGAAGGCCTTGGCGATGGCGTCGACCTCGCCCGGCGGCATGCCGAGGGCTGCGCCCACGTCACGTACGGCGTGCCGGACGCGGTAGGTGTCCATCATCGACACCGTGACGCAGCGCTCCCCGCCGAACCGGGCCAGGATCGCCTCGTAGACCTCGAGCCGGCGCGCCGACTCCACGTCCACGTCGATGTCGGGCAGCGAGGCGCGCAGCGGCGAGAGGAACCGCTCCATCAGCAGCCCGTGACGGATGGGGTCGACCCCCGAGACCCCGAGCAGGTAGTTGACCAGGCTGCCCGCCCCCGAACCACGGGCCGCGCGCCGGATGCCCATCTCGCCGACCATGTCGGTGACGTCGGCGACGGTGAGGAAGTAGGACGCGTAGCCGAGGCTGCGGATCACCTCGAGCTCGTCGTCGAGCCGCTTCCAGATCCGTTGGCGCGGCGCGTCGCCGTAGCGACGCCCGATGGCCGTCTCGCAGCGCCGTCGCAGCACCTCGTCGGCCGACGAGGCCGCCGGGTCGGAGAGCGTGAGCTCGGGGAAGTGCACCTCGCCGATGCCGAGGTCCGAGCGCGGGTCGAGAGCGCAGCGGTCGGCCACGGCGCGGGTGCGGGCGAGCAGGCGCCGGGCCTCGTCCTCGCCGTCGCCCAGGCCGGCCAGCCGGCAGACCTCCTCGGCGACGTCGCGCATCTGCTTGCCGGACTTGAGGAACCCCTCGGCGTTGCCACGGAAGTCCGCTGGGCCGACGTGACGCTGCTGGGCCGACCCGAGGGCCACCAGCCGGCGGGCGGCGTCGAGGACGTCGATCACGGGTGCGTCGAGCCGGTCGGCGTAGCGCACGGCGTTGGAGAGGACCGTCCCGAGGCCCGCGGTCCGGGCCAGTCCCGCCATCCTGGCCGCGTGGGCGGAGCTGCCCGGTCCCCAGGCTCGGCCGAGCCGGGCATGACTGGTGGCCCCGAGCCGGTGGGAGACCAGCTCGACGACGAGGTTCTCGGGCGGCACCGCCGCGCGCCACCGCGCGATCGCGGCCAGCCCGAGGTCGTCGCGACGGGCGGTCGCGGCCGCCCCCAGCTCGGAGGCCGGGCCCAGCAGCACCACGACGTCGCCGCCGGTGAGGTACGGGGACAGCTGGTCGAGCGTGGCGACAGGCCGTCCCCGCTCGCCGGACAGGTGGGTGGCCGAGACCATCCGGCAGACCGCGGCCCATCCCGCCCTGCCGCTCGCCAGGAAGGTGACCCGTGGCGACCCGCCGCCGCCGACCGGCAGGTCGCGCAGCGCCCCGCCTCGCACCGGCGTACGGCGGGAGGGCGCGCCGTCGGGCGGGGCCGCGATGGTCGGGGCCACCGCCAGCTCCACCCCGAGGACCGGCCGGACGCCCGCTGCGCGGCAGGCCCGGACGAACTTCACCGCACCGTAGGTGCCGTCGCGGTCGGTCAGGGCCAGCGTGTCCATCTCCTGCTCGACGGCCCGCTCCACCAGCACGTGGGGATGGGACGCGCCGTACTGCAGGGAGTAGCCCGAAGCGACGTGGAGGTGGACGAACGGGTCAGGCGACACCGCTGACACCGGTGCCGCCCGCGCCCACCAGTCCCGGGCTCACCAGGACCGTGGAGAGACGAGCGTGCGGCACCAGGCCCAGGGCCTGCTCCACCACGGCGAGGAACTGGTCGGCGTCGCGCACCAGGTCGTCGGCCTCGCGCTCGGTGACGGCCCTGGTCGAGCCCGCCTCCGCCGCCGCCCGCTTGGACGCGCCGGCCGCGAAGAACCGCGCCCACTCGGCGAGCTCCGGCGCCACCTCGGCGAGCAGCACCCAGGCGTTCTTCTGGCGGCGGCTGCGCGGGGCCGGCTGCGCCCGGGCGGCCAGCAGGGCGGCCGCCGCACGCAGGGCGGAGACGTGGGCGCAGGCGTATCGCGTGGGGACGTCACGGGCGGTGATCGCCTCCCGCAGCGAGCTCGCGGACCGGTCGAGGTAGGCGTGGGTCGTCGCCGGGAGCAGGTGGGGGTTGGTCATGGCCTCCATCTCTCAGTCCGCACAGCCGACGAGCTGCCAGCGGCCGTCGGTCCAGTCGAAGGAGAGGTCGAACACGCCGGCCACGTCGAGGCCCTCGAGGTCGCGCCCCCGCCCGGCCTCCACGCGCCACAGCTCGCGCTCGGCCACGAGGTCCGCCACCGGACCGGTCTCCTGGTGGTCCGCCCCGGCGCTCTGCCACCACGGCCCGGTCTCCACCCAGTGGGCCAGCACCGCCCGCACCTTCCACAGGCGTCCACGCCAGAGGAACTGGTCGGGCCCCTCCGTCTGGCCCCGGCGCACCTCCACGGGGTCGTCGTACTGCCTCATCGCGCTCCTCCTCGCTCCGTCGACCCCGGGGGACGACCCGGGTGCCGGTGGGGGTCGAGGTCACCGCCACCCGGGTCGCATCGAACAACTGTTCGAACAACGAGAACGTTACCCCCCGCCACCGACAACGCGTCAAGGGGCGTGAGGCTGCGTCCTGGAACGGAGGGCGACGGCACCTCCGAGGACTAGGCTCGGACGCGACGACTGGAGACGCCCGTGCCCCTCCCGACCCACATCCGCCCCGCCACCGCCGACGACCAGGAGTCGGTCGTCGACCTCGCGCTGACCAACGAGATGTTCGGGGCGGACGAGCTGGACGGTCTCAGGGCCGCCTTCGACGACGCCGTCGGCACCGAGGCCGGCGACCACCAGTGGTTCGTCGCGACCACGTCCGAGGACCGGGTCGTCGCGGCGGCCTACCTGGCGCCGGAGCCCTTCGCCGACCGCGTCTGGAACCTGTACTTCCTCGCCGTGCACCCGGACGCGCACGGCGAGGGGACCGGGACGGAGCTGGTGGGGCACGTGGAGGACCTCCTCCACCGGGCCGGCGAGGCCGGGGCCCGTGTGCTGATCGTGGAGACGTCCAGCACGCAGCAGTACGCGGCGACCCGCGCGTTCTACCGGGCTCGCGGCTTCCACGAGGAGGCCCGGGTGCGCGAGTACTACGGCCCGGGAGACGACAAGGTGATCTTCTGGAAGTCGCTCACGGACTGAGCAGCCCACCCGGGCGTCGACGACGTCGACGGCCACCGGCCCCCGCCGGTGGAGCAGGACGGGACCTCAGTCCCCGGTCCTGGTCACCCCGAACATGAGCACCCGGCGACCCACGTCGTAGTAGACCGTCTTGGTGTTCATCAGCACGTCCTGGAGGTTGTCGGCATCGGCAGCACTGACCGTCAGGACCTCCTCCCAGGCGCCCTCGTCGAGCACCAGCTGGAGGGTCCAGACGCCGTCCTGGCCGCCCTCGCCGGCGGTCCACGAGAACTGGTAGTGGGTGAGCTGGCGGACCCGCAGGTCGTCGTCGGTCATCCGGATGCCGGAACCGGTCTCCGGGGTGGTCTTGGGCCTGGCCATGGCGGTCTCCTTCAGGTGGGCGTGCCGGGCCGCGGGTGCGGGCCGGCGCCACTGCGGTACCCGAGAGCCGCTCGCGGATGCCTGGGAACGCGACGAGAGTGCGTCAGTCGCGCAGGTGCGCCGTGGTGTCCTTGCGCCACAGGAAGAAGACCAGCGCCAGGCCCTCCAGGATGATCACGGCGGACAGCACCACGAAGATGGCGGGCAGGTGCTTGTCGAGGCACACGGCGCCCACGAGCACACCCACGAACGCCGTACCGGTGAGCACCAGCCGGGTCCACGCGTGGCCGCCGGCGAAGAAGGACGCCAGCACCAGGGCGAGCAGGGCGAACCCGATGAAGGCGACGAGGGCGAGGGCAGGGAAGCCCGGGACGATCGGACTCTCCCGCAGCGCCTCGATGCCGCCCTGGTTGTAGATCTCGCGAGCGGTCGGGTTGCCCTTCATCCAGCCCAGGATGACCTCGTCGCGCTGCACGAACGTGAGCAGCGTGATGACCCCGGACGTCATGACGATGAGGGCGAGCACCCGCAGGCTGTTGACCACGGAGCCAGGGAGGCGGCGGCCCGCGTCCCGCGACCGCTCCCTCGGCGTGTCCACCGACATGTCTTCCCCCTGGCGAGTCGTACGTCCGTGCTGGCTAGTCTCGCGGCATGACGGGCGAGCACCCAGCGATCACCTCGTTCCGAGATGAGCTCACCCGCCGCGGCGGCGGGGGTGAGGTGGTCATCCTGCCCGAAAGTGCCCACACGGCGGCACTCGCGGCGGCAGCACTCGGCTGCGAGGTGGGCGCGATCGCCAACAGCCTGCTCTTCGACGCCGACGGCGCCCCGGTGCTGATCCTCACGTCGGGCGCCCACCGCGTCGACACGGCGGCCGTCGCCCCGCGAGTCGGCGTCGCCGGCCTGCGCCGCGCCTCTCCCGACTTCGTGCGGGAGCACACCGGGCAGGTCATCGGCGGCGTCTCCCCCATCGACCACCCCGCGCCGGTGCCGACCTGGATCGACCCCTGGCTCCGGCAGCACCCCGTCGTGTGGGCAGCGGCCGGCCATCCCGCCGCCGTCTTCTCCACGACGTACGACGAGCTGCGCGCCCTCACCGGCGCCACCGAGGTCGAGGTCGGCTGACCCGTGGACGCGCTGGCACTGACGTTCTCGAGCGGGTGGGCGAGCGGCATCAACGCCTACCTCGTGGTGCTGGTCCTCGGCGTCTCCGACCGGGTCGGCTCGTTCGCGGAGGTCCCCGACGTCCTGGGCCGCTGGGACGTGCTGTCGGTGGCGGCCTTCCTCTACGCGATGGAGTTCATCGCCGACAAGATCCCCTACATCGACTCCTCGTGGGACGCGATCTCCACGGTCATCCGGCCCACGGCGGGGGCGGTGATCGGCGTGCTGCTCGCCGGGGACGCCTCGTCCCTCGACCAGGCCGTCCTCGGCGTGGTCGGCGGCGGCTCGGCGCTGATGTCCCACCTCGTCAAGGCAGGAAGCCGGCTGGCGATCAACACCTCGCCCGAGCCCGTGACCAACATCGTCGCCAGCCTCGCGGAGGACGTCGCCGTGCTGGGGGTCGTCTGGCTCGCCGTGCAGAACCCGGAGGCCGCCGCGGCCGTGGCCGGCGTGCTGCTGGCGCTCGGCCTCGTCGTGCTGCTCGTGCTCGGTCGGCTGGTGAGGCGCGGCTGGCGCCGCTGGAAGCGCAAGGACCCGATCCGGCAGATCGCCTGAGGCGGCTCGCACCTGACCTGGGGAGCCACCGCCTAGGGTTCCCCCGTGGCGACGGTGGTGGTGGTCGGTGGCGGCTTCGGCGGCCTGGCCTCCGCCGCCCGCCTGGCCAAGCTCGGTCACGACGTGACCCTCGTCGAGCAGTCGACCACGCTGGGTGGGGCGCTGTCGACGGTCACCACCCCGGACGCCCCGGGCTTCGCCTGGGACGCGGGCCCCACGCACACCCTGCTGCCCGCGGTGGTGCGTGACCTGTTCCGGAAGTCCGGTCGCCCGCTCGAGCGCGAGGTCGACCTGCAGGCCCTCGACCTGGTCCGCGAGCACCGGTTCGCCGACGGCTCCCGGCTGCTCCTGCCCGGCGGCTCCCGGGCCGCCCAGCTCGACGCGTGGGACGCGGTGGGCCCCGGTCTCGGGCGTCAGTGGGTCGACCACGTCGCGTCGTACGGCGAGGTCTGGGAGCTGCTGCGCAAGGAGTGGTTCGAGCGGCCCTGGAGCGCCGACGTGGCTCCACCCGAGCTCACGGCGCTCCTGGGCTCCCGGGAGTCGCTGCACCGCCGCCTCCGTCGCACGCTCCCCGACGAGCGCCTCCGCCTCGTCGCCGGGCACACCGCCGTCGCGTCCGGCCACGACCTGCGCAACGTGCCGGCCTGGGGCGGGCTGACGGTCCACCTCGAGCAGCGCTTCGGCGCCTGGACCGTGCCCGGCGGGCTCGCGGCGCTCACGGACGCGCTGACCGACCGGATGGCGACCCGCGGCGTCACCGTGCTCACCGGGACCACCGCGGTCGACCTGGTCGTCCGCGACGGACGGGCCGTCGCGGTGGACACCGTCGGCGAGGACGGACGCCTGGCGCTCGACGCCGACCACGTCGTGGTGGCGATCGACCCGCGCCGGCTCCCCGCGCTGGCGCCGTACGTCCGGCGCACGATGCCGGCCTTCCCCCCGGTGGTGTGCCACGTGGCCCTGACGGGGCCGGTGCCCCACCTCCCCCACGAGGTCGTGATCCATGCGGACCCCCTGCTGGTCGTGCGCACCGGGGGTCGGGCGCCCGACGGCGGAGCGGCCTGGACGGTGCTGGGGCGCGGTCAGATCGCGGAGGACCCGCTGCTCGCCCTGGCGCGCAACGGGATCGACGTACGCCGCCGCGTGGTCGCCCGCGTGGACCGGTCGCCCCGGGAGCTCGTGCAGCTGTGGGGGGGCTCGCCGCTGGGGATGCTGTGGCGGGGTCCGCGGACCGCCCACGACCGCCTCGGCGCGCGGACCCCGGTGGCCGGTGTGCACGCCGCTGGAGCGCACGCCACGACCGGGTTCGGCCTCCCCTTCGCCGGACTGACCGCCGCCCTCGTGGCCGAGGTCGTCGGTCCCGCCTGATCAGGGGTCGACGAGCTCCCACACGACGGTGACGCTCGAGGTCACGGTCGCCTCGCCCGGCGCCAGACCGGCCTCTCGCGAGGCCAGGGCCATGCGGGGAGCCCCGGCGGGCACCGCGCCGGCCCCGCCCTCGGTCACCGACCGGACGGCCCCCAGCCGGAGCCCCGCCAGCGTCGCGAGGGCGGTCGCCCGCTCGCGCGCGTCGTCGTACGCCGCCTCTCGCGCCTCCGCGGCGGCGACCGAGTCGTCGGTCACCTCGAGCCCGATGCTGTCGACGACCAGCGCGTCCCCGACCTGTCCGACCAGGTCGGCGAGGAGAGCGCCGGCCTCGTCGAGGTCACGGGACCGCAGGGCGTAGGAGTGCCGCGCCTCGTAGCCCGCAGGCCGGCCCTGGTGGTCGTGCCAGGGCCAGACGGAGATGCCGGTCGAGCCCACGTCGCGGGGCTCGACGTGGCGTGCGGCGACCTCCACCAGCAGGACCGCGGTCGCGGTGAGCGCGGCGTAGGCCTCGGCGACCCCGTCGCCGCGCTGGACGGCGGCGACCCGGACCAGGGCTGCGTCGGGCACGGCGTGACTCGAGCCGTGACCGGTGACGGTGACGGTGCGCATGACCCGCAGGCTAGACCCGATCGCCCGTCGTGGTCGCGCCCGATCCGAGCGCTCAGACGGCGATCTGCAGGTTGGCGTAGATCTCCCGCGTCGCCTGCGACCGGTTGAGCGTGTAGAAGTGCAGCCCGGGCGCGCCGGCGGCGAGCAGCGCCTCGCCCAGCTCGGTGGCGATCTGGATCCCCTCGGCGCGCAGGCCGGCCGGGTCGTGCTCGTACGGCGCGAGCCTGGCCACGACCTCTCGCGGGAGGTCGCGGCGGCTCAGCTCCACCATCCGCGTCATCGACCGCAGGTTGAGGATCGGCATCAGGCCGGGGAGGATCGGCAGGTCGGCTCCCGCTGCCGCGGCGCGCTCCACGAGGCCCTCGTAGTCCGAGGCCCGCAGGACCATCTCGGTGACGGCGAACTCGGCGCCGGCGTCGTACTTCGCTCGCAGCACGCGGGCGTCGTCGTCGAGCGAGGCCGCCTCCACGTGGCCCTCCGGGAAGGCGGCGACGCCCACCCGCACGTCGGCGGTCCGCTTGATCAGCCGGACCAGGTCCGAGGCGTAGGTCACGCCGCCCTCGGTGGGCGTCCAGGGGCTGCCCGGGCCCTCGGGCGGGTCGCCCCGCAGCGCCATGACGTGGTGCACGCCGGCGTCGGCGAGCTCCTGGAGGATCCCGACGAGCTCGTCGGTCGTGTGCCCCACGCAGGTCAGGTGGGCGACCGGGAGGAGCGTGGTCTCCCGGGCGATGCGCTCGGTGATGGCGACCGTGCGGTCGCGCGTGGCGCCGCCGGCGCCGTACGTCACCGAGACGAACGTCGGGCAGTAGGGCTCCAGCTCGGTGATCGCCTGCCAGAGCTGCTGCTCGCCGGCCGCGTCCTTGGGCGGGAAGAACTCGAAGGAGAACGAGCGACCCCCCTGCTCGATGATGTCGCGCAGGCTCTGGCCCCGGTCGGTGGTCATGCGGAGAAGCCTAGGCAGCACGGCGCCGCTGTCCCACACGTGTCCACTGGCTAGGCTCCCCGGCGTGACCGCCTGGGACCCCTCCGACTTCCGCGCGCGCGTCCAGGTGGTCCTCGACGAGTTCCTGGACGCCCAGGCCGCTCCCCTGGCAGCGCTCGGTCCGGACGCCGGGCGGCTGCTCGCCGAGGCGCACGCCAGCGTCCGCGGCGGCAAGCGGTTCCGAGCCGCGTTCTGCCACTGGGGCTACCGCGCCATCAGCCCCGGCGTCGACCGCGCCGAGCCGCTCGTCCGGGCGTGCGCCGCGCTCGAGCTGCTGCACGCCAGCGCCCTGGTGCACGACGACTACATGGACGCCTCCGACACCCGCCGCGGGCGGCCCGCCACGCACCGGGCGTTCGCCGCCGAGCACCGGGCCGCGGGCTGGCGCGGCGATCCCGAGCAGTACGGCGCCGCCGCGGCCATCCTCCTCGGCGACCTGCTCCTCGGCTGGGCGGAGGAGCTGCTGCGCGTCGAGGACCTCGACCCCGACCGCGTCCTGGCCGCGCAGCGCGTCTTCGACACCTGCCGCACCGAGGTCATCGCGGGACAGTTCCTCGACGTCTCCGTCCAGGCGCGCGGACGAGCCGACGTCGAGACGGCGATGACGGTGCTGCGCTACAAGTCGGCCAAGTACTCCATCGAGCGTCCGCTCCACATCGGGGCGACCCTGGCCGGCGCCGACGCCGACCGCCTGCGGCAGCTCTCGGCGTACGGACTGCCGCTCGGCGAGGCGTTCCAGCTCCGCGACGACCTCCTCGGCGTCTTCGGCGACCCGGCCGTGACCGGCAAGCCGGCGGGCGACGACCTCGTGGAGGGCAAGCGGACCGTGCTGGTCGCCCTCGCGCTGGACGCGGCTCCGCCCGAGGAGGCACGGCGGCTCGACGACGCCCTCGGCACGCCGCTCGACCCGGCTGCGGTCGACGAGCTGCGCGGCATCATCGAGCGCTCCGGCGCGCGCGAGCAGGTCGAGGCGGTCATCGGCGAGCTCGGCGACCGGGCCGTCGCCGCGCTCGACCGGGCCGACATCGACCCCGGCGCCCGCACCGTCCTGCGCCAGCTGGCCGCCGCGGCGACCCAGCGCGCCGTCTGAGCGGGTCAGTCCAGGGAGGGGACGTCGGGGACGTGCGGCCCCTCGCCCCTCAGGAGCACCGAGAACGGGATTCCCCGGTCGGCGTGGACCCGGGATCCGAGCACGCTGAGCGCGATGCTGAACGCCCGCTCGTCGTCGCGCGCCAGGGTGGACCAGCCGTCCCACAGGAGCAGCACGCCGTCGGTCCCTCCACCGACGTCGTGGAGGCAGTCGGCGAGCGCGTCGAAGTTCCGGCCGTACCACCCCGGCAGCCGCAGGGCGTCCCCGACCGCGGCGAGGAACTCCGCCTTCGTCCCGCCCGCGGTCCAGCCGTCGAGGTGACCGAACTGCCAGCCGGCCAGCTCGACGGTGGCGCGGACGTCGACCGCCTCGAACGCGCCGTGCCAGTGGTAGATGCCCGGCTCCTGGTGCCCGGCCAGGAGTGCCGCGAGGCCGCTCACCCGCTCACGACCCGCATGAACGACCGGTAGTGGTCCTCGGTCCAGTAGTAGTCGAGGTCCTCGCCCGCCACGATCCGCAGCGGACCACGGTCTCCCTGCCGGCCCCCGACCGTGTACTCCCGGTAGTGGCCCAGGGGCCGGTCCGGCAGCAGCTCCTCCCGGTTCTGGAAGACGCCGCCGTCCTCGTCGTACGGGAACGGTCCGCCGGCCATGATGCGCTCGAGCGTCTCCCGGGCCTCGGCCGGCAGGTCGGACTGCCGGATGATCGGCAGCCCGCTCGAGGGGTCGGTGGTCGACCCTGCGGGCGCGTCGGGAAGGCTCGACGACCGCGCGGCCGACGGCTCCCCGCGGGGGTACGTCGTGTCGTCCGGGACCGCGTTCAGGTAGAAGAGCAGTCCGGTGACGAAGGCGACGACCGCGCCGGCCACCGCACGCCCGGTGGACCGCCCCGAGGACCGCAGCATCAGTAGCCGAGGACCTGGGCGCGACGCTTGACCTCGGAGCCGCGGTTCTCCCGGAGCGCGTCGATCGGGCGGCCCGGGAGGTCGTCGTCGCTGAAGAGCCAGGCGATGCACTCCCGGTCGTCGAAGTGACGGTCGTGGAGCACGGTCAGCAGACCGGGGATGCCCTTCACGACCATCCCGTCCTGGATGAGCAGGGCGGGGACCTTCGGCCCCCCGCCGGCCGCCGGCACGGCGGCGGCGAGCTCGTGCTCCTTGATCATCGTCCGGACCTTGCCGGGGGTGACGCCGAGGACGGCGGCGGCCTGGCTCCAGTCGAGCCACTCGTCCACGAGGCTGTCGAGATCACGGTCGGCCAGTGGTACGTCGCTCATGGCCGCAGTGTGTCAGGGCGCCACGGCGCCGGGCCACTCAGCGCGTGCGCCACGCCGAGCGCACGCGTGCCCGGGCCGGGGTGCTGCGTTTCCGTACGATGGGGGCGCCGGATCCTTCCCCGTCCGGTTGATGGAGGTCGACTGTGGAGCCATCCGAGCACGCGCGCCCACCGGCGCCCGGGCACGCCGGCGACCCGCTGGTCGGACGGCTCCTCGACGGCCGCTACCGCATCGGGCCGCGGATCGCCCGGGGCGGCATGGCCAGCGTGCACGAGGCCACCGACACCCGCCTCGACCGCACGGTCGCCGTCAAGGTGATGCACCCGGGGCTGGGCGACGACGACGAGTTCGCCCAGCGCTTCGTCCGGGAGGCGCGCGCGGCGGCCCGGCTCAACCACCCCAACGTCGTCGGCGTCTACGACCAGGGCGACGACGACGGCACGGTCTTCCTCGTCATGGAGCACGTCCCGGGCCACACGCTGCGCGACGTCGTCCGCAAGGAGGCGCCGATGCCTCCGTCGCGGGCGGTCGCCCTCCTCGAGCCGGTCGTCTCGGCGCTGGCGGCCGCGCACCGCGCCGGCCTCATCCACCGCGACGTCAAGCCCGAGAACGTGCTGATCGCCGACGACGGCGCGCCGGGCGCGGGAGCGCGGGTCAAGGTGGCCGACTTCGGCCTGGCGAAGGCGGTCAGCGCCGACACGCAGCACACCGCCACCGGGGGCGTGCTCATCGGGACGGTCTCCTACCTCGCCCCCGAGCTGGTCGTCGAGGGCCGGGCCGACGCCCGCGCCGACGTGTACGCCGTGGGCGTCGTCCTCTACGAGCTGCTGACCGGCGCCAAGCCGCACGAGGGCGAGTCGCCGATCCAGGTCGCCTACCGCCACGTCCACCACGACGTCCCCGCACCCTCGGCACGGGTCGCCGGAGTCCCGGACTACGTCGACGCCCTCGTCGCCCGCGCGACGTCGCGGGACCGCGGACAGCGTCCGGCCGACGCGTCGGTGCTGCTGCACCAGCTCCACCGCGTGGCGTCCGCACTGCGCGAGGGCCTCGACAGCGACCCGGAGCTCGCCGCCGACCTGGCGCCGCGGGCCGTGGCGTCGTACGACGACACCGAGCACACCCGGCCGGAGCCGTTCGACGCCGCGGCGCTCGCCGTCCTCGCCGAGGTCGACCCGCGCGAGTCCGGGCTCGTCGACGACGGCAGCGTCAACCGCACCACCGCCCTGGAGCGGCACCCGGTGACCCCCCGCCCCGAGGCGCCGAGCCGTCCGGCGCCGGGCCGTGCCGCGCCGGGCCGTGCCGCGCCGGGCCGTTCGGCTCCGAGCCGTCCCACCGCCGTCACCACGACTCCGCGCCGTCGGTCGGCGAAGGGTCCGCTGGCGCTCCTGCTGTCGCTGCTGCTGGTCGCCGGGGTCGGCGTCGGCGCCTGGTGGTTCGGCTTCGAGCGCTACACCGCCACCCCCGGCGTGCTCAACCTGCAGGAGGCCGCGGCTGTCAGCGAGCTGGAGGCCGCAGGACTCGAGGCCGAGGTGGGAGAGCCGGCGTACTCCGAGAACGTGGCTCCCGGAGCCGTCGTCTCCACGGACCCGGGCCCCGGCGACCAGGTCCTCGACGGCGGGTCGGTGACGCTCACGATCTCGCTCGGGCCGGAGCGGTACGACGTACCCGCTCTGCGCGGCATGACCGAGGACCAGGCGCAGGACGCCCTCGACGCCACCAATCTCGCGTTCGGGGAGTCGACCGAGAAGTGGAGCGAGACGGTGCCGGAGGGGCAGGTGCTGCGCAGCAAGCCCGCCGCCGGCACGACGCTCAAGCCGGACACGCCGGTCGACCTCGTGCTCAGCCGCGGACGACGGCCCATCGAGGTCAAGGACTTCACGGGCGAGTCGTTCGCCCGGGCCAGCGAGGCGCTGGAGACGCGGAGGCTCGTCGTCGAGGTGGCGGGCGAGGAGTTCAGCGACACCGTCCCCGAGGGGGACGTGATCTCGCAGACCCCGAGCTCGGGCACCGTCTTCCGCGGAGACACCGTCTCCTTCGTGGTGTCCCAGGGCCCCGAGCTGGTCGAGGTTCCCAGCACGGTGGCGATGGGGGTGGAGGCCGCCATCGAGCGGCTGGAGGGCCTGGGGTTCGAGGTCCGGACCGAGGAGTCGGACGCCTACATCGGTGTCGGCTTCGTCTACAGCTCCGACCCTCCGGAAGGAACGATGGCCCCCAAGGGGAGCACCATCACCCTGTTCCTGCTCTGATGGGCACCGTGCGCAACCCCATCGGCACCCACGTCCTCGTCGGGGCCGGCCTCGTCAAGGGTGCCCTCGCGCACGCGGAGCGGCTCGGCTGCGAGGTGATCCAGGTCTTCACGGGCAATCCCCGCGGCTGGGCTCTGTCGCAGGGCGACCCGGCCGAGGACCGCGCGTTCCGCACCGAGTGCGAGCGACGCGGGCTCCGGGTGGTCATCCACGCGCCGTACCTCGTCAACCTCGGCTCGCCCACCCCCGCGACGTGGACGAGCTCGGTCGCCACCGTGGCGCACAACCTGCGCCGGGCCGCCCAGATCGGGGCCGAGGCGGTGGTGGTGCACACCGGCTCGTACGTCGACCCGACCGGGTCGCACGAGCAGCACGCGGCCGCCCTGGGTCGGGTGCGCGAGGGGCTGCTGCCCGTGCTTGACGCCATCGCGGAGGACGGGGCGCCTGCGCTGCTCCTCGAGCCGACCGCCGGGCAGGGCCGGTCCCTCTGCGCGGAGGTCGAGGACCTCACCGACTACCTCGGCGCTCTCGACCACCACCCGGCGGCCGGGATCTGCCTGGACACCTGCCACGCCTTCGCCGCCGGCGCTCCCCTGGACGAGCCCGGTGGCGCCACCGCCGTGGTGGACCGCATCGTCGAGATCGCCGGGCCCGACGCGCTGCGCCTGGTGCACGCCAACGACTCGATGGACGTGCGCGGCGCGTCCAGGGACCGCCACCAGACCATCGGCGAGGGCCACATCGGGGAGGGCGCCTTCGCCGAGCTCTTCGCCCACCCGGCGCTCGCCGGGGTGCCGTTCGTGCTGGAGACCCCCGGGTCGCGGGAGGCCGACAGCTCCGACTGGCAGGTGCTGCGCCGCCTGCGCGCCGCGTCCTCGCCCGGCAGCGCGCCGTCCAACTCCTAGGGGCGGTGCGGACGGCGGCGGATCTCCCTAGGGTGAGCCGGTGGACACCTGTGCGAAGTGCGGCGCCGGCCTCGGCGTGGGCCGCTTCTGCCTCAACTGTGGCCACCCGGTCGGCGCGCCCGTGCCTGCAGCGCCGCTGACACCGACACCGACGCCGACACCGACACCGACACCGACGACGCCGCCCGACGCCACCGTCCGTACGGCGCGCGTCCCGCAGGAGCGCCACCAGGCGGCGGCGGAGACGGCACGCCGGCTCCAGCAGCAGGACCCCGCCCGCCCCGCCCCGTCACCGCCGGCGATGTCGCCCGGAGCACCGGAGACGGACGGGGGGTGGTTCCTGTCGGACCCCGAGGTCGACGACGAGCCGGCCTCGCCCAACTGGGGCGCCTGGGTGCTGGCCGCGCTGGCACTGGTGGCCGCCGTGCTGCTGGCGCTCTCGTTCCTCGGCGACGACGACAGCACCGCCACCGACGCGACGGAGCCCACCTTCGTGGCGCCGCCGCCGCCCGACGACGAGAAGGACGGGGAGGAGGACGGGGCCGCCACTCCCCCGGGTCCCGCCGCGGACGTCGCGCGTGGCGCGACCATCGCGGTCCCCGCCACAGGCCCGCCGACCACCGACCTCGACGGGGAGCTGGTGTCGTACGACGCTGCCCGGATGGTCGACGGCGACCCTGCGACCGCCTGGCGGATGCCGGGCGACGGCACCGGCGCCGAGATCACGTTGACGCTCGCCGAGCCGGCGGTGATCGACCACGTCGGGATCGTCAACGGCTACGCCAAGCGGGTGGCCGGGGTCCACTGGTACCCCAACAACCGCCGCATCCTCGGGGTGCGCTGGACCTTCGAGGACGGCACGTCGGTCGACCAGACCCTCGTCGAGCGACCCAGGTTGCAACGGATCGAGGTCGAGCCCGTCCGCACCAGCACGGTCACGCTGACCGTGACCTCGGTGACCCCTCCCGGCACCGGGGAGCTGGGCCGGGACTACACGCCGATCAGCTCGCTGGTCCTCACCGGCCGGCCAGCCGGCTGAGGACCACCGCCGCCTTCTCGGCGGCGGCACGGTCGACGTCGAGGTGCGTGACCAGACGGACGGTGCGAGGACCGACGGTCGCGATGCGGACCCCCTCCTCCGCGGCCGCGGCGACGAAACGGGCCGCGTCGGACCGCTCGACGACGACGATGTTGGAGTCGATCCCGGCCGGGTCCAGCCCGAGCGCCTCGCCCAGCAACCGGGCGTGCGCGTGGTCGTCGGCCAGCCGCTCGACGTGGTGCTCCAGGGCGTGCAGGCCCGCCGCCGCGAGGACACCGACCTGGCGCATGCCGCCGCCCATCCGCTTGCGGGAGACCCGCAGCTCGGCCATCACGTCGGCCGGCCCCACGACGAGCGAGCCCACCGGAGCGCCCAGGCCCTTGGACAGGCACACGGCCAGCACGTCGGCGATGTGCCCGTAGTCGGCGAACGGCGTCCCGGTCGCGACGTGCGCGTTCCAGATGCGCGCGCCGTCGAGGTGCAGCCGCGTGCCGACGCCGTCCGCCCACGCGCGCAGGTCCCGCAGCATCTCGATCGGGGTGACCGCGCCACCGGCGAAGTTGTGGGTGTTCTCGACCGAGACCGCAGCCGTCGGGACGAAGAAGGGACCCATGTCGGGGGCGAAGAGCGACTCGATCGCGGCGAGGTCGGGCCGGCCCCGGTCGCCCGTCCAGGTCCGCATCGTCACGCCGCTGAACGCCCCGTGGGCGCCCAGCTCGGCGCGGGCGATGTGGGCGCTCGACTCGCAGAGCACCTCCTGGCCGGGGCGCACCAGCGCGGCGACCGCCAGCACGTTGGCCATCGAGCCGGTGGGGGTGAACAGCGCCGCCTCGTGACCGAACACGGCGGCGACCCGCTCCTGGAGCTCGAGGACCGTGGGGTCCTCGCCATAGACGTCGTCGCCCACCTCTGCGCGCGCCATCGCCGCGCGCATGGCCTCGGTCGGGCGGGTGAGGGTGTCGGAGCGGAGATCGATCACGCCCCCATCCCATCACGGGGCGTCAGGGGCACACGTCGTACGTCGTCGGCGGGCCGTTGCTGGGGTGCGGGGTGACGGTCGTGGGCGTCGGCGACAGGCAGGTCGGGCGCGGTGTGCCGGTCGGTCCGTCGTCGTCCGGGTCCGCCGGTTCGCCGACGTCGCGGTCCGGCTCATCGGGTGCGTCGAGCTCGGTCACCGTCGGCACGGGTGGCTCGACGTCGCGAGCGCGGTCGTCGAGCTGGTCGGGCGTGAGGACGGTCCACGTCCCGTCGGCGTCGCGGTACCAGACGCCGCCGCGCTGGAGTGCCACGACCACCCGGACGTCTCCGTCGACCTCCATCGCTGCGATGTCCGTGGCACCGACCGGCGGCGGTCCTCCGCACTCCTCGTCGCCCAGCTCCTCGTCGATCCGCTCCCGGTCCTCCTCCTCCAGTGCGTCCTCCGCGGTCCACGTCCGGCCGGCGTCCACCGACGCGTCGACACGGTCGTCACCGTCCAGCCGCCAGCACCGGTCCTGGACGCAGGCCCGGACCGACCGGCCGACGCCCTGCTCTCCTGCCACGTCCAGGGCCGACCGCACGAAGGCACCCGCGGCATCGATCGTGAGCACACGACCCCCCTCGCTGTGGGCGGCGAGACGCGTCTCCACACCGGGGGGCGGCCCCTCGAAGTCACCCTGCAGCACGGCGACCTCGGTGTAGCCCTGCCACTCGTAGCACGACGTCGCACTCGTCGCCAGGACGCCGAACGGGAGGACGGCGACCCCGACCGCAGCGGACGCGGTACGCCGCCACCCCTCGCCGGCGCGGACCGTCGCGGACCGGTGGATCCGCCAGGACAGGTACAGCGCCGGGAGGGCGACCAGGTCGGTGACGTCCGCGCGAATCATCGTCGGCGTGCCGAGGAGCGACCAGACCGCGCTCGTCACCGCCGCACCTGTCTCGGACGTCTTGCAGAGCACGAAGCCGACACCGGTGGCGCCCAGGGCCGTGCCGACGCCCCGCGGAACCCGCAACGCCGTCAGCAGCACCGCCAGGAGGAGCGGCGCGAAGACCAGACCGGCGACGTCGCTGAGCTTGCCGGTGACCCAGCCGGGCCAGGTCTGCTTGAGGACATGGTCGTTGAGGGCGAGCACCACCAGCGCGAGCACCGAGCCGGGCGCGGCCAGCGCTCGTACGGCGTCGGCGACGGACGGCGTCTCGGACCGGGGCATGCCCGGCATCCTCGTCCTCGAGCGCGCCCGCGGGGCGACGGTCCCGTCTCGGTCACGTCACGATCGGGCCACGCCGCTGGCTCGCCTGCGTGGCGGGATGGCAGACAGGGCCTGCCCTCCCGATGCCGCGTCGCAGCACAGATGCGTCCTGCGACAGCGTCCCGAGCAAGTGAAGGCGGCACGGTCGTCACCCAGCATCCGGTCGCCCTCGCGGACGCAGTCACGGTCGAGTCTGCTCGTCGCCTCGGGACCCGTCGCGACATCCCGCCAGGCCAGGGTGGGGGATCAATCGTTCGAATACCATGTCCACAGATCGGGTCTTCGCAGGTCAGGCTGTCGGCGGCTTCCCCTAGTCTTGGACCATGAGCAAGGACCTCCTCGACCTCGACGCAGTCGGCCTCCTGGCCGCGGCGACCGAGGCCGAGCGGGTGGTCCGGCTGGCCGAGGTCCACCGGCTGGAGGTGCTCTCCGCGTGGGCCTCGGTCCACTCCGCCGACCCGACCGAGGGGCCCGACGGCCGCCTCGCCCGGCGCGTTGGCAACGTGCTGCGCCAGCTCGGCGGCGACGGCACGCCGGGCGTGCAGGACTTCTGCCTCGGTGAGATCGCCCTCGCGCGCGGAGCGGGCGTGACCGCGACCTCGCACGCCCTGGCCGACGTCCTCGACCTGCAGCACCGGCTGCCGCTGACATGGGCGGTGTGCCGGCGCGGCGAGTGCGAGGTCTGGGTGGCCCGCAGGGTCGCCAAGCTCTCCCGCCACCTCGCACGCGACAGGGTTGGAC
>CADCUM010000077.1 GCA_902805885.1 uncultured Nocardioides sp. | reverse complement strand
GACCGAGGACGACGGCACGGTCTACATCGGCGCCACCAGCGGTGCTGCCGCCGACGCCGCCAAGGCCGCCATCAACGCCATCGCCAACCCGACGATGCCCGAGGTCGGCGAGCGCTACCTCGGCACCGTGGTGAAGACGACGAACTTCGGTGCGTTCGTCTCGCTGATGCCCGGCAAGGACGGCCTGCTCCACATCAGCAAGCTCCGCGCCCTCGCCGGCGGGAAGCGCGTGGAGGCCGTCGAGGACGTCCTGGCGGTCGGCCAGAAGGTCCAGGTCTCGATCGCCGAGATCGACGACCGCGGCAAGCTGTCGCTCGTCCCCGTCGTGGAGGACGAGGCGGGCGACTCCGCCGCCGAGACCGACGTCGAGGCCCCCGAGGGCACCGACGCGGAGTGACCCGACCGGACGTGGGCCGGCCTGACGCCTCGGCGTCGGCCGTCCCACGCCGTACGTGCAGGCACCTGCACGACCCCAGCTGAGAAGGATGCGCGATGTCGCAGGAGAAGAAGGCCGGGTCCACCCGCACCCTCCAGACCGTCAAGGACGCCGACGGGCAGGTCGTCTCACGCGTCCGACGCACCGTGCTGCCCGGCGGCCTGAGGGTCGTCACCGAGCACATGGCCGGCAGCCGCTCGGCGAGCATCGGCGTCTGGGTGGACGTGGGCTCCCGCGACGAGACCCCGGCCCTCCACGGGTGCTCCCACTTCCTCGAGCACCTGCTGTTCAAGGGCACCGCCGAGCGCAGTGCCCTCGACATCTCCGTGGCGCTCGACACGGTCGGCGGTGAGTTCAACGCCTTCACCGCCAAGGAGTACACCGTCTTCCACGCGCGGGTCCTCGACGAGGACCTGCCGACGGCGGTGGACGTCATCGGCGACATGGTCACCGCGTCGACGATCACCGAGGCGGACGTCGAGGCCGAGCGTGAGGTGATCCTCGACGAGATCGCGATGCACGACGACGACCCCGACGACGTCGTCCACAACCTCTTCGCCCTGCAGGCCTGGGGTGACACGCCGCTGGGCAGGCCGATCGCGGGGACCGAGGAGTCCATCACCGCGATGACCCGGGCCCAGGTGTGGCGCTTCTACAAGCGGCACTACCGGCCCGACAACATGGTGGTCGCGGTGGCCGGCAACGTCGACCACGCCGAGGTGGTCAAGGCCGTCCGCGCGGCGTTCTCGCGGGAGGGCTTCCTCGACGGTGACGCCGAGCCGCGGACGCCGGACCAGTCGGTCCGTGCTCGAAGCGTGCGGTCCGGGACCTCCCACACGACGCGGGCGCTCGAGCAGGTCAACATCGTGCTCGGCGTGAAGGGCATCACCCGCACCGACGAGCGCCGCTACGCCCTCGGCGTCCTCAACGCCGCGCTGGGCGGTGGGACGTCCTCCCGCCTCTTCCAGGAGGTGCGCGAGCGCCGCGGGCTGGCCTACTCGGTCTACTCCTTCGCCAGCCACCACGCGGACGCCGGCCTGGTCGGCGTCTTCGTGGGCTGCCTCCCGGCCAAGGTGGACGCGGTCCTCGAGACCGTCCGCGGGGAGCTGGGCAAGATCGCCGCCGACGGCATCACCGCCGAGGAGCTCGAGCGGGGCAAGGGGCAGCTGAAGGGCGGCCTGGTCCTGGGGCTCGAGGACTCCGGCTCCCGGATGTCGCGCCTCGGCAAGGCCGAGCTGGTCTACGGCGAGCTGCTGAGCATCGACGAGATCCTCGGGCGCATCGAGTCGGTCACCCTCGACGAGGTCCGCACCCTCGCGCGGGAGCTGTTCCGCCGGCCGGAGCTGATGGCGGTCGTGGGCCCCGAGCGCTGAGGTCGGCCCGACGACCAGCGCCCGACCGGGTCACCGCTTGCCGATGATCCCGATGACCGGTGGCGCCTTCTGCTCCACGAGGCTGACCCGGAACCCGCCGTTCACGAGGTTCTCGGAGGCCTTCTTGACGATGTTGGGGACCAGCTCGGGACGGTTCGCGTCGTAGAAGAGGTAGACGGCCCCGCCGGGCACCACGCGCTCGTGGAGCAGGGCGATCTCGTCGTCGCACGGACGCACCCAGAACAGGTTGACGTTGAAGGCGAAGACCTTGTTGAGGCGCTTGACCGGCACGCGCAGCGTCGCCAGGTCGATCTGCCGGACGACGAGGCGGCCGGAGTCGACGTACTTCTGGTTGCGCCTCTTGGTGCGGTCGACGCCCGACTCGGAGCGGTCGATGGCGAACAGCTTCCCGGTCTCGAGCCGGCTGCAGATCGCCTCTGCACCGGCGCCCGGTCCGCACCCGATCTCGAGGACCTGGTCGCCGGGCCGGACGTCCATGACGTCGACGGCCCACTTGATCCGCGGTGGGATGGACGGCATCGGCATGGGCCACAGCCTGCCAGAACCGCTCTGGTCAGTCAGCCACCGCCACTCGCCATGGGACCTGTGGCGGTGACGACGCTAGGTTGGCGCCCGTGAGCACGAAGATCAGAGTGGGAGTGCTGGGCGCGCACGGCAAGGTCGGGAGCGAGGTCTGCCGCGCGGTGGAGGAGGCACCCGACACCGAGCTCGTCGCGCGCATCGGGTCGGACGGCGACCTCGCCGACCTGGTGTCCTCGGCCGCCGACGCGGTCGTCGACTTCACCCGTCCCGACGTGGTGATGGACAACCTGCGGTTCTGCGTCGAGCACGGCATCGACGCCGTGGTCGGGACCACCGGATTCGACGAGGCACGGCTGGAGCTGCTCCGCGGGTGGCTGGGGGACACCCCCCGCTCGGGAGTCCTGGTCGCGCCCAACTTCTCCATCGGCGCGATCCTGATGATGCGCTTCGCGGCCCAGGCCGCGCCGTTCTTCGAGTCGGTCGAGGTCGTCGAGCTGCACCACCCCGACAAGGCGGACGCCCCCTCCGGCACCGCACGCCGTACGGCGGAGCTGATCGCGGCAGCGCGGCGGGAGGCGGGCAGCGGCCCCATGCCCGACGCGACGTCGACGGCGATCGACGGCGCGCGCGGGGCCGACGTGGAGGGGGTGCGGGTCCACGGCCTGCGGATCCGCGGCCTCGTCGCCCACCAGGAGGTGGTCCTGGGCGGACTGGGGGAGACGCTGACCATCCGGCACGACTCGCTGGACCGGGCGTCCTTCACGCCCGGGGTGCTGGCGGCCCTGCGGTCCATCGCCGACCACCCGGGCCTGACCGTGGGCCTCGAGCACTTCCTCGACATCGGCTGACCGCCCCGCGCGGCCCGGCGTGCGCGCCGGTGTCAGCCCAGCGCGCGGAGCAGCGCAGCGGTGGCTGCGGCTCCCACGACCACGACCAGGAACGGCGCGCGCAGCAGCAGGGCCACCACCGCGAACGCGAGTCCGGCGGTCCGGGCGTCGAGGACGAGCCTCGACCCCTCGCTCCACACCTGGACGGCGACGAGCGCCGCCAGCAGCGCGACCGGGATCAGGTCGGCGACCCGCTGCACCAGGGGACGCGCCAGCACGCGGGCAGGCAGCGAGAGACCGGCGAGCTTGAGCAGGTAGCAGCCCAGGCAGGCGGCGAGCAGGACGGTCCACGTCACGCGGGCCGCCCCCCGGCTCCTCGCTCGCCGAGCGCGCCGGCCAGCAGCGCCACGCCGCCCGCGGCGAGCACGGGGACGCCGGCCGGCGTCAGCGGCACGAGGAGCAGCGCCACGAGCACCGCGCCCCCGGCGACCGCCTGGCTGCGGCGATCGCGCAACCGCGGCCAGAGCAGGGCGAGGAACGCAGCTCCCACGGCCGCGTCGAGGCCGTAGGTCCTGGGGTCGCCCAGCACCTGCCCGCCGATCGCTCCCACGGCCGTGGCGGCGTTCCACAGGACGAAGACCGCCGTACCGGTCGAGACGAAGCCGAGCCGGGCCGCCGGCACGGAGCCGCGGTTGATGCTCATCGCGGTCGACTCGTCGATGAGGACGTGGGCGGCGGCGGCGCGGCGCCAGCCGCGCCACTGCAGGAGCGGAGCCATCCGCAGGCCGTAGAGGGTGTTGCGGGTGCCCAGGAGCAGGGCGGTGGCCGCCCCGGACAGCGGGGCACCACCGGCTGCGACGACCCCCACCAGGGCGAACTGGGAGGCCCCGGTGAACATCAGCAGCGACAGGGCGCAGGTCTGCAGGACGGTGAGCCCGCTGGTGACGGCGACGGCGCCGAAGCTCACGCCGTACGCCCCCGTGGCCAGGCCGACCGCGAGGCCGTCGCGGACGATGCCCGACCGCTCGGCGGCGGGCAGGCGCGTCGCGGTCACCCGGCCAGGGTAGGGCTCAGCCGGTACGGCTCAGTGGGAGTGGCCCCCGGTCCCGTCCGCCCGGGACGACCGGCGCTGGAAGTCGTGCACGAGCAGGAAGGCGGCCGCGAGGCCGATGGCGACCCCGGCGACCACCCCGGCGCTCACGCCGACGGGGACGTCGTTCTCGAGACCCGCCCAGACGCCCAGCCCCGCGCACACGAGCAGCGCGGCGAGGACGAGGAGGTAGCGGTGGAGCGGAGGAAGCGGACCGATCATCGGGACCCCTGTGAGGAATCGGCTCAAGTGCCGGACCTCCATGGTGGCGCGGGCCGTGGGATGTGCAAGACCCTCAGGGGTGGACGTCGCCGACGGCGGCGTGCAGCCGCACCTGCCGGACGGTCGTCGTGCCGGAGCCGTCCAGGTCGAGCTCGCGGTGAGCGGTGTCGGGGGCCCAGCCCGCGTCGGCGAGGAAGCGCCGCAGGACGTCGTCCCCGGCAGTGACCCAGGTGACCGCTCGGGTGAACCGGTCGGCGACCAGGGTGTCCACCGCGGCCTGCAGCAGCCGAGAGCCGTGGCCCTGGGCGCGCCGGTCGGGCAGCACGGTCAGGTCGGCCAGCTCCCCGTCCGCCACCGGGTCGCAGTCGGGGTCCGCGGCCGGCGCGGTCACGGCGAACCCGACCACGCGGTTGCGCTCGAGGGCGA
The DNA here is from genome assembly GCA_902805885.1 of uncultured Nocardioides sp. Taxonomy (GTDB): domain Bacteria; phylum Actinomycetota; class Actinomycetes; order Propionibacteriales; family Nocardioidaceae; genus Nocardioides. The sequence goes on along the minus strand of CADCUM010000077.1, from coordinate 23,762 downwards.
CCAGCACGCGGTTGCGGGCGTCGCCGGGCCTCGTGAGCGCCGCGTGCCACTGGGCCGCGAGCGGCTCAGGATCGGTCGGCAGGGCGTCGGCCGGCAGCACGGCGCCGTACATCTCGGGCCAGGCCCGCACCTGCACCTCGGCGATCGCGGCGGCGTCGTCGGCCCACGCCACCCGTACCGAGACGTCGCTCATCGGTAGTGCTCGGGAAGCGGCTGGCCGATGCGGGTCTGGGCCTTCGGGAGCCGCATGAACCGCATCTGCATGGAGCGCATGACGGCGTAGAGCGTGGTGCCCTTGCGCGACTCGTCGGGGAACCGGCGGGCGAGCTCACGGCGCAGGCGGGACCGCAGGAGCAACGCGTCGATGACGATCATCACCAGGGTCGCGAGGAGCAGGGTGTTGCTGGCGCGGGCGGCGGTGGCGTTGCCGGAGTAGCCCAGCACCATGGAGATGATGAGGATCGGCACCATCAGCTCGATGAGGGTCAACCTGGAGTCGACGAAGTCGCGGATGAAGCGCCGTACGGGGCCGCGGTCGCGCGGGGGCAGGTAGCGCTCGTCGCCGGTCTTCATCGCCTCGCGCATCCGGGCGCTGCTCTCCCCGCGGGCTGCCCGCTGTGCGGCCATCTGCTCCTTGCGCGTGCGCGGCACCTTCGCCCGCGCCCGCGCCGCGGCCTCTGCCTCCTTGCGCGTGGGGGTGGGGCGTCCCTTGGCCCCGGGACGCTCGGAGACCTCCGCCGGGCTCGCCTGGATCTCGGGTGCTGACTCTCTGCGACGGAACACGGTGCTGCCTTCTCGAGTGAACGGATTGCTCGGCGGCCAGCGTATCGCCGGGACCCCCGCGCACGGCGGGCAGAGGTGCTACCTGCCCGTTGGGGTTTGCGCCTAGGGTGAAGTCATCCCCACCGAGCATGACCAGAGAGGGTCTCCACCCGATGAGTCTCATGAAGCGCATCAGCCTGATCTTCCGCTCCAAGGCCAACACCGCCCTGGACAAGGCCGAGGATCCCCGCGAGACCCTGGACTACAGCTACCAGCGCCAGCTCGAGCTCCTCTCCAAGGTGCGCCGGGGAGTCGCCGACGTCGCGACCAGCCGCAAGCGCGTGGAGCTCCAGGTCAACCAGCTCGAGGCGCAGGCGGCCAAGCTGCAGGGCCAGGCCGAGAAGGCGATCGCCGCCGGCCGCGAGGACCTCGCCCGCGAGGCCCTGACCCGCAAGTCCGGGCTGTCCGGCCAGATCACCGCCCTCCAGGAGCAGCGGGCCCAGCTCCAGGGCGAGGAGGAGAAGCTGGTCCTCGCCCAGCAGCGGCTGCAGGCCAAGGTGGAGGCCTTCCGCACGCGCAAGGAGACCATCAAGGCGACCTACACCGCCGCCGAGGCCCAGACCCGCATCAACGAGGCCGTCTCCGGGATCAGCGAGGAGATGGGCGACGTCGGGCTGGCGGTGCAGCGCGCGGAGGACAAGACGGCCCAGATGCAGGCGCGAGCCGGCGCCATCGACGAGCTCATCTCGTCCGGTGCGCTGGACGACGTGACCTCCTACGGATCGGGCGACGACATCGACCGCGAGCTCGACGCGCTGAGCTCGGGGTCCGACGTCGAGTCCGAGCTCGCCCGCCTCAAGGCGCGGAGCCAGCCGCAGGCCATCGAGGCCGGCGGGGACATCCTGGCCGAGAGCCCCGAGGAGCAGACCGTGCAGCGCGAGACCCGCGAGGGGGGCCAGGCATGATCGTCCGGATCCTCGGCGAGGGGCAGTACGACCTCGCCAACGACGCGCTGGTGGCCCTCAACGGGCTCGACGAGCAGATCGAGACCGCGATCGCGGCCGGCGACGAGGAGATGTTCCGCACCGCCCTGCTGGGGCTGCTGGCCGCCGTGCGCAGCAGCGGCACGCACCACGCCGAGGACAGCCTCGACGAGTCCGACCTCATCCTGCCGCCGCCGGACGCCACCCTCGACGAGGTCCGCGAGCTGCTCAACGAGGACGGCCTCATCCCGGGCTGACGGCTCGAGGCGGCCCGGCGGCCCGTCAGGTCGACCGCGCCCGCTTCATCTGCGGTGAGCTGTAGATCGTCGAGACCACCGTCCCGTCGAGCCACGCGGTGAGCCGCTCGGCCTCGCGGTCCAGTGCCGTCCGAGCCTGCGTCGGCACGTCCTCCAGCAGCGAGAGCCGGACGACGCCTCGCTCGTCCTGGACCCAGCAGCCGACGACCCGGCCGTCCCACCACGCCGTGGTGCCGGCGTTGCCGTTGGTGTCGAAGAGGTGCGGCACGTGCTCGGGCGGGAGGTAGAAGGCGCGCGCCCGCCAGCCCATGGTCGTGGGGTCCAGCGTCGGCAGCAGCGCGGCCCACGGCTCGACGGCCGGCGACCCGGAGGTGTCACCCGGGAGCACCCACCCGGTGCCGCCGTCGTCGAGTCCGACCTGCTCGGCCCCGATGTCGGCCAGGGCCCGGGTGACCGCCGTCTTCGTGGAGCCCAGCCACCACTGCACGTCGGCGACCGTCCCGGGCCCGAACGTCGCCAGCCAGCGCCGGACGATCTCGGCGTAGCCGGCCTGCTCGTCCAGCGGCTCCGGCACCTCGTCCAGCCAGTCCGCGGTGCGCGTCCACACCGGACGGTTCGTGCGCCAGTGACCCTCGGTCGGACCTCGGACGACGTGCCCGCGCAGCCCGAGGTGGGTGAGCACCCACGGGGCCACGCTCACCGGGCGGTCGTAGGGCTTGCCGCTGCCGCCGCCCACCGTCCCCGCCAGCTCCGGCAGAGCGGCGCGGAGCGTGGTCGTGCTCGCGGGACCCCGCGCGAGGTGGTCCAGGACCGCTGCCTCGGCGGCGGCCAGCCAGGCGGCGCCGTCCGCCGCGATGCCGGCGGCCTCGATCGCGGTGGCGATCCGCCGCTCCTCCGTGCCCGCGACCCGTGCCGACGCGCTGCCCCAGGCGGCGGCCAGGAGGTCACGGGGGAGGACGAAGAGCGTACGGCGCATCGCGAGCTGCTTGACGACCGAGCGGTCGTCGTACAGCGCGGCGTCGACGTCCGCCACGCCCGTGGCGTCCGAACGAGCCGCGACCGCGAGGTGGACGGTGGCCGCCTCGGTGGCGTGCAGCACCGTCATGGCCCGGGTCACGGCCTCGACGCCGTCGCGGCGGTGCCCCGGCGCCAGCGCGTGCCGTACGGCGATGCGGCGGCGCCGTTCGGCGTCGCTGACGTGCGGCAGGGTCACGGGGCGCTCAGTCGCGGTGGGAGCGTCCCGGCAGGTCGAGCATCCGCTGCAGCGCGACCAGCGCCTCGCGCTCGGTGTCCTCGTCGACGACGATGCGGTTGACGACGTTGCCGGCGACGAGGTTCTCCATCGCCCAGACGAAGTGGGGCAGGTCGATGCGGTTCATCGTGGAGCAGTAGCAGACGTTGCGGTCGAGGAACACGATGGACTTGTCCGGGTGGGCGTCGGCCAGGCGCTTGACGAGGTTGAGCTCGGTGCCGATGGCCCACACGCTCCCCGCCGGCGCCGCCTCGATGGTCTTGATGATGAACTCCGTCGACCCGACCAGGTCGGCCTTGAGCACCACCTCGTGGCGGCACTCCGGGTGCACGATGACGTTGATGCCCGGGTGCTTGACGCGCAGCTCGTCGACGACGTCCTCGGTGAAGCGGCCGTGCACCGAGCAGTGCCCCTTCCACAGGATCATCCGCGCACCCTGCAGCTCCTCCGCGGTGAGCCCGCCGTTCGGCTGCAGGGGGTCCCACAGCACGCAGTCGTCGAGGGACATCCCCATCTTGAGCACGGCGGTGTTGCGGCCCAGGTGCTGGTCGGGGAGGAAGAGCACCTTGGCGTCGCCGCCGGGCTTCTGGTCGAACGCCCACTCCAGCGCCACGTCGGCGTTGGAGGAGGTGCACACGACGCCGCCGTTGCGGCCGCAGAACGCCTTGATGTCGGCGCTGGAGTTCATGTAGGTCACCGGCACGACGCTGTCCTGGATGCCGGCGTCGGCCAGGGCGTCCCAGGCGTCCTCGACCTGCCGCAGCCGGGCCATGTCGGCCATCGAGCACCCGGCCGAGAGGTCGGGGAGGATCACCTGCTGCTCAGGGCCGGTGAGGATGTCGGCGGACTCGGCCATGAAGTGGACGCCGCAGAAGACGATGTACGCAGCCTCCGGCCGGGCGGCGGCGTCGCGCGCGAGCTTGAAGGAGTCGCCGGTGACGTCGGCGAACCGGATGACCTCGTCGCGCTGGTAGTGGTGGCCCAGCACGAACACCCGCTCGCCCAGTGCCTCCTTCGCGGCCACCGCACGCGCGACCAGGTCCGGGTCGGAGGCCGACGGCAGGTCGCCGGGGCACTCCACGCCACGCTCGGCGTCGAGGTCACGGCCCTTGCCCAGGGGGAGGAGCGGCAGGTCGACGAGGCTCATGTCCCCATCCTAGGAGGCGTAGCGAGGCGGGCCGGGGTCCGTGGCAGGGTGGACGCATGCCACGACGCGGAGAGGTGCTCGCCCTGGTCCAGGCCGGCGGCCAGGGCGGTCGGATGGACGTGCTCACCCGTGAGCGGGCCAAGCCCGCGCTGCCGTACGGCGGTGTGCACCGCCTCGTGGACTTCGCGCTCTCCGCCCTGGTGCACGCCGAGCTGTCCGACGTCTGGGTCTCGCTCGAGTACCAGGTCACCTCGATCGACGACTACCTCTCCGGCGGGCGGCCGTGGAGCCTGGACCGCAACCGGGGCGGTTTCCGCCGGATGGTCCCGCAGACCGGCACCGGGCCCGCCACCGAGAGCGGCTTCGCGCACGGCAACGGCGACCTGCTGCTGCGGATGTCGGCCGACCTGGAGTCCTTCGGCGCCCCGACCCTGGTGGTCTGCAGCGCCGACCACGTCTTCAACACCGACCTCGCCCCCGTCATCGAGCGGCACGTGGCCGAGGGTCGGGTGGCGACGGTGCTGACCAGCGAGCTGACCAAGAAGGACGCGTCCGACAACGTGGTGGTGCTCGCCGGCTCGGACGGGACCATCACCGGCGTCGAGCACAAGCCCACCAGGCCGTCCAGCGGCACGGTGGCGACCGAGATCTTCGTCTACGACACCGCCGTGGTGCTCGACACGCTGCGACAGCTCCGCGTCGAGCTCGCCGGTGAGCAGGAGGACGACGACAGCGGCATCGGGGACTTCGGCGAGCACCTGCTGCCCCGGCTGGTCGAGACCGGCAAGGCCGTCGCCGAGGCGCTGCCCGGCTACTGGAAGGACGTCGGCCAGCCCGCGCTCTACCTCCAGGCCCACCGCGACCTGCTGGCCGAGCGCGTCGACGTCTTCGACCATCCCGGCCGGCCGGTGATCTCGCACTGGCCGGACCGGCCCGCGGCGCGCCTGCGGCGGTCCGCGGAGTGCCACGACTCGATGGTCTCCCCGGGGTGCGACGTCGCGGGCGAGGTCGTCGGCAGCGTGCTGGGCCCGGGTGTCGTCGTGGAGCGCGGGGCCTCCGTGCACGACAGCGTGATCATGGAGGACTGCGTCATCCGCGCCGGGGCGCAGGTGCGGACGTCCGTGCTCGACGAGCGCTGCGAGGTCGTCCAGGACGCCAGGATCGGCGCGGAGCCCTCGGCCCGGGTCGCCCGGGGCGACGACATCGTGCTCGCGGGCCGCGACTCACGCATCGGCGGCGAGGTGGCCGCCGGCGGGCGGCTCGAGCCGGGCTCCGACACCAGCTCCTAGGCCAGCCAGCCCGGGAGGGTCAGAGCAGCGAGCCGTGGTGCAGGTAGGGCGCCGGCGGCTGCATGTGCCGCAGGGCGAGGTAGCCCGACTGGTGCACCTCGAGCCGCGCCGCCAGGCCGACGTCGACCGCCCACTCGTTGACGGCGGTCACGTGGGGCACCTCGACCGTGCCGCCCGGAGCGCTCGACGCGAGGCACTCCCACATCAGGTCCGCCGCCGTACGCCGGTTCGTGGCGGCCAGCAGCACGGGTGAGCCGTCCTCGGCGACGTAGGCGTACCCCGAGCCGGTCGCCCGGTCGCTCACGACGAGGCGGAACTGCCCGAGCAGGGGTTCGTGGTCCGGTCCGTGGGCCGCGCCCCGGGTCCGGCGGTCGACCGAGTCCATCAGGTCGACGTCGGCGACGGAGCCCTCCCGCACCCGCTCCACCACCGGCAACGCGCTGCGGTCCACCTCGCCGCGCAGCAGCATCTGGGGATGCAGGGTGAAGCCCGCCTGCCGGTAGCGGCGTACGGCGCGGGGGTCCGCCGACGAGGCGAACATGCCGCGCAGGCACCCGCGGCCGTGGTGCATCGCCGCTCCGAGCAGCTGGGTCCCGATGCCGTGCCCCTGGTGGCCGGGCAGCACGGCGAACGAGGACAGGATCCACATCAGCTCCCGCACCCGGGAGAGCGAGCAGCCGACCACGTCGCCGTCGACCTCGGCGACCCAGCAGCCGTCGGGGTCGGTGCCCAGCACGTGGCGGGCGCGCGCCATCCAGTGGCCCTGGCGGGACGCGGGTCGCTGCACCGGCTCCGGCCAGCTGCGGGGGGAGGTGGCGAGGTCCACCTGGTGGTAGGCCCGTGCGGTGGTCTCCGCCATCGCCGGCACGTCGGCCTCGCGCGCCGGCCGGACCAGCACCTGGGTCACGAGACGAAGGCGGCGAACCGGGCGAGCAGGTCCTCCCACTGGGCGCGGAGGCCGCTGGGCGCCTCGGCCCCCTCGGGCCAGTCGCGGTGCTCGAGGTGGACGAGCGTGCTGGTCCCGTTCTCCTGCTCGACGAACCGCACGTCGAGCACGGTGCGCTCGTCCTCGGGGAGGCCGAGCCAGAACTCCTGCACGTAGTGACCCGACGGGTCCCAGGTCGTCACCCGGCCCCACACCTGCCGCTCGTCCCCGTGGCACAGCGCGACGTCGCCCTGCGGGTCGATCTCGATGCTGGTGAACGTGGAGGGGTCGGTGCTCAGCTGGGGATCCCACCACTCGCCCATCTGGGCGGTGAAGCCGACGAAGGCCTCGGTGGCGGTGACCGGCACGACGACCTCGACGACGATGGGGGGCAGCGACATGCGTCCAGCATGCCGCACCGGGCCCGCCGGGACCGCTGGGGGAGGATGGCCGGCATGCGCGTGCTCATCGCCCCCGACAAGTTCGCCGGCACCCTGACGGCCGTCGAGGCGGCCGAGGCGATCGCGGAGGGGTGGCGGCGCCACGCGCCGGGGGACGAGCTCGACCTCGCCCCGATGGCCGACGGCGGCCCGGGCTTCGTCGACGTCCTCCACGCCGCGCTCGGGGGCACCGTGCTGGCGGTGACGGTGAGCGGACCGCACCGCGACCGGGTGCCGGCGACGCTGCTGGTCGTGGGGGACACGGCGTACGTCGAGTCCGCGCAGGCGTGCGGTCTCCACCTGCTCGACGGGCCCGCCGAGACGGCCACGACGGTCGGCGTCGGCGAGCTGCTGCTCGCGGCGCTCGACGCCGGTGCGACCCGGGTCGTGGTGGGGCTCGGCGGGTCGGGCACCAACGACGGCGGGGCCGGCCTGCTGGCGGCCCTCGGGGCCGCCGGGGCGCCCACCGGCGGAGCGGCGGCCCTCGCGGGGGTTGCCGGCATCGACCTCGGGCCGGCGAGGGAGCGCGTCGCGGCCGTCGACCTGGTCGCAGCCACCGACGTCGACAGCCCCCTGACGGGCCTGTTCGGCGCCACCAAGACCTTCGGCCCCCAGAAGGGGATCGCCGAGGACCGGTTGCCGGTCGTCGACGGCTGGCTCGAGGCATGGGCGGCGGTCACCGACCGGCGTACCTCGCTGGAGAAGGGGGCCGGCGCGGCCGGTGGCCTCGGGTTCGCGCTCCTCGTGCTGGGCGCGACCCGTGCCCCGGGCATCGACCTGGTCACCGAGGCCGTGCGCCTGCCGGCGCGCGCCCGCGCCGCCGACCTGGTCGTGACGGGCGAGGGAGCCTTCGACTTCAGCAGTCGCTCCGGCAAGGTGCCGTACGGCGTCGCCGAGGTCGCCGGTCAGGCCGTCCGGCCGTGCGTGGCCCTGGCCGGCCAGGTCCTGGTCGGCTCGCGCGAGATGCGGGCGCTCGGCATCGAGTCGGCGTACTCCCTCGTCGAGCTGGTGGGGGAGGAGCGGGCCTTCGCCGACCCTGCCGGCGCGCTGGCCGAGCTGGCCGAGCGGGTCGCGCGCACGTGGTCGCGCTGACCGCGAGGAATAACCCGCCGTGTGCGACCATTGAACGAGGACAGCGCACCACCCCGACACTTCCTGGAGCTGACATGACCGAGCAGGTCGAGACCACCACCGAGCGTCGTACCGACCAGATCAACCTCTCCGCGATCGCGGCGGGGAAGGTGAAGAGCCTCCTCGAGCAGGAGGGTCGCGACGACCTGGCCCTGCGCATCTCCGTGCAGCCGGGCGGCTGCTCCGGCCTGCGCTACCAGCTCTTCTTCGACGAGCGCACCCTCGACGGCGACGTCACGACCGACTTCGACGGCGTCACCGTCGTCGTCGACCGGATGAGCGTCCCCTACCTCAACGGTGCCGAGATCGACTTCGTCGACACCATCGAGAAGCAGGGCTTCACCATCGACAACCCCAACGCGACCGGGTCCTGCGCCTGCGGCGACTCGTTCCACTGAGCCAGCCCACAGACAGCCCGAGCGCCCCGCTCGTCGGCGCGTACGGAGGCCCCTCGCCAGTGGCGAGGGGCCTTCGTCGTGCTGGGAGTCGTGCTGCGATGGGCGGGGGCGTCAGTCGAGGTGCAGGTGGAACGCCCCGGCCAGGCGCGCGGCGGCGGCCGAGACGGTGATCTCCCGCTTGCCGACCTCGGCGGGGTAGTCCTCGAAACGGAGGCTGGGCGGCGCGGTGACCGCGACGCGCGCGGCCTTCTCGAGACGCAGGTTGCGGCCCACCACGCGGCAGTCGGCGGCCATCTCACCCGGCGTGGGGAGCTCGGCGTGGACGAGGTGCGAGTCGGGCGTGGAGCGGGTCATGTCGACGACGCTACGGGCTACCGCGGGGTAGGCGAAGTCGTACCCGGAGGTAGTGTTCCGCGTCGTGACTCTCCTCATCGCGGGCTCCATCGCGACCGACCACCTGATGTCCTTCCCCGGCCGGTTCGCCGACAGCCTGGTGGTCGACCAGCTCGACAAGCTCTCGGTCTCCTTCCTGGTGGAGGACCTGGAGGTACGGCGCGGCGGCTGCGCGGCCAACATCTGCTTCGGCCTCGGCAACCTCGGGCTGCGCCCGGTCCTCGTGGGCGCCGTGGGCGAGGACTTCGCGGAGTACCGCGCCTGGCTCGAGCGGCACCAGGTCGACTGCACGTCCGTGCACGTCTCGCCCACCCGGCACACCGCCCGGTTCGTGTGCACCAACGACTCCTCGATGGCCCAGATCGCCAGCTTCTACCCCGGCGCGATGAGCGAGGCGCGCGACATCGAGCTGAAGCCGATCGCCGACCGCGTCGGCGAGCCCACCTACGTGCTGGTCGGTCCCGACGACCCCCAGGCCATGCTGCGCCACACCGACGAGTGCCGCCAGCGGGGCTACCGCTTCGTCGCGGACCCCTCCCAGCAGCTGGCGTTCGGCGACGGCGACCTGATCCGGCAGCTCGTCGACGGCGCGGAGATCCTGTTCTCCAACGAGTACGAGGCCAGCCTGATCACCCAGAAGACCGGGTGGTCGGCCGACGAGGTGCTCTCCCGGGTCGGCACCTGGGTGGTCACGCTGGGAGCCGCCGGCGTGCGGATCGACCGGCAGGGCGAGGACTCCGTCACCGTCGCCGCCGTCCCCGAGATCGAGAAGGTCGAGCCGACGGGCGTGGGTGACGCCTTCCGCGCCGGCTTCCTCGCCGCGCTGACCTGGGGCCTCGGCCACGAGCGGGCGGCGCAGCTCGGCTGCCTGATGGCCGTCTACGTCGTCGAGCAGGTCGGCACCCAGGAGTACGTCCTCTCCCGCCGCGACCTGCTGCAGCGCTGCGAGGAGACGTACGGCGCCGCCGTGGTCGCCGACCTCGAGCCGCACGTCCGCACGCTGCACCCCTGACGACGCCGCCCCCGGCGGGCGTCCGCCCTCAGGAGAGGCGGCGCACGACGTAGCGCGGCGCCCCGTCCTCGGCGGTGTCCTGACGGACCCACTCCTGGCCACGCATCCGGCACCACGCCGGGACGTCGACGCGTGCGGCGGGATCCCGCGCCACCACGGCGAGCAGCTCGCCGACCGCCACGTCGCTGAGCCGCCGGGCGAGCTCGATCACGGGCATGGGGCAGAGCAGGTCGCGGCAGTCGAGCTCGAGGGCGACCTCGTCCGGTCCGGGCGCGTCCACCGCTAGCCCAGCCCCACCCGGGCGCGGAGCTCGGCGACCACGCCGGGCAGCGCGTCGCAGAACGCGTCCACGTCGGCCCGGGTGGTGTCGCGCTGCACGGACAGGCGCACGTTCCCGTGGGTGAGCGCCCCCATCGCGTCCAGCACGTGGCTGTGCGCACCGGTCGAGGTCGCGCACGCCGACCCGCTGGCCACGCCGAACCCGAGCCGGTCGAGCTCGGTCACCAGCGCCTCCCCGTCGACGTAGAGGCACGAGAAGGTGACCAGGTGGGGGAGCCGGTGCACCGGGTCGCCCACCACCTCGACGTCCGGCACCTCGGCCGCCACGCGGCGTCGTACGACGTCGACGAGGGCGTGCTGTCGGGCGTTGACCTCCTCGCGCTCCGCCACGACCGCCTGCAGCGCGGCCGCAGCGGCCAGGGCGCCGGGGACGTTCTCGAAGCCCACGGCCCGCTCGTCACCCCGGTCGTCCCCGGGGAACGGCCGGCGCCACCTGGCACGGTGCCGGACGAGCAGGACGCCCACGCCGGCCGGACCTCCCCACTTGTGCGCCGAGCCCGCCGCCGCCGCCCAGCCGCCGGGCAGGGGGAGACGGCCCATCGAGGCGCACGCGTCGGTGAACAGCGCGACGTCGGCCGCCGGCTCGACCGCGTCGACGTCCTGCACGGTCCCGACCTCGTGGTTGGCGCTCTGCAGCGCCACGACGCCGACGTCCGGACGGGCCGCCTCCCGCACGAGCTCGTCGGCGCGGGCCCGGCCGTGGGAGTCCGCTCCCACGACGACGGGCCGCCCGCCCCACGCGGCTGCGTTGCGCACGGCGGAGTGCTCGACCGCCGGGTGCACCACCCCCTCGCCCCGGCGCGAGCCACGGACCAGGCCGAGGAGCCCCAGGTGCACGGCGTGGGTGCCGGAGGGCGTGAAGGTGACCTCGTCGGGGCGTACGCCGAGCGCCTCTGCGGTCGCCTCGCGGGCGTTGTCGAGGAGCAGGCGGGCGTCCCGGGCGGCGCCGTGCAGGCGGCGGGGATCGGCGTACCCGCGGTCCAGCGCGGCCAGCAGCACCTCCCTCGCAGCGGGGTGCAGCGGCGAGGCCGAGGCGGCGTCGAGGTCCCTGCGCGGTGCGGCGCCGCCCCCGGCTCGGTGGGCGCTGCGCTGGGGGCTCACGAGGGCAACCTACGTCACGTGTCGACACCCCACCCTGCCCCGCACGACGGTGCCCGAGGGAGATAGTCTTGCCAGGTCGTGAAGGACCGAGAGAGAGGCTCGTAGTGGGTCTGCAACTCCACAGGCGTCCCGCCGCGCCGGTGAGCAAGACACGGGCGGCGCTCCTGGTGCCGCTCCTGCTGCTGCTGTCGGGCTGCGGCGACGCGTTCACCCGCGACCAGGTCTCGAACCTCGGTGTGCCGGACCCGATCACGGAGCAGGGCAACTACACCTTCGACCTGTGGATCTGGGGCTGGGTCGCGGCGCTCGTCACGGGGGTCGTCGTCTGGGGACTGATCCTCTACGTGTGCGTCCGATTCCGGCGGCGCCACCCCGGAGAGGTGCCGGTCCAGACCCGTTACAACCTCCCGCTCGAGGTCTTCTACACGATGGCGCCGATCCTCATGGTCGTCGTGTTCTTCTACCAGACGGTCCGGGTCCAGGACGTCGTCACCGAGGTCCGACCCGATCCCGACGTCACCGTCGAGGTCGTCGGCTACCAGTGGTCGTGGGGCTTCAACCACGGTCTCGGAGAGCCCGCCCCCGAGGCCGACCCGGAGAACGAGGAGTACGCCTACGACGAGTACGCCTACGTCACGGGCGACGCCGGCGAGATCCCGACCCTCGTCCTGCCGGTCGACCAGACCGTCCAGTTCAACCTCTACTCGCCCGACGTCATCCACAACTTCGGCGTCCCGTCCTTCCTGACGCGGATGGACGTCATCCCGGGCCGCATCAACCAGTTCCAGGTGACGACCACCGTCGAGGGGACGTACGTCGGCAAGTGCTACGAGCTCTGCGGCCAGCACCACGCCCGGATGCTGTTCACCCTCGAGGTCGTCAGCCAGCAGGAGTACGAGGACTACCTGGCCGAGCTGCAGGAGACCGGCCAGACCTCCGCGACCCCGCTGCTGGGCGGCGCCAACGCCACCACGCAGACCGGGCTGGGCGAGAGCCAGAGCCAGGAAGGAAGCCAGGAGTGAGCACCGCCGCACCGGCCGCACCGGCCGGACACGCCGCACCACCCCCGGAGCCGCGCAAGCCGCTGGGCACCCAGCTGGTCCGGTTGATGACCACGACCGACCACAAGCTGATCGGTCAGCTCTACCTCGGCACGTCGTTCGCCTGGTTCCTCGTGGGCGGCCTGATGGCGATGGTCATCCGCTCCGAGCTGGCCTACCCGGGCAACCAGGTCGTCAACGACCTCACCTACAACCAGATGTTCACGATGCACGGCACGATCATGCTGCTGCTGTTCGCGACGCCGCTGTTCTTCGGCTTCGCCAACGTGATCATGCCGCTGCAGATCGGCGCTCCGGACGTCGCGTTCCCGCGGCTCAACATGTTCAGCTACTGGCTGTTCCTGTTCGGCGGACTGATCGCGGCCTCCGGTTTCCTCCACGAGGGCGGGGCGGCCTCCTTCGGCTGGACCGCGTACACGCCGCTCTCCGACGCGGCGCGCAGCCCCGGTGTCGGCGGTGACCTGTGGATCATGGGCCTGTGGATGGCCGGTCTCGGCACCATCCTCGGCGCGGTCAACTTCGTCACCACCATCATCTGCATGCGCGCTCCGGGCATGACGATGTTCCGGATGCCGATCTTCACCTGGAACGCGCTGATCACGTCGCTCCTGGTGCTCATGGCGTTCCCGATCCTGGCGGGCGCACTGCTCTCGCTGGAGGCCGACCGGCTGCTCGGCGCCCACGTGTTCGACCCGTCGCACGGCGGGCCGATCCTGTGGCAGCACCTCTTCTGGTTCTTCGGCCACCCCGAGGTCTACATCATCGCCCTGCCGTTCTTCGGCATCATCACCGAGGTCCTCCCGGTCTTCAGCCGCAAGCCCATCTTCGGCTACGTCGGCCTGGTCGGCGCGACGCTGGCGATCGCGATGCTCTCCGTGGCGGTGTGGGCCCACCACATGTACGCCACCGGCGCCGTCGACCTGCCGTTCTTCTCCGGCATGACGTTCCTCATCGCGGTGCCCACCGGGGTGAAGTTCTTCAACTGGATCGGCACGATGTGGGGCGGCTCGGTGTCCTTCGACACCCCCATGCTCTGGGCCGTCGGCTTCCTGGTGACGTTCCTGTTCGGCGGCCTGACGGGTGTGATCCTGGCCAGCCCGCCGCTCGACTTCCACGTCACCGACTCCTACTTCGTGGTCGCCCACTTCCACTACGTCGTGTTCGGCACGGTGGTGTTCGCGATGTTCGCGGGCTTCTACTTCTGGTGGCCCAAGATGACCGGCAAGCTGCTGGACGAGCGCCTCGGCAAGGCCCACTTCTGGCTGCTGTTCATCGGCTTCCACCTGACCTTCCTCGTCCAGCACTGGCTGGGCGTGGAGGGGATGCCCCGCCGCTACGTCGACTACCTCCCCGAGGACGGGTTCACGACGCTCAACCAGGTCTCGACGATCGGTGCGTTCCTGCTGAGCGCCTCGACGCTGCCGTTCCTCTACAACGTCTACGTCTCGGCCAAGGGGCCCAAGGTCGAGGTCGACGACCCGTGGGGCTGGGGACGCTCGCTCGAGTGGGCCACCAGCTGCCCGCCGCCGCGGCACAACTTCCACACGCTGCCGCGCATCCGCTCGGAGTCCCCGGCGTTCGACCTGCACCACCCCGAGGTCGCCCTCGAGGAGATGCGCGAGAACCAGGCCGAGCGCAACGGTGACGTCGCCGACGCGCCGGAGGTGAGCGGCCGCGAGGAGCTGCTGCGCGAGAACATCGCGCACGACACGGGCGCTGCCACCCGGGACGAGTGGGACGACGACAACGGCCGCAACGAAGGAGACCGTCGATGAAGGCCGAGACCTGGCTGTTCGTGATCACCACGGTGTTCCTCGCCCTGGTGACGCCGGCCTACTGGTTCATCTCCAACGACTGGACCGGCACGTCCGCGCTGACGATGACCACCCTGCTCACCGCGATGATCGCCCTCTACCTCGGCTTCCACGCGCGCAAGATGGACCCGCGCCCGGAGGACCGCCAGGAGGGCGAGATCGCCGACGGGGCCGGCGAGCTGGGCTTCTTCCCGCCGTACTCCTGGTGGCCGCTGTGGTGTGCCGCGACGCTCGGCGTCATGGTCTACGGCACGGCGCTGAACGAGTGGTGGCTGGTCATCATCGGCGGCGCGCTCGGGGCCGTGGCGCTCTGCGGCCTGATCTTCGAGTACTACCGGGGTGAGCACGCCCACTGAGGCCCGCCCGTCCCCCGAGGAGCCCGTCCGCGCCATCCGGCGCAGGCGGGCTCCTTCGTCGTGAGCACACCGGAAACCGGCGGTGCAACGGGAATCCGCTGGTCTAGCGTCCGGCTGGGTACCGCCACCCGACGGACCCAGACCAGGACAGGGACGATGGAGAAGCTGACCCCGACGCTCATGAGCTGGGCGTCCATCCTCGAGGAGAACACCCGCCGGCAGGCGGAGAAGACGGCGCAGATGCCGTTCATCCACCCGCACGTGGCACTGATGCCCGACGCCCACCTCGGGCTCGGCGCGACCGTGGGGTCGGTCATCCCGACCCTCGGCGCGATCATGCCGGCCGCCGTCGGGGTCGACATCGGCTGCGGCATGATCGCCGTGCGCACGCAGTACGACGTCGCCTCGCTCCCGCGCGACCGGAAGCCGATCCGGCAGGGCATCGAGCGCGCGGTCCCACTGAACGCGGGAGCCGCCAACCGGACGGTCAGCCACGACCACACCCGCTCCAGGCTGGAGCGGCTCCGCGCGCTCGCGGAGGAGGCCGGCTTCGACCCGACGACGTACGCCGCGCGGTGGGAGCTCCAGCTCGGCACCCTGGGGTCGGGCAACCACTTCATCGAGGTGACCGCCGACGAGCGCGGGTCGGTCTGGCTGTTCCTCCACTCCGGCTCGAGGGGGGTCGGCAACCGGATCGCGCAGCACCACATCGCGATCGCGCGGGACGCGTGCGCCGGGGTGGAGCTGCCCGACCGCGACCTGGCCTACCTGACGGAGGGCACGCCTGCGTTCGACGCCTACGTGCGGGAGATGCAGTGGGCGCAGACCTACGCGCTGCTCAACCGCGAGGAGATGATGGACCGGGTCGTCCGCGAGCTCGGCACGTGGGTCGGGGGAGAGGTCGAGCGGGTGGAGGAGATCAACTGCCACCACAACTACACCGAGCGCGAGCACCACTACGGCCAGGACGTGTGGCTCTCGCGCAAGGGCGCCATCAACGCCGAGGCGGGGCGGGACGGGCTCATCCCCGGCTCGATGGGGACGGCGTCGTACGTCGTGGTCGGCAAGGGCGACCCCGTCTCGCTTCGATCGGCACCGCACGGGGCGGGCCGGGAGTACTCCCGGACCGCCGCCAGGAAGAAGTTCAGCGCCGACGACCTGCGCACGGCGATGGCCGGCATCGAGTACCGCGACACCGACGCGTTCATCGACGAGATCCCGGCGGCGTACAAGGACATCGACCAGGTCATGGCCGACGCGGCCGACCTCGTGGAGGTCCGGCACGTCCTGCGGCAGCTCGTCAACGTCAAGGGCGACTGAGGGACGCCGAGGGCCCACCGGGAGACATCCCGGTGGGCCCCTCGGCTCGGTTGCGTGGAGTCAGCGCTCGCGCAGCGGCGCCTCGTCGACCGTGCGGAGCTGGTGGTCGTCCATCGCCCGACCCTCGGCCGGGTGGTCGAGCCCCGACTGCAGCTCGGCCTCGTGCGACTCGTGGTGGTGGGCCGCCTCGAGCTCCGCCGCGGTGGGCTTCTGCACGTTGTGGCCGAACGCCCAGGCCGACAGCTTGGCGCGGACCCGCTCGGTGCGGGAGTTGGGCTTCGCCACGCCCGCCTCGTCGGTGTCCTCGCCTGCGGTCAGCACGTGGTCCCGGTCGCGGGCGGTCAGGGTGTAGGCCCGACGGCCGTCGATCGGCGCGTGCCGCTCGGAGTAGCCGCCCTGCGGGTCGCGCATGATGATGCCGGTCTCGTAGCCGTGGAGCAGCGTCTCGTTGTCGTGGCGCTGCAGCGAGATGCACCAGCGACGCGTGATCCAGAACGCCAGGAGCGGACCCAGGAAGATCGCCACCCGCATGAAGTAGGTGATGTTGTTGATGTCGCTCTCGAGCTTGATGGCGATGATGTCGTTGCCACCTGCGGCCCAGGCCAGCCCGTAGAAGGTCATCAGCGCCACCATCACCGCGGTGCGCGTGGGGGCGTTGCGCGGGCGCTGGAGCAGGTGGTGCTCCCGCTTGTCGCCGGTGATCCAGCCCTCGATGAACGGCAGCAGCATGAGGATGACGAGCATCAGCGGCGGAACGATGAGGATCGGGACCATGACGTTCCACGAGATCGTGTAGCCGAAGATCACCGACTCCCAGCCGGGCATGATGCGCAGCAGCCCGTCGGGCCAGCCCATGTACCAGTCGGGCTGCGAGCCCGCCGTCACCTTGGTCGGGTCGTAGGGCCCGAACTTCCACACCGGGTTGATGGTCAGCAGACCGCCCATGATGGCGACGACGCCGAAGACGATGAAGAAGAACCCGCCGGCCTTGGCGGCGTACACCGGGAGCATCGGGAAGCCGACGACGTTCTGCTCCGTGCGGCCGGGGCCGGGCCACTGGGTGTGCTTGTGGTAGACGAGCAGCATCATGTGCGCCGCGATCAGGCCGAGCAGCAGGCCGGGGATCAGCAGCACGTGGACGATGTAGAGGCGGGGGATGACCGACTCACCGGGGAACTCGCCGCCGAAGAGGAAGAACGACATGTAGCTGCCGGCGACCGGCGTGGCCTTGAGGAAGCCGTCGGCGGCACGGATGCCGGTGCCGGAGAGCAGGTCGTCGGGCAGGGAGTAGCCCGTGAAGCCCTCGAGGGTGCCGAGCAGCAGCAGCAGGCAGCCGATGACCCAGTTGAGCTCGCGCGGCTTGCGGTGGGCGCCCGTGAAGTAGACGCGGAGCAGGTGGACGAGCATCGAGGCGATGAAGATCATCGCCGCCCAGTGGTGCATCTGCCGCATCAGCAGTCCGCCGCGGACGTCGAACGAGAGGTGCAGCGTGGAGGCCATCGCCTCCGACATCCCCACGCCTCGGAGCTGGTCGTAGGACCCCTCGTACGTGATGTGCCCCATCGACGGGTTGTACCAGAGCGTGAGGAAGACGCCGGTGAGGAGCAGGACGACGAAGCTCCACAGCGCGATCTCGCCGAGCATGAACGACCAGTGGTCGGGGAAGACCTTGCGGAGGTTCTTCTTCATCGCCGTGCCGAGGCCGAGTCGCTCGTCGGCCCAGTTGGCCAGGCTGCCGGCCCGGTTCGGCTTGGATGCGGTCGCCGGCGTGGACCCGTTGGTCCTCGCGACCTTGCTGGTGTCGAGCCTCGCGTCGGTGCTCACGGCTGCCTACTTTCCTTTTCGCGCTCCCAGTAGCTCGCGCCGATGGGCTCGTAGAAGTCGTCCTGGGCGACGAGGTAGCCCTCGTCGTCGACCGACAGCGGCAGCTGCGGAAGAGGCCGAGCAGCCGGACCGAACACGACCTTCGCGCCGTCGGCGAGGTCGAAGGTCGACTGGTGGCACGGGCACAGGACGTGGTGCGTGGTGCGCTCGTAGAGCGAGATCGGGCAGCCCACGTGGGTGCAGATCTTGGAGTAGCAGATGATGCCGTCGATCGACCAGTCCTCGCGGCCCTCGACGGGGATGATGTTCTCCGGCTCCATGCGGACGACGATGACGGCGCCCTTGGCCTTCTCGGCCTGCTCCTCGGCGCCGTGGAGCTCGGGGTAGCCGTTCTCCTCCGACGGGAACATCGCCTCGGGGGCGGCGTTGACGAGGTCGCCGATCTCCATGTCGGTGACCTTGATGGGCGTGCCGACGACGTCGCGCACGACCCGCATGCCCTTCTCCCAGATCGTGTGCGCGAGCTTGTCGCCGGGCAGGGGTCCGAGGTCGCGGAGCAGCACCACGGCGGGGAGGCCGAGGAAGGCCACGGAGCCGAGCAGGGTGTTGCGGACCAGCGGACGCCGGCCGATGCCGGACTCGTCGAGGCCTGCGTTGAGGGCGGCGATCGTGCCGGCCCGGTCCTCCTCGGGGGAGGCGGCGGGGTGGCGCATCTCGGTCATCTCGACGTCGGCCATGAGCTTGCGCGCCCAGTGGATGATGCCGAGGCCGATGAGCAGCAGCGCCATGCCCAGGGTGACGCCGAGCGCCAGCGTGGAGGCGCCGAGTCCGGCGAACGTCGTCCAGTCGTCGCCGACGTCGAGGGTGAAGTAGGCGACCAGGAAGAGCAGCACGCAGACCATCGACAGGGCGAACATCGCGGCGACCTGTCGCTCCGCGCGCTTCTCGGCCTTCGGGTCCACGTCGGTGGGACGCCAGGTGTGCTCGCCCAGACCCGGGTCGGCGATCGGGTCGGCGTGGTGCGCCGCGGCGTGCCCGCCGTCGCGCGCCACGAGCGCACCCGCGCTCGGGGTCGACTCCGGTGCGTCCGGGTCGTGGGGGGACATGTGCTCGTCGCTCATGAGGCGTCCGCCTTGCTCCTCGTGCTGCGGGTGGTGTGCGAGGCGATCCAGACGGCCGCGACGACGAGGCCGCCGATGCCGACGATCCAGGCGAAGAGGCCCTCCGACACGGGGCCGAGGCCGCCGAGCGCGAAGCCGCCGTACTCGGGCGCCGCCTTCAGGCTCTCGAGGTAGGCGATCACGTCGCGCTTCTCCTCGGGGCCGAGGTTGCCGTTGCTGAAGTTGGGCATCTGCTGGGGGCCGGTGAGCATGGCCTCGTAGATGTGGACCGGCTCGACGCCGTCGAGGCTGGGCGCGTAGCCGCCGCGCGGCAGGGCGCCACCGGCTCCGTTGAAGTTGTGGCAGGCCGTGCAGTTGGTGAGGAAGATCTGGCCGCCGCGTGCGATGGCCTCCTCGCGCTCCTCCTCCGACAGTCCCTCGATCGAGTAGTCCTGCTCGTCGGGGATGGCCGGGCCGGGGCCCAGCGAGGCGACGTACGCCGCGAGCGCCGCGATCTCCTCGTCGTTGAACACGACGGGCTTCTTGGGCGCCTGCTGGGCGGAGTTGGCCATCGGCATGCGGCCGGTGTCGACCTGGAAGTGGACGGCGGCGGCGCCGACCCCGACGAGGGACGGGCCGACCTGGTAGCCCTCACGCACGGTCGCGATCCCCTCGCCGTTCTTGCCGTGGCAGAACGCGCAGCTGGCGAGGAAGAGCTTCTTGCCCTCGGCGACCTGCTCGGTCTCGCTCGCCTGGGTCTCGGCCTGGGCGGGGGAGAGCGCGGTGTAGAGGCCGCCGGTGAGGAGCAGGCCGAGGAGGAGCACCACGAGACCCGCGAGTGGCCCGCGGCGGTGCCGCGAGAGACGACCGGCGGTTCGGTTGAGCAGACGCACGTTGAGTCCTTGCCAGTTGCTGGGTCGGGGCTACTTGAGGATGTAGATCGTGAAGAACAGCGCGATCCAGACGACGTCGACGAAGTGCCAGTAGTAGGACACGACGATCGCGCTGACGGCCTGCTCGTGGGTGAAGCGGCGGGCGATGTAGGTGCGTCCCAGCACGAACAGGAACGCGATCAGGCCGCCGGTGACGTGGATGCCGTGGAAGCCGGTGGTGAGGTAGAACATCGTGCCGTAGGCGGAGCTCGGGATCGTGAGGCCCTCGTGGATGAGCTCGGCGTACTCGAGCGCCTGGCCGCCGATGAAGATCGCGCCCATGACGTAGGTGATGATGAACCACCGGCGCAGGCCCGCGACGTCTCCGCGCTCGGCGGCGAACACGCCGAGCTGGCAGGTGACCGACGACAGCACGAGGATCACCGTGTTGACGGTCGAGAACGGGACGTTGAGCAGCTCCGTCTCCTGTGCCCACAGCTCCGGCGAGACCGCGCGGATCGTGAAGTAGGCCGCGAACAGCGCCGCGAAGAACATCAGCTCGCTGGCGAGCCAGATGATCGTGCCCACGCTGACCATGCTGGGTCGGTCGTGGTCGCCGTGGAGGCGGGAGGCCGGGATCGCTGCTGTTGCTGTCGCCACCTCTCCATTATGGCTGCCCGCACCTACCGAGGGCACCCCGACCCCCTGCCCTGGCGCGTCATAAAGTTCACAGTGTGCGGCTGCCCCTCTCCGACCCCGCGTCGGCCCTTCCTCCCTTCTCCTGGAGCCGGGTCCTGACCGACTGGGGGATCGACCCGCTGCCGTTCGTCATCGCGGTCTGGGCGACCGGTCTCTACCTCCTCGGCGTGCTCGTGCTGAGGCGCCGCGGGGACCGCTGGGCGCCGGGTCGCACGCTGGCCTTCGTGGGCGTCGGGATGGGGTCCTTCGTGGTCGCGACCGCGTCGGGGCTGGCCCGCTACGACACCACGCTGCTGAGCGTCCACATGGTCCAGCACATGGTGCTCTCGATGGTCGTGCCGCTGGCCCTGGCGCTCGGTGCGCCGGTGACGCTGGCCCTGCGCACCCTTCCCGCGCGCCCCCGGGGGTGGCTGCTCGCGGTGCTGCACTCGCGCGCCGCGAGGGTGCTCTCCTTCGCCCCGCTGACCTTCGCGCTCTACGTCCTCTCCCCGTGGGCGCTCTACTTCTCACCGTGGTACGACGCCAGCCTCGCCTCCGACTACGTGCACGAGATGATGCACGTGCACCTGGTGCTGGTCGGCTCCCTCTTCTTCTGGCCCCTGGTCGGCGTCGACCCCCTGCCGGGGCGGGTGTCGTACCCCTTCCGGGTCGCCCTGGTCGGCCTCACGCTCCCGTTCCACGCGTTCCTCGGGCTCACGATCATGAACCAGTCCTCGCTCCTGGGGGGCGAGCACTACCTGGCCCTGCGCGAGGGTCCGACGGGTGCCTGGCTGCCGCCCGTGGCCGAGGAGCAGCACCTGGCCGGCGGGATCCTGTGGGCCTCGGGCGACCTCGTCGGCCTGCTCCTCCTCGCGGTGCTGTTCACCCAGTGGGTGCGCGCGTCGATGCGGGAGGCCGTGCGCGAGGACCGGCGCCTCGACCTGGCCGAGGCGCGTCGTGGCAGGGGCGACGGCGGGGCGCCGTAGGGAGCGCCACAGCCCGACCGGGATAGCATGCTCGCGTGAGCACCTCCCAGGACGGCCGCGCCGCCGCGGCCCGCAAGCCGCTCAAGGTCCTCGTCTACAGCGACGACGTCACCACGCGCCAGCAGGTCATCCTGGCGCTCGGTCGCCGTCCCCACCCCGACCTCCCCGAGGTCGAGTACGTCGAGGTCGCCACCGAGCCCGTGGTCATCTCGAACATGGACGCCGGCGGCGTCGACCTGGCGATCCTCGACGGGGAGGCCGTCCCGGCCGGTGGCCTGGGCATCGCCAAGCAGCTCAAGGACGAGATCTACCAGTGCCCGCCGGTCGTCGTGCTCATCGGCCGGCCGCAGGACGCGTGGCTCGCGACCTGGTCGCGTGCCGAGGCGACGGTGCCGCACCCGATCGACCCGGTGCAGCTCGCCGAGGCCGTCACCGCGCTGCTGCGCCCGCGGCTCACCTCGACCACGGTGCCCGCCACCACCTGAGCACCCGAGCGGGCCGGTTCCGGTGGCCACTAGCCTGGCTCCCATGTCGCACACCTGGCCCGATGTCCTCTCCACGCTGGTCGCCGGGCGCGACCTGACGGCGGAGCAGGCGCGATGGGCCATGGGGGAGGTCTTCGCCGGGGCGGCCACGCCCGTGCAGCTGGCGGGACTCGTCGTCGCCCTGCGCGCGAAGGGCGAGACCGTCGAGGAGGTCTCCGGTATCGCCGACGCCATGCTCGCGGCCGCCAACCCGATCTCCGTCCCCGGTCGACTCCTCGACGTCGTCGGAACGGGCGTGGACCGGTCGATGTCGGTCAACATCTCGACGATGTCGGCCATCGTCGCTGCCGGGGCCGGGGCGCGTGTCGTCAAGCACGGCAACCGGTCCGCGTCCTCGAAGTCGGGGTCGGCCGACGTGCTGGAGGAGCTCGGGATCCGTCTCGACCTCGCTCCCTCCCGGGTCGCCGAGGTGGCGGAGGAGGCGGGCATCACCTTCTGCTTCTCGGCCGCGTTCCACCCGGCCATGCGCCACGCCGCGGTGCCGCGCCGAGAGCTCGGCATCGCCACGACGTTCAACATCCTCGGGCCCCTGACGAACCCCGCCCGGCCGCAGGCGCAGGCGATCGGCTGCGCCGACCGGCGGATGGCCCCGGTCATGGCCGGCGTGCTCGCCGGCCGCGAGGTGGACGCCTGGGTCTTCCGGGGCGACGACGGCCTCGACGAGCTCACCACGACCACGACCTCGACCGTGTGGGTGGTCCGCGGCGGAGAGGTGACCCAGCACTCCGTGGACCCCCGCGCCCTGGGCATCGCCGCGGCGACCACGGAGGACCTGCGCGGAGGCGACGCCGCCCACAACGCCGACGTGGTGCGTCGGATGCTGGCCGGGGAGACCGGGCCGGTCCGTGACGCCGTGCTGCTCAACGCCGGCGCCGCCCTCGCCGTCCACGAGGCCGCGACCGGTGCCGTCGAGGAGGTCCTGGCGGCCGGGATGCAGCGCGCGGCCGAGGCGATCGACTCCGGGGCGGCGCGCGAGACCCTCGAGCGGTGGGTCGCGGCGACGGCCGGCTAGTGCTTACGCGTAATACCCTCGCATAATGGCAAAGGCGTTGAGGATCACCACTAGGGCGAACGCGGAACCGATCACCCGGTTGTCGTTGAGCCACTTGATCTTGAACACCCTGCACCTCTTGGATCGTCCGAGTGCCAGAGTGCCAGAGTGACGCGCCTGCTTCCACCCCCTCTTCGGTGCGGGCGACCTGGACCTCAAGGAGGACGTCTACAGCGTCAACACCCAGGAGTCGCGCTCCCGGCGGAACCCGAGCCCGCCGTAGTAGGCGTCGACCATGCCCGGCCGCGTCACGACGCGTCGTACGCCGTGATCGGTGAGCAGGCGGCTGCGCCGCCAGACGAACTCGCCGGGGGAGAAGTCGCGGAACCGTGGAGTCACATAGTCGAGCTCCACGTGGGCCGTGCCGTCGACGACGCGGAGCAGCACGACACCGACGGTCTCGTCGCCCTTCTGCACCAGGAACGCGTCGCGGTCCGGCGCGGCGGGGTTGTGGACGAACCCCGGGTTGAACTTCAGGATGTCGGCGCCGTGAACGCGCAGGACGTGGCGGAGATACTCGTCGGTCGGGCTCACCTCGAGCACCTCGAACACGGTCTCGTCGTGCTGCTGGCGCAGCATCGTGATGATGAACCACGCGTTGATGGCGACCAGGACGGTGTTCATGCCGACCATCGGCCAGACCCCGAGGACCCCGTTGAAGACGATCAGGAGCACGCAGGCCACGGCGTTGAGCACGCGCAGCCGCAGCAGGCTCGACTGCAGGAG
>CADCUM010000076.1 GCA_902805885.1 uncultured Nocardioides sp. | reverse complement strand
GCAACCCCATCGACGGGTTGGGCGACATCACGGGAATCGACGGTCGGCGGGCGCTCGAGCTCCAGGCCGCCGGGGTGATGGACCGCCAGGAGGTGCGGCAGCCGCTGCAGACCGGCATCAAGGCGATCGACGCGATGATCCCGATCGGGCGCGGTCAGCGCCAGCTGATCATCGGTGACCGCAAGACCGGCAAGTCGGCCATCGCGCTGGACACGATCATCAACCAGAAGGCCAACTGGGAGTCCGGGGACACCGAGCTTCAGGTGCGGTGCATCTACGTGGCGATCGGCCAGAAGGGCTCGACGGTCGCCGGCATCCGCGGTGCTCTGGAGGAAGCCGGGGCCATGCCGTACACCACCATCGTGCACGCGCCGGCCTCGGACGCTGCGGGCTTCAAGTACGTGGCCCCCTACACCGGCTCGGCCATCGGCCAGCACTGGATGTACCAGGGCAAGCACGTCCTGATCGTGTTCGACGACCTGACCAAGCAGGCCGAGGCCTACCGCGCCGTGTCGCTGCTGCTGCGCCGTCCGCCGGGCCGCGAGGCCTACCCGGGCGACGTCTTCTACCTGCACTCGCGGCTGCTCGAGCGCTGCGCGAAGCTCTCCGACGACATGGGCCGCGGCTCGATGACCGGACTGCCGATCGTGGAGACCAAGGCCAACGACGTCTCGGCGTTCATCCCGACCAACGTCATCTCGATCACCGACGGTCAGATCTTCCTGCAGTCCGACCTGTTCGCGGCCAACCAGCGTCCCGCCATCGACGTGGGTGTCTCGGTCTCGCGCGTGGGCGGCTCGGCCATGACCAAGGCGATGAAGGCCGTGACCGGTTCGCTCAAGGTCGACCTGGCGCAGTTCCGCGCCATGGAGGCGTTCGCGATGTTCGCCTCCGACCTCGACGCGGCCTCGCGCCAGCAGCTCGACCGTGGCCAGCGGCTGATGGCCCTGCTCAAGCAGCCGCAGTACTCGCCGTACCCCCTCGAGGAGATGACGGCCTCGCTGTGGCTCGGCACCTCGGGTCGCCTCGACCGCGTGCCGACCGAGGACGTCCTCCGCTTCGAGCACGAGTTCCTCGACTACCTGCGCCGCTCGCACGCCGAGACCCTCGGGACGATCCGGGAGACGCAGAAGTTCGAGGAGGGCACCGAGCAGGCGCTCGTCTCGGCCTACGACTCGTTCCTCTCGCAGTTCTCCACCTCGGACGGCCAGAGCATCCACGCCGGTCGTGAGGACCACGTGGCGCTCGAGGACGAGGACGTCGAGCAGGAGCAGATCGTCCGGCAGAAGCGAGGCTGAGGCATGGCTCTCTCGGTACGCGAGTACCGCGCGCGGATCAAGTCGACGGAGTCGATGAAGAAGATCACGCGTGCCATGGAGCTCATCGCCGCGTCCCGCATCATCAAGGCGCAGCAGCGGGCCCAGGCCGCGGCGCCGTACGCCCGCGAGCTCACCCGGGCGGTCTCGGCCGTGGCGACGTTCTCCAACGTCGACCACGCCCTGACCACCGAGCCGGAGAACCCGCAGCGTGCCGCGATCCTCGTGGTCACCTCCGACCGTGGGCTGGCCGGCGCCTACTCCTCCAGCGTGCTGAAGGAGGCCGAGCGCCTCGTCGAGAAGCTCAAGGGCGAGGGCAAGGACGTCGACCTCTACATCAGCGGTCGCAAGGGCGAGGCCTACTACAAGTTCCGGCAGCGTCCGATCGTCGAGGCCTGGACGGGCTCCTCCGACCAGCCCACGTACGACGTCGCCGCGGACATCGGCGCCCGGCTCATCGAGGCCTTCCTCGCCGAGGAGGGCAACGAGGCCGGCGTGGCGGGCGTCGACGAGGTGCACGTGGTCTACACGCGGTTCCGCTCGATGCTCAGCCAGGAGCCCACGGCCGTCCGCCTCCTCCCGCTGGAGGTCGTGGAGGGCACCGAGGCCCCGTCGCAGGGCGACGTGCTGCCGCTCTACGAGTTCGAGCCCTCCCCCCAGGAGGTGCTGGACTCCCTGCTCCCGCGTTACGTCCAGAGCCGGATCTTCTTCGCCCTGCTGCAGGCGGCCGCGTCCGAGCTGGCCGCCCGTCAGAAGGCGATGAAGTCCGCCACGGACAACGCCGACGAGCTCATCAAGAAGTACACGCGAATCGCCAACCAGGCCCGCCAGGCTGGCATCACCCAGGAAATCAGCGAGATCGTCGGTGGCGTCAACGCCCTTGCCGACGCCAACGCCTCCCAAGATTGAATCGAGCTGAGTGAGAGAACATGACTGCCATCGTTGAAGAGACCCAGACGAGCGGCGCTGCCGGCTCGGTCGGGCGTATCTCCCGCGTCATCGGTCCGGTCGTGGACATCGAGTTCCCGACCGACGCGATGCCCGCGATCTACAACGCCCTCAAGGTCGACCTGACCCTGGGTGGCGAGAGCCAGACCCTCACGCTCGAGGTCGCCCAGCACATCGGTGACGGCATGGTGCGTGCCATCGCGATGAAGCCGACCGACGGCCTCGTCCGCGGCGCCCAGGTCACCGACACCGGCGGGCCGATCACGGTGCCGGTCGGCAACGTGACCCTCGGCAAGGTGTTCAACACCACCGGTGACTGCCTCAACCTCGCCGAGGGCGAGACGCTCGAGGTCAGCGAGCGCTGGGGCATCCACCGCAAGGCGCCGGCGTTCGACCAGCTGGAGTCCAAGACCCAGATGTTCGAGACCGGCATCAAGGTCATCGACCTGCTCACCCCCTACGTCCAGGGCGGCAAGATCGGCCTGTTCGGTGGTGCCGGTGTCGGCAAGACCGTGCTCATCCAGGAGATGATCGCCCGCGTCGCCAAGGACCACGGTGGTGTGTCGGTGTTCGCCGGTGTCGGCGAGCGCACCCGCGAGGGCAACGACCTCATCGTCGAGATGGAGGAGGCCGGCGTCATCGGCCAGACCGCCCTCGTCTTCGGCCAGATGGACGAGCCGCCGGGCACCCGCCTGCGCGTCGCCCTCGCCGCGCTGACGATGGCGGAGTACTTCCGCGACGTGCAGCAGCAGGACGTGCTCCTGTTCATCGACAACATCTTCCGGTTCACCCAGGCGGGGTCGGAGGTGTCCACGCTGCTCGGCCGCATGCCGTCCGCCGTGGGTTACCAGCCCAACCTGGCCGACGAGATGGGTCAGCTGCAGGAGCGGATCACCTCGACGCGCGGTCACTCGATCACCTCGATGCAGGCGATCTACGTGCCGGCCGACGACTACACCGACCCGGCCCCGGCGACCACCTTCGCCCACCTCGACGCCACCACCGAGCTGTCCCGCGAGATCGCGTCGCTGGGCATCTACCCGGCGGTGGACCCGCTGACCTCGACCTCGCGGATCCTCGACCCGCAGTACATCGGGGACGAGCACTACCGCTGCGCCATCCGGATCAAGCAGATCCTCCAGCGCAACAAGGAGCTCCAGGACATCATCGCGATCCTCGGTGTCGACGAGCTGTCCGAGGAGGACAAGATCATCGTGTCGCGGGCGCGCCGCATCCAGCGGTTCCTCTCGCAGAACACCTACGTCGCCAAGCAGTTCACCGGCATCGAGGGCTCGACGGTCCCCGTCGCCGACACCATCGAGGCGTTCAACAAGATCGCCGACGGCGAGTACGACCACGTGGCCGAGCAGGCCTTCTTCATGTGCGGCGGTCTGGACGACGTCGAGCAGAAGTGGTCCGAGATCCAGAAGAGCCTCTGATGGCCGACTCCGGGAAGGTGCTCCACGTCGAGCTGGTCGCGGCTGACCGGCTGGTGTGGTCGGGCGAGGCGACGATGGTCATCGCGCGCACGACCGAGGGCGACCTCGGCATCCTGCCGAACCACTCGCCGCTGCTCTCCTCGATCGTCGAGGGCGTCGTCGACGTCCAGACGGCGGAGGGGGAGACCTGGGTGGCCGCGGTCGACGCCGGCTTCCTCTCGGTCGCCGACAACCGCGTCTCCATCCTCGCGGAGCGGGCCGAGATGTCGCACGAGATCGACCTGGAGAAGGCGCGCCACGAGCTCGAGCGGGCCCAGCAGGCCGGCGAGAACGACGACCAGGCGCAGGAGGCGGTACGCCGTGCGGAGGCGCGGATCCGCGCCGTCGAGCGGGCGAACTGAACCGGCTCCGACGCTGCCGCTAAGGTGAGCGCACGGACCCCCTCGGGGGTCCGTGCGCTCGCCACATTTTCGTCCCTGCAGGAAGGTGGCCGATGCCGCTCTGGGAGTGGGTGCTCGACATCGTCGGGCTGGCCCTCCTCCTTGCCCTGCTCTACGGCCTCGGGCTCATCGTGCGGCGGCGGCTGCTCGCGCGGCACGGCGGCACGTTCGAGCTCAGCTACCGGATGCGCACGACGCGCTCCGGCCGGGGGTGGCTGCTCGGGATCGGCCGCTACAGCGGTGACGACCTGGAGTGGTTCCGGATCTTCTCCCTCTCGCCGCGGCCCCGGAGCGTGTGGCACCGGGACCGGCTGGCCTACGCGAGCCGCCGCGAGCCCGCGGGGGCCGAGGAGGTCTCCCTCTACGGCGGGCACGTCGTCGTGGGGTGCACCTACGGCGACGACCAGATCGAGCTCGCCATGAGCGAGGCGTCCCTGACCGGCTTCCAGTCGTGGCTCGAGGCCGGGCCGCCGGGCGCGGACTGGAACCGTGGCCGCGCCTGAGACCGCGCGCGGGGCGCTCGCCGGCGAGCTCGACCCGGCCCGTACGGCCGTCGGGCTCGTCTTCGCGCTCAACGGCTTCCTGTTCGCCTCCTGGGTCTCCCGCATCCCCGAGCTGCGCGACACGTTCGACCTCAGCAACGGGGCGCTCGGCCTCCTGCTGCTGCTCATCGCTGCGGGTTCCGTGGGTGCCCTGCCGACGACCGGCGCCGCCATCGGCCGGTGGGGGACCGTGCGCGTCCTGCGAGCCGGCGTCGTCGTCGCGGCCGCCGGACTGGCGGCGGCCGCCCTGGGCCTGGGCAGCTCCCTCGTCCTGACGGGGGCCGGCCTGCTGGCGTACGGCGTGGGCATGGGTGTCTGGGACGTCGCGATGAACGTCGAGGGAGCCGAGGTGGAGCGCCACCTCGGTCGCACGATCATGCCGCGGTTCCACGCCGCCTTCAGCCTCGGGACGGTGGCGGGAGCGCTGCTCGGGGCCGCCTCCATCGCCCTGGGCGTCCCGGGCTGGGCGCACCTCCTGTCCGCCGTCGCGCTCGCCGCCGGCGTGGCGCTGGCCCGCGCCGGCGCGTTCCTGCCGGTCGTGGAGGTCGGGACGGAGGACCGACGCCCCGCCGCCGCTGCCTGGCTGGAGCCGCGCACGCTGCTGGTGGGCGTGATGGTGCTGGCCCTGGCCCTCACCGAGGGCACCGCCAACGACTGGCTGGCCGTGGCGCTCGTCGACGGCCACGACGTCTCCCACGCCACCGGCGTGGCCGGGTTCGGGGTCTTCGTCGCTGCGATGACGGCGACGCGCTTCGTGGGCACCTCGCTGCTCGACCGGTTCGGGCGCCCCGCGGTGCTGTGGACGACGATGGCCGTCGCCGGTCTGGGCGTGGCGCTCATCGTGCTGGGGTCGGGAGCCGTCGTCGTCGTGGGCATCGTGCTGTGGGGCGCCGGCGCCTCGCTCGGGTTCCCCGTCGGCATGAGCGCCGCCGCCGACGACCCCGTCCGGGCGGCCGCCCGGGTGAGCGTCGTCTCCACGATCGGCTACGCCGCGTTCCTGGCCGGACCGCCACTGCTCGGCTTCGTGGCCGACGAGGTCGGGACCCTTCGCGCCCTGCTGGTCGTCGCCGTGCTCCTCGTGCCGGCCGCCCTCGTCGTACCGGCCACGCGCCCGGAGCGGGTGGAGGGCTGAGGCGGTGGGCCGCAGAGCGGGACGCCGACCGGCCCGGTCGCTGCGGATCGCCGCCGCCCTGGTCGTCGCCACGTCGGCGGGTGGCGTGCTGGTGGCCTGCACGGGCGAGGACGACGCGCCGAGCGCGCTCGAGGTGACCTGGACGGAGCGGTCCCTGCCCGAGCACCCGGGGCTGCCCGGCCGCACCGTGGTGCGTGACGCGGTCGAGTGCGGCGGGACCTGGTACGTCGTGGGGGCGGTCGCCCTCGACGACCCCACCGAGACACGGGACACCCGCCCGGCCGCGTGGGCGAGCCGGGACGGCGGGTTGTCCTTCGGTTCCGTCGACGTGAAGACCACGACCTACTGGGGGAAGCGGGCGATCATCAACTCGATCGCCTGTGCCGGGGACCGGGTCGCCGCCGTGGGCGCCCGGTCGGGCGGCGCCCACGGCAACCCGCGCGTGACGTCGTTCCGCCTGGCGTCGGACGGCAGGCTCGTGGACGTGCCCGCGCTGTTCACCCAGTACGGCGGCGTGAGCGCGACCAACGTCGGACCGATCAGCGGCGGCGACGCGGGATGGCTGATCGCCGGCAACCGCCTCAGCGGTCCCGGCGTCTGGGTCACCGACGACCCACGCGCGTTCACCCTGGTCGAGGGCGAGCCCGGGCTGACCGACGACGGCGACCTCGAGTCGCTGGCCCAGGCCGGAGCCTGGGACGGGTCACGCTGGGTCCTGGTCGGTGCGGGAGCGCGAGAGGGCCACCAGCTCGACCGCGACCCGCTCGCGTGGACCTCGGCGGACGGTCTCGCCTGGCAGCCGGAGCCGCTGCCGGCCGAGCCCGAGAACGAGGACGTCCACCGGGTCGTACGGCTCCCGGAGGGCGACCTCCTGGCCGTCGGGATCCGCGGCGACACCTTCGCGGCCTGGCGGCGCACCGAGGACGGGTGGCAACGGTCCGTGCGCTTCGGGCGCCAGGCCGACGACTGGGTCGGCGCGGCGTACGTCGCCTCGCTGGTGGGCACCGACGCAGGCGTCCTCGCCACCCTCAGCGACGGTGCGGCCTACCAGCTCTGGCACAGCGGTGACGGACGGGACTGGGAGCAGCTCGCCGTCCCCACGGCACCCGTCGTCGCGGGCGACCACACCCTGGTCGTCGGGACCGGTGGTCGTCTGCTCCTGCTCGCGGACGAGGGCGATGGCGGCCGGGTCTGGACCGGCGAGCCGGGCTAGCGCTCGCCGCCGGACCCGACGGGCGGCTCGCTAGCGCTCGCCGCCGGGGACCCACAGCACGTCGCCCTGCGCCCGGTTGGCGTGCCGGGCCAGGATGAACAGCAGGTCGGAGAGCCGGTTGAGGTAGGTGAGGGCGACCTTGTTCATCGTCTCGGCGTGCACCTCCCAGGCGGCCCAGGCGGCGCGCTCGGCCCGCCGGACGACGGTCCGGGCGACGTGCAGGTTGGCAGCGGCGACACTGCCGCCGTTGAGGATGAAGGACCGCAGCGCCGGCAGCTCCTCGTTGTAGTGGTCGCACCACGCCTCGAGCCGGTCGACGTACTCCTGCTCGATGCGCAGCGGCGGGTACTCCGGCTCGGCGACGACCGGGGTGCAGAAGTCCGCGCCGACGTCGAAGAGGTCGTTCTGGATGCGGGTGAGCACCGCGACGACGTCCTCGTCGAGCCCCGCGTGCGCGAGCGCGACGCCGATGTGGGCGTTCGCCTCGTCGACGCACGCGTACGCCTCGAGGCGCAGGTCGGTCTTCGTGGTCGTGCTCATGTCGCCGAGGCGGGTCTCGCCGGCGTCGCCGGTGCGGGTGTAGATCCGGGTGAGGTTGACCATGGCCGCGAGCCTACTGCCGGCCGCGGGAAGACCCGCACCGGTGCGCGACCCGCCGAAAAAGGTGAGGCAAAAAGGCAACCGATCGGGGTAGAACGGCGTCAGAGACAGTGACATGAGTCACGGCAGCGGCGTCGGGGGACGCCGGTGAGGAGCATCAGGTGGACATCCGGACCGATGGGCCGACGCTGGTGCTCGAGGGCGCCTTCGACGTGCGGTGCACCTCGAAGGTGCGCTACGCGATCTACGAACGGCTCTCCGGGCCCGACGAGCAGGTCGTCATCGACGTCTCCGGGGTGAGCGCCGTCGACCTCACCGCCCTGCGGCTGCTCGCCGTGGCCACCCGGCACGCCTGGCTGACCGGTCACCACCTGACGGTGCGCAACCCGAGCGCCGCCGTACGCCGGGCCATCCACCTCGCCCACCTCGCCCACGCCATCGAGGTCGAGCGGGTCGCCGCGAGCGCGTGAGGCATGAGGCTTGTCTCACACGTCCACTCGGTGACTGACCGGTAACCGTCGCCCTACCCTGTCGTCCATGACGGACAGCCAGGGGAACGCCAGCGAGCGTCCCGCCAAGGACCGCCCCTGGGTGATGCGGACCTATGCGGGCCACTCCACCGCCGAGGCGTCGAACGCGCTCTACCGCACCAACCTCGCCAAGGGGCAGACCGGCCTCAGCGTCGCGTTCGACCTGCCGACGCAGACGGGCTACGACCCCGACAGCCCGCTGAGCCGCGGCGAGGTCGGGAAGGTCGGCGTGCCGGTGCCGCACCTCGGGGAGATGCGCAAGCTCTTCGACGGCATCCCGCTGACGGGGATGAACACGTCGATGACGATCAACGCCACCGCCATGTGGCTGCTGGCGCTCTACCAGGTGGTCGCCGAGGAGCAGAACCCCGACCTCGACCCCAACGAGGTCGCCCACCAGCTCGCCGGCACCACCCAGAACGACATCATCAAGGAGTACCTCTCCCGCGGGACCTACGTCTTCCCGCCGGAGCACTCCCTGCGCCTGATCGCCGACATGATCGCCTACACGGTCCACGAGATCCCGAAGTGGAACCCGATCAACATCTGCAGCTACCACCTCCAGGAGGCCGGCGCGACGCCCACGCAGGAGCTGGCGTACTCGCTGTGCACCGCGATCGCGGTCCTCGACCAGGTGAAGGCGTCCGGGCAGGTGTCCGAGGAGGACTTCGAGACGGTCGTCGGGCGCATCTCGTTCTTCGTCAACGCCGGGGTCCGGTTCGTCGAGGAGATGTGCAAGATGCGGGCCTTCGTCCAGCTCTGGGACGAGATCGCCCGCGAGCGGTACGGCGTCACCGACCCCAGGATGCGGCGCTTCCGCTACGGCGTGCAGGTCAACAGCCTCGGCCTCACCGAGGCGCAGCCCGAGAACAACGTGCAGCGCATCGTCCTGGAGATGCTGGGCGTCACCCTCTCCAAGGACGCGCGGGCCCGCGCCGTCCAGCTGCCGGCGTGGAACGAGGCGCTCGGCCTGCCGCGCCCGTGGGACCAGCAGTGGTCGCTCCGGCTGCAGCAGGTGCTGGCCTTCGAGTCGGACCTGCTGGAGCACGACGACATCTTCGACGGCTCGCACGTCGTGGAGGCCAAGGTCGCCGAGCTCGTCGAGGGCGCCCGTGCCGAGATCGACCGCGTCCAGGACATGGGAGGGGCCGTGGCGGCGGTCGAGTCCGGCTACATGAAGCAGAACCTCGTGTCGGCCCACGCCGCGCGCCGGTCGCGCATCGAGGCGGGGGAGGAGATCATCGTCGGGGTCAACCGGTTCGAGACGACCGAGCCCTCGCCGCTGACCGCCGACCTGGACGCCGCGATCATGACGGCCGACCCGGGCGCCGAGCGCGCAGCGCTGGCGAGCATGGCCGCCTGGAAGTCGGAGCGGGACGAGTCGGCGGTGGCCGCAGCCCTGGCCGACCTCGCCGCTGCCGCGAGGACCGACGCCAACCTGATGCACGCGACGCTCGCCGCGGCGCGCGCCGGCGCGACGACGGGGGAGTGGGCCGGCACGCTGCGTGAGGTCTTCGGCGAGTTCCGCGCGCCGACCGGCGTCTCCGGGGCGGTCGGCGTCGCGGCCCGGGCCGGTGGGGCGGGCGCCGACCTCACAGCGGTCCGCGAGCGCGTCCGGGCGACCGGCGAGGAGCTGGGTGGCCGGCTGCGCGTGCTGGTGGGCAAGCCGGGGCTCGACGGTCACTCCAACGGCGCCGAGCAGGTCGCCGTACGGGCGCGTGACGCCGGTTTCGAGGTGATCTACCAGGGGATCCGCCTCACGCCGGAGCAGATCGTGGCCGCCGCCGTGGCCGAGGACGTGCACCTCGTGGGCCTGTCCATCCTGTCGGGGTCCCACATGGAGCTGGTGCCCGACGTGCTGGACGGGCTCGCTGCAGCGGGACGCGGTGACCTGCCGGTGATCGTCGGCGGCATCATCCCTGGATCGGACGCCCGCGCGCTCGTCGAGCGCGGGGTCGCGGCCGTCTACACGCCCAAGGACTTCGGGCTCACCCAGATCATGGACGGCTTCGTCGACGTGATCCGTCGGGCGAACGACCTCGGCTGACCTCACCGGATCCGCTCCGACGAGGCAAGGCTTGCCTAACTCGGTGCTACCGTTGGTCCGTGGGCAAGAAGGGCAAGAAGAAGGACAAGAGGTCGGTGGCGCATGCCTGCGCCCCGGGGTCCGCGGCGACCGTCGCGAAGCTCCCGAAGAAGAAGTGCTGCGTCTCGGCGCCCAAGTGCAACCGGTGCCCGCTGCGGATGCTCAAGGAGGGCACGCTCCCCGAGGGCTATACGGTGCACAAGCGCAAGCTCGTCAAGACCAAGAAGCTCAAGCAGGGCAAAAAGCTCGCGGCCTGAGCCACCAGCCGTTGCCCCATCCCACCGCAGGAGACCGCCCGTGCCCGCACCCCGCTTCATCGACCGGCTCAACGCCCAGATCGGCAACGAGCTCGCGGCGCACAACCAGTACCTCGCCTGCGCGATCTACTACGACGCGCTGACCATGCCGCAGATGGCGACGTTCTTCTACGAGCAGGCGCTCGAGGAGCGCTCCCACGCGATGATGATGGTGCAGTACCTCCTCGACACCGACGCGGCCGTGACCATCCCGGCCGTCGCAGCCCCCCGCTCCGACTTCGCCGACCTCGTCGATCCGGTCGAGCTGGCGCTCGAGCAGGAGCGTGCGGTCACCGAGCAGATCAACGGGCTGCTCCGCGTCGCGCGCGAGGAGGGCGACTTCGCCTCCGAGCAGTTCATGCAGTGGTTCATCAAGGAGCAGGTCGAGGAGGTCGCGACGATGAGCGACCTGCTGGCCGTGGTGAGGCGCAACCGCGACGACCTCGAGGACATCGAGGAGTACGTCGCCCGCGAGCAGAGCGACGCCGGTGCCGACCCGACCGCCCCCCGGCAGGCAGGTGCCTGAGGCACACTTCGTGCCATGTCGCGTGTCATCGTCGTCGGTGCCGGGGTCGTCGGGCTGACCTGCGCCGTACGCCTCCTCGAGGCGGGTCACCGCGTGGACGTCGTCGCCCGGGACCTGCCGCTCGAGACGACGTCCGTGGTCGCCGCGGCCCTCTGGTACCCCTACCTCGCGTCGCCGCCGGAGCGCGTGACGGCGTGGGCGCGGACGTCGTACGGCGTCCTCGCCGGGCTGGCCGACGACCCCGCCACCGGCGTGGCCATGCGCACCGGCACCGAGCTGCTGCGCGAGCCGTCGCCGGACCCCTGGTGGCGGGCGGCGGTGCCGTCGCTCGACCGGGAGACGTCGCTGCCGCCGGGGTACGCCGACGGCTGGACGTTCGTGAGCCCGGTGGTGGACATGCCCGTCCACCTGCGCTGGCTGGCCGGACGCGTCGACGCGCTGGGCGGCACCCTCACCCGGATGAACCTCTCCGCCCTCCCCGACGACGGCTCGGTCGTGGTCAACGCCACCGGCCTGGGCGCTCGCCACTTCGGGGCCGACCCGTCCGTCGTGCCGGTCCGCGGGCAGGTCGTCGTGGTCGAGCAGGTGGGGCTGGAGCGGTGGGTGCTCGACGGGGCCGGGCTGACCTACGTCGTGCCGCGCGCCCGCGAGATCGTCCTCGGCGGCACCGACGTGGTGGGGGAGTGGAGCCGTACGCCGGACCCGGAGGTCGCGGACGCGATCCTGCACCGGGCGGCGGCCCTCGTGCCGGAGGTCGAGGGAGCGCGGGTGCTGCGGCACAAGGTCGGCCTGCGCCCGTCCCGCCCGACCGTGCGCCTGGAACGGGTGGGCGACGTCGTCCACTGCTACGGGCACGGCGGCGCCGGCGTCACCCTGGGCTGGGGCTGCGCCGAGGGCGTGGTGGGATTGGTGGATGGCTGACCTCCAGTGCCCGGCCCGGGTCTTCGTCGCCAGGCACGGCGAGTCCGACTACGAGAGCCCGCTGCTCAGCGACGCCGGTGGCTGGCTCACCCCGCTGGGGCGGCTGCAGTCGCGCGACCTCGCCGACGCGCTGGCCGGCGAGCGGATCGCCCGGGTGTGGACCAGCGACATGTCGCGGGCCGTGCAGACGGGCGAGATCGTGGCCGGCCGCCTCGGGGTCGACGTGGTGGTGCGCAAGGACCTGCGCGAGTTCGGGGTCGGTGACCACGCCGGCAGCCCTGCGGACCCCGACCCCTTCACCGACACGTTCGGTTCCTGGCTCGCCGGTGACCTGTCCGCCCGCATCCCGGGTGGCGAGAGCGGCCAGGAGGTGATCGACCGGTTCGGCCGGGTGCTGGCGGAGGTGGCCGACGCGCACCGAGGCGAGGCGGCCCTCGTCGTCAGCCACGGCGGTGCCATCTGCATGGCGGTGGCCGAGCTGGCCTGCAACCTCGACCCCGCCCACGGGCACGGGCGCCCCCTCCCCAACTGCGCCGTGGTCGCGCTGGAGGCGGACGCCGACGGCTGGGTCGCCCGCTCGTGGAACGGCGAGCCGCTGTGAGCGCGCCTGGGACCGAGGCCGTCTCACCGCGGCGCCCGTCGCGTTCGACGGGGGCTGGGTCGACCACTACCTGCGCCGCCTCACGTACGGCGTGAGCCAGGGGCCGTCGACCTCGGGTACCGACGGCGGCCAGCGCGACCGGAGCTTCGCGCCGACACGCCGCGAGACGCGGCGCGCCGTGCCGCTCGTTCCCGTTGACCGGGCCGCCGCCGTCCTCGTGCCCTACGTCTCAGAACAGCCGGTGCTCGGCGTCGTCCATGCCGCGCAGGGCGTCGTAGTCGACGACGGCGCACGCGATGCCGCGGTCGGTGGCGAGGACGCGCGCCTGCGGCCTGATCTCCTGGGCGGCGAAGATGCCGCGGACGGCCCCCTTGCGCGTGAGCGCCGGGTCGCGGTTGAGCAGCTCGAGGTAGCGCGTCAGCTGCTCGACGCCGTCGATGTCACCACGGCGCTTCACCTCCACGGCCACCGACAGCCCGGAGCCGTCGCGGCACATCAGGTCGACCGGCCCGATCGCCGTCGGGAACTCCCGGCGCACCAGCGTGAGGCCGTCGGCGAGTGAGGTGGGGTGCTCGGCCAGCAGCTCCTGGAGGTGCTTCTCCACGCCGTCCTTCTGCAGGCCGGGGTCGACGCCGAGGTCGTGGCTCGTGTCGTGGTGCACCTCGTCGATGAGGATGCGCAGGGTGTCGTCGCTCTTGGCCGCCGACACCAGCCACTCGAGCCGGCCGTCCTCGGAGGTGCCCTCGCGCACCGTGCAGGGCGGGGACATCCAGTTGAGCGGCTTGTAGGAGCCGCCGTCGGAGTGGATGAGCACCGACCCGTCGGACTTCAGCATCAGCACCCGGGTGGCCATCGGCAGGTGGGCGGTCAGGCGCCCTGCGTAGTCCACCTGGCAAGTCGCGACGACGATCCTCACGTCGGGCGAATCTACAGTGGCCCCGTGACCAGTGCCTCCGTGACCGCACCCCAGCACGACGTACGCCCCGCACGCCGCCGCGACCTGGCCCTGATCGGTGCCGGCGAGGAGGGGGGCGACGGCTTCGTCATGGTCGCCGGGGACCCGCCGGTCGCCGCCGTCCACGTCGACCTCCTCGACGGTCACCCCCACCTCGGACGGCTCACGGTCGAGCCCGGCCAGGACGAGGTCGCGCTGCGTACGGCGCTCGTCGAGGCCGCCTGCGAGCGGCTCTCGGTCCGCGGGTTCGGGCAGGTCACGGCTCTCACCGGTGCCGGCTCGTCCTGGGACCGCACGTCGCTGTCCGACCTCGGGTTCGCGCCGGTGCCGGCGGACGAGGAGCTGCCCGGGCCCCTGGCCCGCCTGATGGCGCGGTCGCCCGCCGACGCCGTGCTCGAGCGCCGCGTGCTGCGCCGGCACCGGACGACCCAGGAGCTGACCACCTTCCTGCCGCGCCTCGACTCGGGTCCGCGCGACCGCGGCACGCTCCGGCTGCTGGTACGCCGTCCGGCGGAAGGGGCCCGCGAGGTGCTCGACGTCGGCCACCTGGACCTGCGCGCGGGCCTCGTCGGCGACAACTGGATCGACCGGACCAGCAAGCGCACGCCCGACCGTGGTCCCCACCCGGACATGCAGCTCAACATCATGAACCACGCCCTCATCGAGTTCCTGGCGCAGGAGCCGGAGCGCGAGGCGCTCTCCGGCGACCAGCTGTTCCTCGACCTCGACCTCTCCCACGAGAACCTGCCGGCCTGGAGCGAGCTGCACATCGGCGGGCCCGAGGGGGCGGTCATCGTGGTGACGGACCAGCCCCACACCGGCTGCGGGAAGTTCATCGCCCGCTACGGCAAGGACGCGATGACCTTCGTCAACACCCCCGACGGGAAGGCGCGCCGGCTCCGCGGGCTGTGCGCCAAGGTGGTGCGGCCCGGACCGGTCCGGCCCGGCGACGAGGTGGTCGTCGTACGCCCCTGACCGGGCCGGCGCGGGGTGACCAGGCACACAGCCGACGGCCCGCCGCGCCGTGCGAGGATGCGCCCCATGACTGATGCGGATCGTGACTTCTCCACCATCGGCGTGATCGGCCTCGGCACCATGGGCGCCGGCATCGCGGAGGTGTTCGCCCGCCACGGCCGCTCCGTGGTCGGCCTCGAGGTCAACGACGCGGCGGTCGAGCGCGGTCGCCAGCACCTCGAGCACTCGACCGGGCGAGCGGTCAAGCGCGGCAAGATGACCGAGGCGGAGCAGGCCGAGCTGATGGGCCGCATCACCCTGACGACCTCGATGAGCGACCTCGCGGACGCGGACCTGGTCATCGAGGCCGTGGTCGAGTCGCTCGAGGTCAAGACGTCGATCTTCCGCGCGCTCGACGACGTCGTCCGTCCCGACGCCGTCCTGGCGACCAACACCTCCTCGCTCAGCGTCACGGAGATCTCCACCGCCAGCTCCAAGCCCGGACGCGTCATCGGTGTCCACTTCTTCAACCCGGCCCCGGTGCAGGACCTCGTCGAGATCGTCCGCACCGTCGTCACCGAGCCGGCGGTCCTGGAGAGCGTCCAGGGGCTGCTGCGCGACCTCGGCAAGAACCCCGTCGTCTGCGGCGACAAGGCCGGCTTCATCGCCAACACGCTGCTCTTCGGCTACCTCAACCACGCGGTCGCCATGTACGAGGGCAAGTACGCCTCGCGCGAGGACATCGACGCGGCCATGCGCTTCGGCTGCGGCTACCCCATGGGCCCGCTGGCGCTGCTGGACCTGATCGGCCTCGACACGGCGTACGAGATCCTCGACACGATGTACAAGCAGGGCCGCGACCGCCTCCACGCGCCGGCCCCGATCCTCAAGCAGTACGTCACCGCCGGCCTGCTGGGACGCAAGTCGGGCCGTGGCTTCTACACCTACGAGGCCCCGGACAGCCCGGTCGTCGTCGACGACGCGCAGACCCCCAGCGCCGAGGACAAGCCGCAGCTGCGCCACGACGTCCGCCGCGTCGGCGTCGTCGGCACGGGCACCATGGCCGCGGGGATCGTGGAGGTCTTCGCGAAGGCCGGGCACGACGTCGTCTACACCGGCCGCAGCCAGGACAAGGTGGAGGGCGTCGCCGCCACCCTCACCAAGAGCCTCGACAAGCAGATCCAGCGCGGACGGGCCACCGAGCAGCAGAAGGAGGAGGTCCTCGGCCGGGCGCGCGGCACGACGTCGCTCGACGACCTGCGTGACGTCGACCTCGTCGTGGAGGCCATCGCCGAGGACCTCGCGGTCAAGACGACCCTGTTCGAGAACCTCGACGAGATCTGCCGGCCCGGCGCGATCCTGGCCACCACCACCTCCTCGCTCCCCATCATCGAGATGGCCCGGGTCACCAAGCGCCCGCAGGACGTCATCGGGATGCACTTCTTCAACCCCGCGACGGTCATGAAGCTCGTCGAGGTGGTCTCCACCGTCGCCACCGACGAGGCGGTCACCGAGACCGTCCTCGCACTGTGCGACCAGGTCGGCAAGGTCGCGGTGCGCTGCGGCGACCGCGCCGGGTTCATCGTCAACGCGCTCCTCTTCCCCTACCTCAACGACGCCGTCAAGATGCTCGAGGCGCACTACGCCACCGCCGACGACATCGACACGGCCATGAAGCAGGGCTGTGCCCTGCCGATGGGACCGTTCGAGCTGCTCGACGTGGTCGGCAACGACGTCTCGCTGGCGATCCAGAAGGAGCTCTACCTCGAGTTCCGCGAGCCCGGCTTCGCGCCGGCGCCGCTGCTCGAGCACCTCGTCACCGCCGGCTACCTCGGTCGCAAGACGGGCCGGGGCTTCCGCGACTACAGCAGCCGCTAGGCGACGCAGAACTCGTTGCCCTCGGGGTCCGTCATCACGATGAAGCCCGAGGACATCGGCGGCGACGGCTCCGAGCGCCGTACGCGGTTCGCCCCGAGGGCGGTCAACCGGTCACACTCCGCTTCCAGCGCTGCCATCCGCTGGTCGCCCTCGAGCCCGGTCGCCACGCGGACGTCGAGGTGCACGCGGTTCTTGGCGGTCTTGCCCTCCGGCACCCGCTGGAAGAACAGTCGCGGACCGGCGCCGTCCGGGTCCTCGGCCGCCGAGGCGTTGTTCCGCTCGGACTCGGGCACGCCGAGCTCTCGAAGGAAGTCGCGCCAGGCATCGAAGGGGTCCTCGCCCACCTCCAGCACCCGGCCGGGGGGCGGAGGGTTGACGTAGC
Source organism: uncultured Nocardioides sp. (assembly GCA_902805885.1). Taxonomy (GTDB): domain Bacteria; phylum Actinomycetota; class Actinomycetes; order Propionibacteriales; family Nocardioidaceae; genus Nocardioides. The sequence continues at coordinate 13,032 of CADCUM010000076.1, read as the reverse complement.
CGAGCGCCGCGGCCCAGAAGCGCGACAGCGCGATCGGGTCGTCGGCGTCGAAGGTCACCTGGAACGTCCGGCTCATGGGCCCATCATGGCGCGCTGCACCGACATCGGGGCAGTGTGTCAGCGGGCGTCGACGACCAGGGCAGCCAGCCGCGCGCGCGAGTTGATGCCGAGCTTGCGGTAGATGTGGGTCAGGTGGGCGTCCACGGTGCGCGGTGAGACGAACAGCTCCTCGCCGATCTGACGGCTGGTCAGCCCGTCGGCGACGCGGCGCGCGACCTGGCGCTCGGCCGAGGTCAGCGTGTCGAGGGGGGACGGGCCGGCCGGGGGACCGCCGGTGAAGAGCGCCGTGGCCGCGCGCACGCCCTCGGCCGTCAGGTCCCCGTCGTCGATCCAGCCGTCCGGGGCTGTGCGCGCGGGTGGGACGCGGAAGGCCGCGGCGTACCCCCACGGCGCGGCGAGCCGCGGAGCGCGTACGGCGGCCGCCGCCGCCGCGAGCTGGCGCGCCTCGCGCATCGAGCGCTGCTGCGCGACGGAGGCCAGGCCGTCGAGGGCGTCGGCCACCCGCAGCGGCATCGGCATCGCGGCCGCCTGCTCGAGGGCGGTGAGGTAGGTGGTGGCGGCCTGCTCGTGGTCGCCGTCGGCCAGCAGGGCGCGGCCGAGCATCAGCCTGGCCTCCACGGCGTCACGCCCGAGCCGCGCCGAGTCCGCCAGCGTCGCGACGTCGGCTGCCAGGCCCGCCGCCCGCCGGTTCTCGCCCCGCGCGAAGAGGTCACGGGCGTCCTGGGCCAGCACGGGGAGGCGCACGGCCCACGGCAGGGTGTCCCGGTCGACGGGGCTGGGCTCCCACGTCGGGTCCAGGCCGCGGAGGAGGGTCTCCGCCAGCAGGCCGACGCGGTCCTCGGCCAGCTCGCGGGCCTCGGCCACCACGGCGCGCGTGGCCGCGACGGCTTCGGCGGCCCTGCCCTGCTCCAGCGCGATCCGGGCGAGCAGGGTGCGGGCCGACAGGTCGATCCAGCGCTCGTCCTGGGTGATGCGGCCCGGCATCGCGTCGTTGGCGGCGACGGCGGCCTCGGCGAAGCAGCCGCGGGAGACGTAGACATCGGCGAGGGTGCGGGTGGCCTGGCGGCGGATCGAGCCGTCGGGGTCCAGCTCGATGGCGCGTCGTGCCTCGCACTCGGCCCGCACCAGGTCGCCGGCGTCGAGGTGCATCTCGGCGCGGATGGACGCGGTCTTGGCCAGCTGCTCCTCCGGCCGCGTCGCCACGGACGCGTGCTCGTCGGCGCGGTCCAGGAGCCACAACCCCTCGTAGGTCCCGCGCACCTCCGAGGCGGCGATGCCGGCCCGCCGCGCCACCTGGGCGCCGATCGCGGGCGGGCCGTCGCCACTGGTGAGGGCACCCTCCATGATCTCCAGCGCCTCGCGGGCGCGCATCGAGGTGTAGAGGGAGGAGAAGATCCGGTTGGCGACGCTGTAGCCCTCGGCCCGGGTGTCCGGGTGGGCGCACGCGGTGAGGACCGCCTCACGCATGGCCGGGAGGTCGGCGAGCCAGTCGGCGTCCGCCGCCCCGAAGTTGTCGTGGTCGGGGGCGACCCGGTCGGCCCACCTCAGGAGTCCGCAGCGCTTCGCCTCGTGGTCCGCCGGCCCGGCCAGGGACCGGGCGTGGCTGCGGATGGGGGAGAGCATGTCGAAGCGCCCGTCCTCCTGCACCTCGAGGAGGCTGCGGCGCACCAGGGAGGCCGCGATCCGCATCGTCTCCCCGAGAGGGGCGCCGAGGACCTCCGCCAGCACCTCGGCTCCCACCGGGTGGTCGAGCAGGGCGATCCGGCGGAGCGCCGCACGCTGGGCGTGGTCCAGCAGGTCGTGCGCCGCGTCGACGGCGTCGTCCAGCGAGACAGCGGTCGTCGCGTTGTTCAGCCCCACGAGGGCGGACTGGACGGCGGCCTGCTCGATCAGCAGCGGCAGCCCGCCGGTGGCGCCGAGCAGGCGCCGTACGTCGCGCGCCTGGACGGCGAGGTCGACCGGCCGCCCGCCGGCCGTGCGGATCCTGTCGAGGAAGAGGTCGACCGCCGGCCCCTCGAGGGGGGCCCGAGCCGGGGGGACGGGCAGCGGCCCGATCCGGACGACGCGCTCGCCCGCGTGGCCCGCATTGGTCAGCGCGGTCACCACGACGCGGGCGTCGGCGGTGGACTCCACCAGCGACTGGAGGCACTCCCCGGCACCGGTGGCGTCGAGGTCGACGCCGTCGAGCACGAGCAGGCAGCCCCGGCCGTCGAGGGCGCGTCCCAGTGCTCCCGCCGGCGTGTCCCCCGGCACCGACTCGGCGCCGACGGCCGACAGTGCTCGCACGAGCAGGTCGGCGAGGGTGTGCGCGCTGCGCGCGTCGACCCAGGCGGCGTCGTCGTGCCCGTCGGCGACATGGCGGGCCAGCAGGGTCTTGCCGCTCCCGGGAGGGCCCACGACGCTGACCCAGCGTGCCTCGGCCAGGGCGGCGGTGAGGGCACGCTGCACCTGCTCGCGTCCGAGGCACGGGGTCAGCACCCAGTGAATGTATCGCCCTACGTAGGCGAATTAGGTAGGACTACCGATGCCCGCCCCCCGCGCGTCCCGGCACTGTTGGGCCATGCCGGTCGGCTGGGCCCCACAGGGGAGGGCCCAGCCGACCGGGCACCGTGCGAGAGCAGGTCGCGAGGTCGTCGGGGGTCGACCCGCGGCCTGCTCTCCGGTGTTGTCGGGGATCCGTAGGCTGGGCCCATGGAGCTGGTCCTGCTGCTCGTCCTCCTCGGCGGCCTCGTGGCCGTCGCGGTGACGGCCGGCCAGTCCAGCAGGCGACGGGAGCTCGCCCGGGCCGAGGCCGAGCTGGCGCCGGTGAAGCGGCTGGCAGAGGAGGACGCCACCGCCCTCGGCGTCGAGCTGCAGGACCTCGACATCGACCTGGCGGGCGAGCCGCTCGACGCCGGCGCGCGCGCCGACTACCAGCGGGCCCTGGACGCCTACGAGGCGGCCAAGGCCGCCGCTGCGGCGCTGTCCCGCCCCGAGGACGTGCGTCACGTCACGGAGATCCTCGAGGACGGCCGCTACGCGATGGCGTGCGTCCGGGCCCGGGTGGCGGGCGAGCCGCTGCCCCAGCGGCGTCCTCCGTGCTTCTTCGACCCCCGCCACGGGATGTCCGTCACCGACGTCTCCTACACCCCGCCCGGCGGAGCACGGCGTGACGTCCCGGCCTGCGCGCTGGACGCCGAGCGGGTCCGCGTGGGTGCCGAGCCCGACATCCGCAAGGTGATGGTCGGCTCCCAACGAGTGCCCTACTGGCAGGGTGGCCGCGCCTACCAGCCCTACGCCATGGGCTACTTCGGCGCCTTCGGACCGATGGAGTGGATGTTCATGGGCATGCTCTTCAGCGGCGGCCTCGGGGGGTTCGGCGGCGGCATCGGCGCGCTGGGCGAGGGGCTCGGCGACACGGTGGGTGGGATCGGCGACGGCATCGGCGGCATGTTCGACGGCGGCTTCGACGGGTTCGACTTCTAGGTCGCGTCCCCGGTCCTGCGAGACTGACCGGGTGAGCCTGCACACGACCGAGCTGGGCGACCAGGGACCGCGTCTCGTCTTCTGCCACGGCCTGTTCGGCCAGGGGAAGAACTGGACCCAGATCGCCAAGGCCTTCGCCGACCGCCACCGCGTCACGCTGGTCGACATGCCCCACCACGGGCGCTCGAGCTGGTCCGACTCGTTCTCCTACGCCGACGTCGCCGACCAGGTCGCGGCGCTCATCGACGACGCCGACCCCGTGACGCTCGTCGGCCACTCGATGGGCGGCAAGGCCGCGATGGTCCTCGCGCTGCGGCACCCGCGCCTGGTCAGCAGGCTGTGCGTCGTCGACGTCTCGCCGGTCGCCTACGCCCACGGCTCCGAGTTCCGCGAGTACGTGCGGGCGATGCAGGCGCTCGACCTGGCCGCCCTCGAGTCGCGCTCCGACGCAGACCGGGCGCTCGCCCCCGCGGTACAGAGCCCGACGGTGCGCTCCTTCCTGCTCCAGAACCTGCGTCGCGACCCGGGCGGCGAGGGACGGGGGTGGAGCTGGCAGCCCAACCTCGAGGTGCTCGGACGCGACCTCGACGCGGTCGCCGGCTGGCCGGAGGAGGAGGTGTCGGGCGCGGCGCCGTACGACGGCCCGGTGCTCTGGGTGGCGGGCGCGACCTCCCCCTACGTCGGTCCCGAGCACGCGCCGGTGATGGAGCAGCTGTTCCCGCGGGTGCGGCGGGTGACCGTGAAGGGAGCGGGCCACTGGGTCCACTCCGAGCAGCCCGAGATCTTCGTGCAGGTGCTCCGGCGCTTCGTCGAGTGAGGGCGGCTCAGCCCCGCTGGCGGGCCCGGTAGGCCGCGACCGCCTCCCGGTTCCCGCACGTCGTCGAGCAGTAGCGCCGCGAGCGGTTGCGCGAGAGGTCCAGCACGACGTCGTCGCAGTCGTCCGCGTCGCACCGGTCGAGCCGGCGGTTCTCGTCGGCGCGGATGACGTCGACCATCGCCATCGCGGTCTCGACCACCACGCGGTCCGCGAGGGGCCGGGTGGGGTCGACGGCGTGCAGGTGCCAGTCCCAGTGGTCGTGGCGCTGAAGCTGGGGGAGTGCGCGGGCGTCGGCGAGCATCGCGTTGACGAGGGCGGCCGCGTCGTCGCGCTCGGCGAGGAGCAGCTCCCGCAGCCGGGGGCGCAGGCGCCGTACGTCCTGGAGCTCGGCCGCGGTCGCGTCGTGCCGACCCGTGTAGGCCCAGTGCCGCAGGAAGGCGGACAGGTCCTCGATGGACCCCAACGGCTCGCCGGGCTCGTCCGTGGAGTTGGCGAGCGCGACCGCCGCCTGGAGTGCGGCGTCGGTGTCATCGGTGAAGAGCACGTTGACATATTACGAGCCCGTTCGTAGTGTCATGGGTGTGACGGCTTTGACTCATGACACCCAGCGCTCTCGGACGACGACCGGTCTGCTGCTCGCGTTCGCCTCGGCGACGACGTTCGGGATGTCCGGGGTCCTGGCGCGGGGCCTCCTCGACACCGGCTGGAGCGCCGGCGCGGTGGTCACGCTCCGCATCGCCATCGCGGCGCTCGTGCTGGTGGTGCCCGCGGCGCTCGCGCTGCGGGGGCGCTGGGGCCTGGTGCGGGCCAACGCGGGTCTGGTCGCGGTGTACGGCGTCGCCGCCGTCGCCGGAGCCCAGCTCTGCTACTTCTACGCCGTCACCCACCTCCAGGTGAGCGTCGCCCTCCTGCTGGAGTACACCGCCCCCGTCGCTGTCGTGCTCTGGCTCTGGCTCCGGCACGGCCACCGACCCTCCGGTCTCACCGTCCTGGGCGCGGTGATCGCCGCCGGCGGCCTGGTGCTGGTCCTCGACGTGGTCTCGGGCGCCGACCTCAGCCTCGTGGGGGTCCTCTGGGCGCTGGGGGCGATGGTCGGCGCGGCGACCTACTTCGTGATCTCCGCCGACGAGGACAACGGCCTGCCCGGAATCGCCCTGGCCGCCGGGGGACTGCTCGTCGGCGGGACGGTGCTGGCGGTCGCCGGTGCGCTCGGGCTGGTGCCGTTCCGGGCCTCGACCGGCGATGCGGTGTACGACGGCCAGGGGGTGCCGTGGTGGTGGCCGGTCCTGGCGCTGGGCGTGGTCACCGCAGCCTTCGCCTACGTCACCGGCATCGCTGCCGGGCGACGCCTCGGCAGCCGGCTCGCGTCGTTCGTGGCCCTCGGCGAGGTGCTCGCCGCGCTGGTCTTCGCATGGCTGCTGCTGGGTGAGCTTCCCCGCACGATCCAGCTCGCCGGCGGCGTGCTCGTCCTCGCCGGTGTCGTCGTGGTCAAGCTGGGGGAGGGGCGTGCGCCGCTGGCGACGGAACCGCTGCCCGAGACGGAGAGCGGGCCGCGGGTCAGCGAGCGTCCTGCCGCTTGAGGAACACCTCGCGGTGGAGCATCAGCAGCGCCGCCGCGAACGGCACGGCGAGCAGGGCGCCGATCACGCCCATGAGCGACCCACCCACCAGCGCGGCGATCACGGTCACCGACCCGGGGATGTCGACCGAGCGCTTCATGATCTTGGGATAGATGAAGTAGGACTCGACCTGCTGGTAGAGGACGTAGTAGACCAGCGCGATCACCGCCACGGTCGGCGAGACCGTGAGGGCCAGCAGCGTCATCAGCACCGCTGAGACGAAGGCGCCGACGACCGGGATCAGCGACAGCAGCCCGACGACGAACGACAGGGCGAAGGCGTACTCCGCGAGCCCGACGAGGAAGCAGAAGACGAGCGTCGAGAGCCCCGCGCACACGGACACGAGGAACGCGCCCGCGACGTAGGAGCCGGTGGAGTGGATGATCCGGTCGCCGAGGGCGCTGACCCGGGGCCGACGCGACGCCGGGGCCAGGGCGTACGCCGCCTGCTTGATGCTGGGCAGCGAGGCCAGGAAGTAGATCGTCAGGACCAGCACGATGAAGGAGTTGGCGAGGGCCGAGAGCACCCGGAGCCCGACGCCGAGGGCGCCACCGAAGACGGTGGAGGAGAAGTTGGAGTCCGAGACGTACTCACGGGCCTTCGTGATGATGTCGAACCGCTGGTCGAGCCGCTGGACGCGCTCGTCGGACTGGAGCTGGTCGAGCCACTCGGGAGCGTTGCGGGTGATGGCGGCGATCTGGTCGCTGATGACCGGGGCCAGGGCCACCACGAACAGGACGAGCGTGGCGACGACCGCGGCCAGCACGACGAGCAGGGCGTAACCGCGCCGCACGCCTCGCCGCATGATCGCCTCGACGGCGGGGTTGAGCCCGATCGCGAGGAACATCGCCAGCACGAGCAGCACGAGGATCCCGGAGAGCCGCAGCACCTGCTGGGACAGGAACAGGGCGACCAGCGCGCCGAGAGCACCGAAGAAGCCGATGTGGAACGGCGTGTGTGCGGTGAGCGAGCGGTGGGCCAGGGGCGGCGCGGGTGGCGGCAGCTCCTCGTCGATGTCGGGGACGACCAGGTCCGTGGCGTTGTCCACCCGGGCGTCCGGCGCCGAGCGGGCATCGCCGAGTCGCGAGGCTCTCTGGTCGCCGAGCTCGCTGTCGTCGACCCGCGTCGAGCCGGAGGGTGCCGGCGGCTCGTCGGTGGCGACGGCGGCTCTGGTGACGGGAGTGCTCGCGTCGGATCGTCCCCGGTCGCCGAGCAGCCGCCGCAAGCCGCTCAGGACTCGTCCTGACCGAAGCCCGCGACGACGTCGCGCAGGGCGCCCAGCTGGGCGGTGATGGCGTCGCGGCGCTTGGTCATCCGCTCGACGTCGGCCTGGACGGCCGCGAGCTCGCGCTCGGCCTCGGCGGTCCCCGTCGCAGAGATCGACTCGGCCTGGGTGCGGGCGGAGGAGACGATCTGCCCCGCCTCGCGGCGGGCGCGGCTCAGGAGCCCCTCGGCCTCGTTCTGGGCCTGCTGGCGGTGGGCGTTGGCCTGGGTGGTCGCCTCGCGGGCACGCTGCTCCGCGGCGGCGGCCCGCTGCTCGGCCTCACCGACGAGCCGCTGGGTCTCGAGGGTCGCGTTGCTGTGGTGCTCGGCCGCCTCGCGGGCCAGCCGCTCCTTCTCCACCGCGAGGGTGCGCCTGGCCTCCTGGACCTCCCGGTCGGCGGCGGCGCGGGACTGCTCGGCCTCCCGCCGGGCGGTCGTCCGGAGCTCGTTGGCCTCCTGCTGCGCGGCCAGCCGGACCTGGTCGGCCTCGCGCTTGGCGGTGGCGAGGAGGTCCTCGGCCTCGCCGCGGGCCATCGTGCGCTCCTGCTCGGCGTCGGCGGTCATCCGGGACCGCATCTCGTCGAGCTCCTTGATCTGGACCATGCGCATGTCGTCGGCCTCGCGGGCGGCGTCGGCGCGGATCGCCCGCGCATCGCGCTCGGCCTGCGCGAGGATCTCCGCGGCCTCGCGGCGGGAGGCGTTGCGGACGTCGGCGGCCTCCTCCTCCGCGAGCTTGAGCATCGACGTCGCGCGGCCACCGAGGCCGGCGTACGTCGGGTTCTGGTTCTCGGCGAGCTCGGCACGGGCGCGCTCGAGCTCGGCCTCGAGCGCGATGGCCCGCTCCTCGCTGGCGGCCAGGCTCGAGCTGAGCCCGGACTTCTCCCCCTGGAGCTGCTGGAGACGCTGGTCGACGGCTGCCTTGTCGTAGCCCCCGCGGCGTACGACGGGGAGCGGGGCCGGCGCCGGCGGCGGGACCGCCGGCCGCGAGACGGGACGGTCCGGCGCGCTGGGGCCGGCGGCCGGTGCCGATGCGGGACGCTGCGGAGCCGCCGCCGGAGGGATCACGGGCACGGGGCGCGTGGGGCCGTCGGCGACCGGCTGCTCCTCGCGCCGAGCGGTCTGCATCACCTGGGTGGCCTCGGCGTCGGGCCCGGCCAGCTGGTCGGCGGAGACGGCCGTGGAGCCGCCGGAGGACGTCCCTGGCGTGCCGGCGACGCCGGCCTCCGGGGCGAGCTCCTCGGGAGCGGTCTCGAGGCGCTCGGGCGCGAGCTCCCGCTGCTCGGCCGCCAGCTCGCGCTCCTCGAGGACCGCCTCGTCGGACTCCGGCTCCTCGTCGAAGATGGACAGGCCCTGGTCGCGGCTCATGCTGAGGCTCCCTCTCACGTCGTGCGGTCTGCGGGGCCACAGTCTTGCCGATGGTCCCGACAGATCACACCCCGGGCCGCAGGCGTTTCCGCGGACCCGGGGTGCGTGTTGCGCGGTGCTGCGTCGTCAGACCCCGCGGAAGCGGTTGATGGCGTCGAGGTGCTGGTCGCGCATCTCCTGGTCCAGCACGCCGAGACCCTCCTCGGGCGCCAGGCACAGCACGCCGACCTTGCCCTGGTGGGCGTTGCGGTGGACGTCGAGGGTGGCCTGCCCGACGTCCTCGAGCGAGTACGTGCGCGACAGCGTCGGGTGGATCCTGCCCTTCGCGACGAGGCGGTTGGCCTCCCAGGACTCGCGGTAGTTGGCGAAGTGGCTGGAGATGATGCGCTTGAGGTTCATCCACAGGTAGCGGTTGTCGTACTCGTGCATGTAGCCGGTCGTGGACGCGCAGGTGGTGATGGTCCCGCCCTTGCGGGTGACGTAGACGGAGGCGCCGAAGGTCTCGCGTCCCGGGTGCTCGAAGACGATGTCGATGTCCTCGCCGCCGGTGAGCTCGCGGATGCGGGCCCCGAACCGCTTCCACTCCTGGGGGTTCTGCTCGGTGCCCTCGTCGTTCCAGAACCTGTAGTCCTCCTCGGAACGGTTGATGACGAGCTCGGCGCCCATGCTGCGGGCGATGGCCGCCTTCTCCTCGTTGGAGACCACGCAGACGGGGTTGGCGCCGCCGTTGAGGGCGTACTGCGTGGCGAAGCCGCCGAGCCCGCCGGAGGCGCCCCAGATGAGGACGTTGTCGCCCTGCTTCATGTTGCCGCCGTTGGTGGAGACGAGCTGGCGGTAGGCCGTGCAGTTGACCAGGCCGGGGGAGGCGGCCTCCTCCCAGGTGAGGTGCTCGGGCTTGGGCATGAGCTGGTTGGCCTTGACCATCGCGACCTCGGCGAGCCCGCCGAAGTTGGTCTCGAAGCCCCAGATGCGCTGCTCGTTGTCGAGCATCGTGTCGTCGTGGCCGTCGGGGGACTCCAGCTCGACGGAGAGGCAGTGGGCGACGACGCGGTCGCCCGGCTTCCACTTCGTGACCCCGGCACCGGTCTTGAGCACGACGCCGGAGAGGTCGGAGCCGACCACGTGGTAGGGCAGGTCGTGCCGCCTGGTCAGGTCGGAGAGCCGGCCGTAGCGCTCGAGGAACCCGAAGGTGGAGACAGGCTCGAAGATCGAGGTCCACACGGTGTTGTAGTTGATGGCGGAGGCCATCACCGCCACGAGCGCCTCGCCCGGACCGAGCTCGGGGAGCGCGACCTCGTCGACGTGCAGGGACTTGCGGGGGTCCTTGTCCTTGATGGACAGGCCCTCGAACATGTCGACGTCCTCCTTGCGGACGAACGCCGCCCGGTAGGACTCGGGGAGGTCGAGGGCGGCGAAGTCCTGGCCGGTGGCCTCTCCGGACTGGATCGCGTCGAGGATGTGCTGCACGGTGCGCTCCTGGGTGTGGTGGGGGTACGACGTGCTGCGCCGGACATTACCGGCCGGTAACTCTGGGGGGAAGGCGGGTCAGGGCGTGGACGCCGGCTGGACCAGCTCGACCAGAACGCCGCCGGCGTCCTTGGGGTGGACGAAGTTGACGCGGCTGTCCGACGTGCCGCGGCGCGGAGCGTCGTACAGCAGCCGCAGGCCGCGTGAGCGCAGCACGTCGGCGACGTGCTCGACGTCCTCCACCCGGAAGGCGAGCTGCTGGATCCCGGGCCCGTTGCGGTCGAGGAACGTCGCGATCGTCGACTCGGGGGAGAGCGGCGCCAGCAGCTGGATGCACGAGGTGGAGTCGCCGACGCCGACCATCGCCTCGCGCACGCCCTGCTCCTCGTTGACCTCCTCGTGCAGGACCCGCATGCCGTAGGTGTCGCGGTAGAAGGCGATCGCCTCGTCGAGGTCGGCCACGGCGATGCCGACGTGGTCGATGGCCGTGAAGAGGTGCTGGACGTCGTCGGGCAGTCCGTGGTCGGTCATGGCCCACATGGTGGCCGACCGGTGGCGTGCAGGCGACAAGGTGTGACGAGTGCCTCAGGCGCGACCGGCTGCCGCTGCACCCTCGGTGCTGGGTAGCCTCGGAGGAGCACCCCGTCGTCGACGCAGCTCTCACCCTGGAGGCACCCCCATGTCCGAGTCCACCCGCACCGGATCCGTCATCGTCGCCGGGGCGCGCACCCCGATCGGGCGCCTGCTCGGCGGGCTCAAGGACGTCTCGGCCGCAGACCTCGGTGGCGTCGCCATCAAGGGCGCCCTGGAGAAGGCCGGCGTCAGCGGGGACCAGGTCGACTACGTGATCATGGGGCAGGTCATCCAGGCGGGGGCAGGCCAGAACCCGGCGCGGATGGCGGCCGTCAGCGGCGGCATCCCCATGAACGTCCCCTCCATGACCATCAACAAGGTCTGCCTGTCCGGCATCAACGCCATCGCCCTCGCCGACCAGCTGATCCGGGCGGGCGAGGCCGACGTCGTCGTCGCCGGCGGCATGGAGTCGATGACCCGCGCGCCCCACCTCCTGCAGGGCAGCCGCGAGGGCACGAAGTTCGGTGACACCGCGCTCGTGGACTCGATGGCGTACGACGCCCTGTTCGACCAGTTCACCTCCCAGGCGATGGGCCTGCTCACCGAGGAGTGCAACGCCGCCGCGCACAACCTGACCCGCGAGGAGCAGGACGAGTTCGCCGCCCAGTCGCACGCGAAGGCGGCGGTCGCGTGGAAGAACGGCGTCTTCGACGACGAGGTCGTCCCCGTCGACATCGAGACGCGCAAGGGCACGGTCACGATCCGCGAGGACGAGGGCGTCCGGGCGGACACGACGGCCGAGACCCTGGCGAGGCTGCGCCCGGCGTTCAACAAGGAGGGCACCATCACCGCCGGCTCCGCCTCGCAGATCTCCGACGGCGCTGCCGCGGTCGTCGTGATGAGCCGTGCCAAGGCCGAGGAGCTCGGGCTGGAGTGGCTGGCCGAGATCGGCGCGCACGGCCAGGTCGCCGGCCCCGACTCGACCCTCCAGCTGCAGCCCGCCGTCGCGACGGCGAAGGCCTGCGAGAAGGAGGGCATCTCGCCGACGGACCTCGACCTGGTGGAGTTCAACGAGGCCTTCGCCGCGGTGGGGATCTCCTCGGCCCGCGAGCTCGGCATCAGCAACGACAAGGTCAACGTCAACGGTGGCGCGATCGCGCTCGGCCACCCGGTCGGCATGTCCGGCGCCCGGATCGTGCTGCACCTGGCGCTGGAGCTCAAGCGTCGCGGCGGCGGCGTCGGTGCCGCGGCCCTCTGCGGCGGCGGCGGCCAGGGCGACGCGCTGATCGTCCGGGTCCCCGGGGCGTGAGCCGGCGGGACCCCGCCGCGGTCCCCGACCTCGTCGCCCGCGCGCGCGAGGGCGAGGCCGCGGCGGTGGCCCGCCTCATCACCCTGGTCGAGGAGGCCTCACCCGCCCTGCGCGAGGTGATGTCCGGGTTGCTCGGGCACAGCGGAGGCGCCCACGTGCTGGGGGTCACCGGGCCGCCCGGGGTGGGGAAGTCGACGTCCACCAACGCCCTCGTCACGGCGCTGCGCCGTACGGGCAGGCGGGTGGGCGTGCTCGCCGTCGACCCGTCGTCGCCGTTCTCCGGCGGGGCGCTGCTCGGCGACCGGGTTCGGATGTCGGACCACGCCCTGGACCCCGGCGTGTTCATCCGGTCCATGGGGTCGCGGGGCCAGCTGGGCGGCCTCGCGTGGTCCACGCCGCAGGCCGTGCGCGTCCTGGACGCCTCGGGCTGCGACGTCGTGCTCGTGGAGACCGTCGGGGTGGGGCAGAGCGAGGTCGAGATCGCCGGCCTCGCCGACACCACGCTGGTGCTGACGGCGCCGGGCATGGGCGACGGCATCCAGGCCGCGAAGGCAGGGATCCTGGAGATCGGCGACGTCTACGTCGTCAACAAGGCCGACCGCGAGGGCGCCGAACGGGTACGACGTGAGCTGCGCACCGTGCTGACCATGGCCGAGCGGGACGAGGGGACCTGGCGTCCTCCCGTCGTGTCCACCGTCGCCAGCCGCGGCGAGGGCGTCGAGGAGCTCCTCGCGGAGGTCGAGCGGCACCGGGCCTGGGCGGCCGGGTCGGGCGAGCTCGAGCGGCGGCGCACGGCTCGTGCGCGCCGGGAGGTCGAGGCGATCGCGGTCACGACACTGCGGGAGCGGTGGGGCGACGTCCACGGCAGGTCGGAGCTCGACGACCTGGCCACCCGCGTCGCCGCGGGAGAGCTGGACCCGTACGGCGCCGCCGACCGCCTGCTGGACGCGTTGTCCGACTCCTGAGGGATCAGCGGACCCGGATGGTCCGACCGGTGATCCGGGCGCCCGACGGGCTGGCCAGGAACCGCGCCAGGTCGGTCATCGCGTCGTGCAGCCGTGGGACCCGGGACCGCACGAGCGTGTCCCTGGGAG
>CADCUM010000075.1 GCA_902805885.1 uncultured Nocardioides sp. | reverse complement strand
AGCACCGTGCTCACGACGGCCCCCTTGCGTTCCGCTCAACATAAGGCGGTCGCGAAGTCATGGCTACAGGCACTCCTGCAGGAGTTCGTGGTGTCGAGCTCGAGGCGCCGGCAAGATGCTCGCCGGGACAGGCTGCCGGGTCACGGTCTTGTTGTTCGGCGGTGTCGCGCGCGTCCTACACGCCACGACCAGATGGTCGCGTCCATATCGCCGCTGCGCGGCGGGCCTGCGCGACCCGGGGGAACCATTGCACCTCCCGCCCCGTCCATCGGACATGAGGTTTCCCCACACTGACAAGGTGCGGAGACCGCGTGCTGTTGCCCTCGCGGCCACCGCCGTCCTTGTCCTAGGTGCCGTAGCGGGCTTCGCCCTGATGGGCAGCGACGGCGAGGGCGCTACCGGGTCTGGCTTCACCTTTCGAGGCGACTTCTACAGCCTGTCCGGGGCCGAGGTCCGTTCGGACCGGCTCGGACCGGTGATGGACCGCGACGTGCCCATCATGGACACCACGACCGACGTACGCGAGGTCCTCGGCATCAATCCTGATATCGCCGTGGCCGCCCGTCTCACCGACGTCGGAGGGACTGCCGCCGAGGGCGGCGCCGCATGGCTGCTGATGAGTCCCGACCCGGATGTGGCCGCGGATCCATGGTCCTACCCCGACGTCGCGGACGCCCTGAACCCGGGGTAGCCCAGACGCGTGGACCCGAGGTGACCCGCGCTCAGCGTCAGCTGGGAGCGAGGCGGTGAACAGGTACTCCAAGGCTGGGAGAGCGCCTGGGCGTTGCCCGACGTGGGGATCTCGAGCCAACGGCCGCGCACGCCTATCCGAGTCTGCGATGTGCGTCCGACCGATGTCTCAGGAGGAGGACACGACGCGAAGGTGCGTGCCTACGGCTTGGGTGCCTCGCTGATAGCCATGTGAATAGGTGAGATCGACGCCGCGCGTCGTGACCACGCCGGGCTTGTGGAAGTCGATCATCATGACGAGCTGTTGCCTTGCACTCCGTGAAGTGTCCAGTCGCGTGCCGTCGCTGAGCCGCACCGGCTCCAGGCAGTTCTTCGCGAACCGGCGGCCGTGGAGCGCGAGTACCGCCATTCCGTTGTCCGGGAGTGTGCAGACGTAGAACTCGAACGTGGCGTCGGCGGTGTTCTTGACCACTCGCGGAGTGGCGGCGTGAATCGTGACGGTCTCCCCTCCCTCCGGGTCATTGTCCATGTCCGTGACGCCGATCATCGCCGTGTCCTCGCCGCTCGGCAGGGGCATCGCCATCGTGTTCCCGTGGCTGGGGAACACGTCCGGATGGATGCGCCAGTTCCAAGCCCACGCTGACGTCGCCGTGATGCCACCAGCGAGGAGACCGGCGAGGACACGTCGGAGCAGCGGTCGACGGCTGCGGGGCGGCTCGACGTCGCCCTTCGGACCAGCTGGCGCAATCGTCACCATGGACACCCCCCTCATGACGCCCCGATCGAGGGCCCCGCATCTTCGCACGGACTGGACCGGGTGTCCCGTTCAACGTCCGGACCTGCCGCGATCAGGCGCATCCGCTCATGCTGATGGGCTGAGACGCTCGGGGTCCCTCGGCATCCGTACTGCGGCGCGTTCCATCCAGTCGGCCAGACCGTTGTCCCAGCCCTGCGTGGGCTTCTTCGTGACGATGTAGACGAAGCCGTCGCCCGCGTCGTTGGTGAGCACGACCGCCTGCTTCGGAGGCACGCCAGGAAAGGCAAAGACTCTTGTATCAGTCGGTTCGAAGCAGGCGGGGTCCTGGTCGTAGCACGGATCGTGAGTGCCTGTCCCGACCTCCTTGCCAACCTGCACGGACTCGACGATCTGCGTCGGTGCCGCGAAGTACTTGCGACCGTCGAAGTTGAACAGGCTGACGCAGTCGCTGCCGGAGACGTCCACGCATTCAGCCGAGCAGCCGGTCACAGTACCGGCCAGGACGCAGCTCAGCACGGCGGCAGCCAGGCCCGTCAGCAGCGACCGCCGGCGGTGCCGCGAGCACGCAACGCGATCCTGCTTCACTGCCATCGGAACAGACCAACCACCTTGTATCGGCTACCAACGGCAGAGACCGACCTCCGCCGCGGCCCGTGCAGGTGTCCCCAGCGGTGGCCCGCGTGTTCCGGAGCGTCCGTACCTAGAATAGGGGCATGTCGTCAGCCTCCTCCGACGCAGCCACGCGCCGTCCCGGGACCGCGGCCGCCCGACGGCGGCTGCGGGAGCAGGAGATCATCGACGCCACGCGCGCGCTCTTCGACGAGCGCGGCATGCGCGACGCCCAGATCGACGACATCGCGCGGGCGGTCGGGATCAATCGGGCCATCGTCTACCGCCACTTCACCGGCAAGGAGGAGCTCTTCGCCCTGACGCTGGTGCAGTACCTCGACGAGCTCCGCGAGGCTCTCAGGCAGGCGGCCGACTCCCCGGGCTCCCCCGAGCAACGGCTCAGCGCGCTGGTGGGGGCGTTCGTCGACTACGGCCTCGCGCACCCGGCGTTCGTCGACTGCGCGCAGGCGATGATGCGGCGGCCGGGCGACGACCTCCTCGCCGAGGTCAGCGAGAGCGCGATGTTCCGGCTCGGTCGCGCGATCACCGGCTGCATGGCGGTCCTGACCGAGGTGATCGAGGAGGGCGTCGCAGCCGGCGACTTCGACGTCGAGGACCCCTACCTGCTGGCCAACATGCTCTACGCCAGCGGGCTCGGCACCCTCCAGCTCGGACGGGTGCAGATCCTCGTGACCGAGGAGTCCCCCGGTGTCCCCCGCATCAGCCGCATCTCCCACGACCAGGTCCGCACGCACGTGATCAGCTCGGCGCTCGCCATCGCCACGGGCCGACGGGTGTCGAACCGCTGACCATCCTCGCGTGCGGCCACCGGGAACCTGAGCGCGTGGGTCAGCGGGAGAGGTGCCGCGCCCTCGCGAAGCAGAACAGGCCGTACGCCGCGATCCCCAGGCCGATGGCGATCAGCAGCACCTGGCCGAAGGGGTAGCCCAGGACCGTCTGCAACGCCTGGTCGAGTCCCCCGGACTTCTTGGCCTGGTGCGTGACGGCCGCGTAGACGAACAGGCCGCCGATCAGCATGATCGCGATGCCCTTGGCGATGTAGCCGGCCTTGCCGAGCTTGACGTACGCCGAGCCGTCCTGGCCCGACTGGCCCTGGGCGTCGAGGTGCTCGCGGAACTTCTCGGTCCAGCCGCGGACCACCAGCGAGACGCCGTACGCCATGATGCCCAGGCCGACGGCGCCGACGATCAGCTGACCCGCGGGGAGGTTCATGACCTTCGCGGTGGTCGAGTCGGTCCCACCCTTGGAGCCGTCGCCGACGGCGACCTTCACGGCACTCCACCCCACGACGCCGTAGACGACCGCCTTGAAGAGCGACGTGCCCCGCTTCCGGAGACGCTTCTTGTCATCGCTCTCGCCGCGGTAGTCGAACGCGGCCTCCAGCAGCCGCCAGACGACGAGGAGGAACATGCCGATGGCGATGACCCAGATCAGCACCCCGCCCAGCGGCTGTCCGGCGAGGGCGTGGAGCGCACCGGCGCTGTCGGGGTTCTCCTCCTTCTCACCGAGAGCGAGCTGGAGCGCCAGCCACCCGATCATCAGGTGCACGATCCCGTAGGCGATGAGGCCCACCCGGATCGCGTGGTCGAACCACTCGCTGTTCTGGGCTGAGCGCGCGGTGTCGGTGGCGTTGGTCATGGCGCACAACCTAGGGCCTGACCAGCACGTACGGCGACCGTCGCCACCCCCAGGGGGCGGCAGGGTTCAGACGAGCGATGCCCGGTCGCGAGCGACCGACCCCAGGATGCCGTTGACGAAGGCAGGCGACTCGTCGGTGGAGAGGTCCTGGACGAGGTGCAGCGCCTCGCTCATCGCCACCGCCTCGGGGACGTCCTCGTCCCCCCACAGCAGCTCGTAGACCCCGATCCGCAGGACGTTGCGGTCGACGACCGGCATCCGCGCGAGCGTCCAGCCCTTGCTGTAGGTCTCCAGCAGCTCGTCGATCCGCGGGAGGTGCTCCACGACGCCGCGGACCAGGACGGAGGTGTAGTCGTTGGTCGGGCCCTCCCCCGCCTCGACCGCCCGGTCGAGGGCCTCGACCGGGTCCTCCGAGCGCAGCTCGGAGGCGAACAGGATGTCCAGCGCGCGCTTGCGGGCCTTGGAGCGGGCTGCCACGTCGGGTCGACTCAGCCCTTCACACGGCCGAGGTAGGACGAGTCGCGCGTGTCGACCTTGACCTTCTCGCCGGTGGTGATGAACAGGGGGACCTGGATCTGGTGACCGGTCTCGAGGGTCGCCGGCTTCGTGCCGCCGGTGGAGCGGTCGCCCTGCAGGCCCGGCTCGGTCTCGGCGATCAGCAGCTCGACGGAGGCGGGCAGCTCGATGAACAGCACGCGCCCCTCGTTGGTGGCCACGATGGCCTCCTGGTTCTCCAGCATGAAGTTCCTGGCGTCGCCCACGACCTCGGGCGCGACCTCGAGCTGGTCGTAGGTCGAGGTGTCCATGAAGACGTAGGACGTGCCGTCGTTGTAGAGGTACTGCATCGTCCGCTTGTCGACGTTGGCCGTCTCGACCTTGGTGCCGGCGTTGAAGGTCTTGTCGACGTTCTTGCCCGACTCGACGTTGCGGAGCTTGGTGCGCACGAAGGCCGGGCCCTTGCCGGGCTTGACGTGCTGGAACTCGACGACGGCCCAGAGCTGGCCCTCGATGTTGAGGACCATGCCGTTCTTGAGGTCGTTGGTGGTTGCCATGCGCGCTGCGTCCGCCTTCGGGTCGTGGGGGTACGTCGGCCTGCCGGGTGGGTCCGGGCCGCCGACCGAGTCTAGGGGTCCCCGACGAGCGCGAGGAAATGGGCCGCCTGCGCCTCGGTGGTGCCGGGCGGGTTGCGGCGCCAGCCGCCGTTGCCCGGGAGCAGCATCACCAGCCAGAACGCCACCCAGAGGGGCCGGAACGCCTCCATCCGCTCGCGGTCCCCGGCGTCGAGGCCGACCGCCTCGGCGTCGAGGTCGACCAGCCGGCAGACCTCCCCGTCCCGGAGGACGTTGGCGGGGTTGACGTCCGCGATGCCGAGGGCGGTCGACCGGGGTTCCGGTGGCAGCGGGTCCGCCAGCCACTCCCGCGCCGCCTCGACGGCCCGGGCCACCGCGCGACCCCGTAGCGTGGCAGCCATGCGCATCACGATCATCGGCGGACACGGCAAGGTGGCCCTGCTGCTCGCGCCCCTGCTGGTCGAGGCGGGCCATGCCGTGAGGTCGGTGGTCCGCAATCCCGACCACGTCGTCGACGTCGAGGCAGCGGGCGCTGCTGCAGTGGTCTCCTCGGTGGAGGAGGCGGACACCGATGCGCTCGCCACCCTGCTGGCAGGCACGGACGCGGTGATCTGGTCTGCCGGGGCGGGTGGCGGCGACCCCGCCCGCACCGTGGCCGTGGACCGTGACGCCGCCATCCGCTCGATGGAGGCGGCACGTGCCGCCGGGGTCGACCGCTACGTGATGGTCAGCTTCTCGGGCGCCTTCCCCGAGCACCGTGTTCTCCAGGACGACCCGTTCCGCACCTACCAGGACGCGAAGATCGCTGCGGACGACCACCTCCGCGCCTCGCCCCTGGACTGGACGATCCTGGCTCCCGGGACCCTCACGACGGACCCCGGCCGGGGGTCGGTCGACCCGAGCGCGACGTTCCGCTCGGGTGACCGGGCATCCCGCGAGCTCGTCGCCCAGGTCGCGCTCGCCGTGCTGGAGGACCCGCGCGCCTCTCGTCGCACGTTGGTGTTCGGCGACGGACACGTGCCGATCGACGAGTGGCTCGACCAGACGCCGAGGTGACGTTCTTCGTCCTGGTCGGCGGCTGGCCCGGCGCGGGGAAGACCACGCTGGCTCGCCCCCTGGCAGCCGAGCTCGCCCTCGCCCGTCTGTCCAAGGACGAGGTGAAGGAAGCCCTGATGGACTCGCTGGGCGCCACGCACGACGTGCAGGAGTCCAGGCGTCTCGGTCGTGCGGCGGTGACAGCCCTTCTGCGGGTGGCCCACGACTGCCCGGGGGCAGTGATCGACAGCACGTGGTTCCCGTACACCCTGCCCCTCGTCCGCGCGTTGCCGGCTCCGTGCGTCGAGGTCAGGTGCGAGGTGAGCGTCGAGCTCGCACGCCGGCGCCACCGGTCCCGCCGTAGGGACGCCCGGCACCTCGATGACCAGCGCTCGGACGACGAGCTCTGGGGGTCGGAGGTCGCAACGCTGGGGGTCGGACCGCTGGTCGTGGTCGACACGAGCGGTCCGGTCGACGTGCCGGCCCTGGCACGGGAGGTACGACGGCTCGCAGGCGTGCGTGGCCCGGTGGGCTGACCGCCCGTCCTCCGCTCGGCGACGTGCGGCGCGCCTCGACGGATGTGCGACGGGCCCATGGGCGCCCCGCGGAGCGGCCGGCGGAGCCCGACAGGGCACCTTGACGACTGTCCACAGGTGCCGCGGCGCGGCCCGGTGACTGTCGGTGGACGCTGGTCGGGTTGAGGCATGTCAGCAGCAGCACTGGTCAGGGAGCCGCAGGTCGATGACCTGGCGGACCTGGGGGTGTCTGCGTTGCTGGCGGAGGTCACCGAGACGACAGAGCTGGTGCGCGAGGCTGAGGTGCACCAGCTGCGGTTGGCCCACCAGTGGGCGACCGCGCATCCGGCCGTGGACGCAGCACAGGGCTGGGGTGGGGCGGTTCCTCCGGGGGTGTTGAACCGGCCGGAGACGTCGGGTGGTGCGGGTACGCCGGCGGTGGCGGCGTTCACGGCCGAGCCGTTGGCGGTGGCGATGGGCTGCTCGACGTCGTCGGCGTTGTCGTTGCTGGCCGACGCGCTCGACCTGCACCACCGGTTGCCGTTGCTGTGGGACCAGACCTCTGCGTTGCTGGTGCCGGTGTGGAAGGCGCGTCGGGTCGCGGAGCGGACCCGTGAGCTGTCGGCGGACGCCGCGCGGTGGGTGGACCGGCAGCTCGGCGGGCGGGTGTCGTCGGTCGGTGCCGCGGCGCTGGACCGGCTCGTCGCGGAGGCCGCCGCGCGGTGCGACGGGGAGGCGGTCCGTGACCGGGCTGAGGAGGCGCGGGCCGGTTGGGACGTCGTGCTCGAGCGTCCCGATCCGCGGCCGTACTCCGACACGTCCGAGCTGCGCGCGACCGGTGACACCCTCGACCTGACCCGGTTCCACGACGTGGTCTGCGCCGAGGCCGAGGCGATGGCAGCGCTGGGCGACACCGACGACCTCGGGGTCCGCAAGGCCAAGGCCCTCGGGGTGATCGCCGACGCCCAGGCCAGGCTCGACCTGACGAGCCTGCTTGCCGATGACGGCACCGATCCCGGGTCGACTCAGGCGCACGAGGCTCACGCGGCCGCGCGTCGGGCAGCGATGGCGCGTCGGGACGCGAAGGTCCGGCTCTACCTCCACGCCTCCCTGGCCGACGTGGTCGCTGACGACCCGGGAGCCACCGGGTCCGCGGAGTCGCTGGGACCGGTGACGCTGGGGCGGATCCGGGAGTGGGCGGGGCGGTCCCGGGTCACGATCCAGCCGGTCCTGCACGTCGCGGCCGATGACCGTTGGTCGGTCGATGCCCACGACCCGCCGCCCCGGATGGCCGAGGAGGTCCGGCTCCGCGACGAGCACTGCGTGTTCCCGTGGTGTACCCGCCCCGCTCGCCAGTCCGACCTCGACCACCGCGAACCCCACCCACCACCGGACAGCGAACCGGGCCACAGCCAGCCGAGCGACACTCAGCCGGTCCCAGATCCGCCGGGCGACCACGCGGGACGGTGCGGGTCCCCACGAGCTGACGTGCGCGCCGACGCGCGCGCGCCCTCGACGGGGGCGCCTCACGGTCACGCCCGCAGGCTGTCCCCGTGCCGGTGCACCACCCGCCACTCTCCCGCCTCTCGACGGAAGACCGTGGTCGCGCGGAGCGAGTACGACGTCGGTCGGCCGCCCACCGTCGCGCTGATGTGCTCGTAGGCGACGAGGTACGCGAGGTCTCCGCTGGCGCCCGCGGCGATGATGTCGTACTCCAGAGACTGACACGCCGTGAACCTCGACGCGACCCAGGTGAAGGCCGGATCCAGCTCGTCGCGTCCCGACCTGTCGACCTCGGCGCCGAAGAGGGTGACGGGCTCGGTCGTCGACCACAGCTTCTTCCGCGGGCCCGGGTCGCCCTCGTGCAGGGCCACCTCGGTCGCCCGCAACCGCGGCAGCATCTCGTCCAGGAAGTCGTCCACCTCGGCCATGGCCGTCACCCTGCCAGCCGCGGACGCCAGGCACGACCCGCTCGCTCGGGCAGCGTCAGATCCTGGCGTGCTCAGCGTGCCTGTCGAGGAGCACGCGGCGGGGCTCGGCGGGCGCGCGGCGACGGGACGCCAGAAGTCCGATCGCCAGCCCGCCGAGGAGTCCCGGCACGACCCAGCGCCAGCCGGTGAGCGAGAAGAACGCCTCAGCCGGCGGGCCCGGCGCCGCGGGCGGGGCGGCCGGCGCCTGGTCAGCGACCTGCTGCGGCTCAGCCGGGACAGGCCCCTCGGAGAACAGGCGGTCCAGCAGCGTTGCCAGCTCCTCGCCCTCGGTGACCTCGCGCCACGTGGGCCGGGTGCCTTCCGGCCCGACCCGCTCGGAACCGAAGAGGTGGTGGGTGGAGACCTTGGCGGTGCCGTCACCTGCGATGTGCACCGAGTCGATGCGCCACGGCGACACGTCGTGGGCCATCCAGGTCATCGTGTAGCGCCTCCCGCCCGACGCGGGCGGTGCCTCCACCGCGGCCTCGGCACTCGAGGTGAGGAGCCGCTCGAGGTCGCCGTACTCCGGGGAGCTGGAGTAGAGGCCGGTGGCCTGGGCCGCGCTCGGCTGGGTGATCAGGACGCTGGTGGGTCCGCCTGCGTGGGCCGAGCCAGGAAGACCGGTCAGGGCCCACAGGGCGAGTACGGCGACGGCGAGTGTTCTGCGCATGGCTCCTCCTCGGGGACGGCTGTGCACCAGGTACACCGCCGCAGGCGACGAGGTTCCGTCAGCCGGTCGAGTCGGCGATCTCGATGGCGCGTTCGAGGCTGTGGTCGCCCTCGAGCCGCAGCGTCAGGTCGCCCTGCGGCCAGACGAGGGTCTGGGCCGCCAGTCGAGGAGCCAGCCGCCGCCTGCTGCCGTCGTCGGCTACGACGCTGACGTGGTGCGGCCGCGGCACCCACAGGGCGTCTCCGACCTCGATGCTGAGGAACGTCGCATCCGTCACCGTCTTCCAGAAGAGCGGATCGACGGTCCCCTCGAACTGGTCGAGACGGACGGTGTCCGGACCGCTCCCCCAGCTCAACGACACCACCCTGTCGTCCGCGGAGACCCGCACGCCGTCCGGTGCACCCAGCTCGGCCGGGACGAGCGGGGTGAAGCCGACGCGCTCGGCCGCCCGCTCCAGGCTCGTGCCTGCCGGCACCGCGGGCACGGTCGGCTCGTCCGTGGGGGTTCCCTGGCCCTCGATGACCGTGACCCCGTGGAACCCGAACCAGTCCAGCAGGGACGCACCCACGGGGGTCGCCACGGCACCGACGCCGAGGAGCGCGAGGAGCAGGCCGCCGAGCCATCGGCCCAGGCGTCGTGGTCGGGACGTCGCGGGCTCCTGGGTGATGCGGGCCAGGACGGCGGCCTCCAGGTCGCCATGCACGTCGACGTGCAGGTCCTGCGCCAGCTCGCGCAGACGCACCTCCAGCGGCTCAGACATGGCCCGCCTCCGTGTGCGTGGAAGCCGTCCCGAGCTCGGCGCGAAGCCGCTCCAGCCCTCTGCTCAGCCGGGACTTCACGGTGCCGCGGGGCACACCCAGGACCGATGCGGTCTCCGCCTCGTCCAGCTCGAGCAGGTAGCGGCACGTGACCACCGCCCTCAGCTTGTCCGGCAGGCGCCCGACCGCCAGCAGCAGCTGCTCCTTCGCCTCGCGATCGACGACCTCGCCGGCCGGATCGAGGAGCTCGGGCGGGATCACGCGCTGCTCGCGGGCCACGCGACGTACGCGGGACCGATGGACGTTGTGGGCCTCGTGGGCGACGATGCGCAGCAGCCAGGGACGGAAGGGCAGGTCGTCGCGGAACCGGTCCAGAGATCGATATGCCTTCACCAGGGCCTCCTGGACCACGTCCTCCGTGCTCTCGCCCGCCCCGAGCAACGCAGCCGTCCGCATCGCCATCGGGGCATGCCGGCGCACCAGCAGGGCGTACGCGTCGGGGTCGCCGCCGCGCGCCCTGCCGACCAGGGCAGCATCGTCATCGGCGCTGATCGTCACTCCGTCCGGTGGGTGCCAACACCTTCCACACAGAGGTCTACACCGCCGGGTGCCGTCCGGTTCCCCTGACTCGCGCCTGGCCGGCGATGCCGTGCCGTCGGCTAGGACCCGCCGAGACCGGCCAGCAGCCCCGGCAGCTCAGCCGGGAGCTCACGCGACAGGTAGCCCAGCGGGCCGATCCGCTCGGCGAGCCGCTCCCCCGCTGATGCGTGCAGGAACGCACCCCACACCGCGGCCTGCGCCGGGTCGGCCCCCCGCCCCAGCAGTCCGGCGACGATGCCCGCCTGAACGTCGCCGGACCCGGCGATCGCGAGGCCGGGGTTGCCGGCCTCCACCTCCCACAGCCGGCCGTCGTGGGCGATGACCTTGACGGTCCCGCCGCAGAGCACCGTGGCGCCGGTGCGCTCGGCGAGCGTGGCCGTGTGGGAGTGCGGGTCGGAGTCCACGTCGTCCTCGTCGACCCCGAGGCAACGAGCGAGCTCGGTCGGGTTCACGCTCAGCACGACGGTCGCCGGCAGGCTGCGGATCCGCTCGGGGTCCTGGGTGACGTACGCCGACGCCAGCGCGTCGAGGACCACGGTCTCCTCGAGCCGGGGCATCAGCAGGCCCAGCAGGGCGGTGGCCGTGTCGACGTCGGTGAACCCGGACCCGATCAGCGTGGTGCCGCACCCCTCCGCGAGCTCGAGGACGCGTTCAGCCTGCGCAGCCGGGATGTTGCCGTCGCCGTCCTCCTCCAGACCGACGACGCCCAGCTCGGGTACGGCGACGCCCAGGCCGACGGCGCAGGAACCGGCCGTGGCCAGCTGCACCTTCCCCGCGCCGGCCCGCAGCGCGGCCTCCGTCGCGAGCAGCACCGCGCCCGGTGTCGTCCGGCTGCCGCCCAGGACGAGCACCCGTCCGCGCTCCTCCTTGTCGGCGCCCGGCTCGGGCAGCGGCCAGCCGCGCAGGAGCTCGGCGTCGACGGCCGTCGTGTCAGGCATCGGGCTGGCCCCCGCGGCCGGCCCGGTCGGGCTCCTCGGTCTTCTCCGCATCCGCCGTCGTGAGGTGGGAGTCGTCGGCGAAGACCTCGAGGTCGAGGGCGTCCTCGCGTCGGCGATAGCGCGTCACCGAGGTGTTCGGGATCGGCGTCGTCCGATCGATCTCGAGCAGCTCGGCCTCGTCGAGGCCCTCCAGCACGTAGCGGAACGTCATGATCACGGCCTGGTGGCTGAACAGCCACACCCGCCGGCCGTCGTACCCCTCCCGCAGGTCGGCCAGCACGCTGCGGACGCGGAGCGACACGTCCGCCCAGCTCTCGCCCGACGGCGGCTGGTAGTAGAACTTGCCGAGGTGGGTCCAGCGGTCGGACTCCTCCTGGTAGCGCGCCCGGATCCCCTTGGCGGTGAGCCCCTCGAAGACCCCGAGGTCGCGCTCGCGCAGCCGCTCGTCGAGCAGCACCTCGACGCCGAGGTCCCCCAGGGCCGTCCTGGCCGTGTCGGCAGCGCGTCGGTACGGCGAGCTCACGACGAGGTCCGGGCGCTCGTCCTCCTGCAGCCCCGCGACCCACGCGCCGAGCGCCCGCGCCTGGTCCTGCCCGTTGGGCGAGAGCTCCACGTCCGCGTCCCGCGCGGGGAGCTCGACCCGCTCGGCGTCGCTGCCGCGCGCCTGGGCGTCGGCGACGTTGCCCGCGCTCTCCGCGTGACGCACGAGAACCAGCTCGACCGGGCCACGGCGGCCCTGCAGCACGGCGGTCAGACCCACGTCGCCTCCTCGTTCGGTGCCACCGGTTACCCAGGCGGTCGCACCGGGATGCGCTGGCCTCCCCATGACCTCCGAGGTCATGGACCCCGTGACCGGTCGGGCACGACGCTGGGGCCATGACGACCACAGCCTCCGCCCGGACCCGCACCACCGCCTCCCCCGGGATCGCGCACCCGCTCGCCGGGGCCTTCCTCCTCACCGACGCCGCCACCACGGCGGTCAACGGTGCCGCCTACCTCGTCGCAGCGCGCCTGCTCACCGACTGGCTCGGCGCACCGGAGCCGCTGCTGCGTGGCCTCGGGGCCTTCCTCCTCGTCGTCGGCGCGGGCGTGGCCGTGCTGGCGACCCGCCGACCGATCCCGCGCGTGCCCGTGCTGGCCCTCGCCGGCCTCAACGGCGCCTGGGTGGTGGCCAGCCTGGCCTACGCCCTGGCGGGACCGCTGTCCACGCTCGGCGTCGCGTGGGCCGTCGTGCAGGCGCTCGTCGTCGGAGCGTTCGCGGCCGGCCAGGTGTGGTTCGCCCGGAGGGGCTGACATCGTGGGCACCATGACCCTCGAGGCCCCTCCCGCCCGGGACGACGTCGGCGCCCTGGTCCGCCACTGGCGCCAGCGGCGCCGCCTCTCCCAGCAGGCGCTGTCGGACCGCTGCGGCGTCTCCACCCGCCACCTGTCGTGCATCGAGACGGGGAAGGCGCAGCCGAGCCCCGCGATGATCGGGCAGCTGAGCGAGGCGCTCGACGTGCCGCTGCGGGAGCAGCGCAGGCTCTTCACCGCCGCCGGGTTCGTCCCCGAGACCACCGAGCTGCCGCTCGGCTCCCCCGCCCTGGCCCAGGTCAACGACGCGCTCGAGCTCATCCTCGCCGGGCACGAGCCCTACCCCGCCCTCGTCATCGACGGCGGGTGGGACCTCGTCGCCGCCAACGACGCGGCGTACCGCCTCCTGGCCGACCTGCCGGCCGACCTCCTCGAGCCCCCGGTGAACGTCGTCCGGCTGTCCCTGGACCCCCGGGGGCTGGCCCCGCGGATCCTCAACCTCGCGGAGTGGCAGGCCGGGATCATGGCCCGCATCCACCACGAGCACGAGACGTCCCGGGACTCGAGGCTGGCCGCCCTGCTGGACGAGTTCCCGACCCGGACGTCGCCGGGTCAGCCCGACATCGTCCTCACCGTGCGCCTCCGCGCCGGCGAGGAGGTCCTGTCGTTCGTCACCACGACCACCGTCTTCGGGACGCCACGCGACGTGACGGTGGCCGAGCTCGCGATCGAGGCGCTCTATCCGGCCGACGCGCGGACGCGCGATCAGCTGGTGGCGCTCGCCAGCGCGGCCAGCGCCTGACGGTAGCCGTCGATCCCCTGCCCGGCGACGGTCGCGACGGCGTGCGGCTCGACCACGGAGGCGTGCCGGAACTCCTCGGCTCGCTGCTTCGGGTCAGAGATGTGCACCTCGACCAGCGGCGCCGTGAGCTGGGCGCAGGCGTCCCACAGCGCCAGCGAGTAGTGCGTCCAGGCAGCTGCGTTGAGCACCACGGGCGTCCCGTCGTCCGCCGCCTCGTTGAGCCAGTCGAGCAGCTCGCCCTCGTGGTTGGTCTGTCGCACGTCCACGTCCAGACCGAGGTCGCGCCCCCAGCCGACGCACAGGTCCGCCAGCTCGGCGTGGGTCGTCGTGCCGTAGATCTCCGGCTGACGGCGACCGAGGCGCCCGAGGTTGGGCCCGTTGAGGACCAGGACCTTCACGACCGCACCGTACGACGTTCGCGCGCCACTCGGACGAGCGTCGTGTCCGGACAGCCGCGTGTCCTCCTCGACGGCGCCTCATCGGTCACGTCGGTCCGCCGATCGCGCCGTACGCCGCTCGCAGGTGCGACTCGTCGGGTCCGGCCAGGATGCGGGGCCGGGCGATGTCGTCGAGCACCACGAAGCGGAGCTGGTTGCCGCGCGCCTTCTTGTCCACCTTCATCGCGGCGTGGAGGTCATCGAACGGCGCGGCGGAGTACGTCGTGGGCAGGCCGACGCGGGCGAACGCGGCGTGGTGCCGCTCCACCACGTCGGGCGGGAGGGACCCGGCGCGCGCCGCGAGCTCGGCGACGTAGACGCAGCCGATGGCGACGGCCTCGCCGTGACGGACGGTGTAGTCGCTCGTGCGCTCGATGGCGTGGGCCAGGGTGTGCCCGTAGTTGAGGGCCTCCCGGCCCGGGTGCCCGTCGGCCCCGCCCGTCTCGCGCAGGTCGGCCGTCACCACGTCGACCTTCACCCGGATGGCGCGCTCGACGAGCTCGCGCAGCTCGTCGGACCGGCCCGTGAGCGCGGCCGGGTCGGTGGCCTCGACGAGCTCGAGGATCGCCGGGTCGGCGATGAACCCGCACTTGACGACCTCGGCCAGGCCCGAGACGAGCTCGGCGTGCGGGAGCGAGTCGAGCAGCGCCATGTCGCACAGCACCCCGGCCGGCTCGTGGAAGGCACCGACGAGGTTCTTGCCGGAGTCGGTGTTGATGCCGGTCTTGCCCCCGACGGCGGCATCGACCATCGCCAGCAGCGTGGTGGGCACGTGCACCACCCGCACCCCGCGCAGCCAGGACGCGGCGACGAACCCGCCGAGGTCGGTGGTCGCACCCCCGCCGACCGTCACCACGGCGTCCGACCTGGTGAAGCCGGACTCCCCCAGCGCCGTCCAGCAGTCGGAGGCGACCGGGGCGGTCTTGGCGCGCTCACCGTCGGGCAGCCCGAGGGCCAGGACGTCGTAGTGCTCGACGAGGACGTCGACGACGGGGTCGGCGAGGGCCCCGAGCGTCCCGGCGTAGAGCACCGCCACCCGCTCGACGTCGTCGCCGAGGATGCCGGGCAGGCGGTCGGCCAGGTCCCGGCCGACGACGACCTCGTACGGCGACTCGCCGGCGACCGTCAGCACGGTGTCGCTCATCCGAGCACCTCCCTGATCCGGGCCGCGACCTCGTCGGGGGTGTGGCCGTCGGTGTCGACGACGTGGGTCGCGACGGACTCGTAGACCGGCGTCCGCTCGTCGAGCAGGGCCTTGACGCGACCGCGCACGTTGCCGAGCAGGAGCGGCCGGCCCACGCCCAGGCCGACGCGCGTGACCGCCTCGGACAGCCCCACCCGGAGGAAGACGACCGGGACGTCGGCCAGCAGGTCGCGGGTCGCGGGCCTCAGGACCGCCCCGCCGCCCAGGGCGAGGACCCCCTCGTGCTCCGCCAGCGCCGTCGCGACCGCGGCCGCCTCGAGGTCGCGGAAGTGGTCCTCCCCCGAGTCCACGAAGATGTCGGAGACGCTGCGCCCCTCCGCCGCCTCGATGTCGGCATCGGTGTCGCGGACCGGCAGCCCCCAGGCCTCGCCGAGGAGCGTCGCGACGGTGGTCTTGCCGGCACCCATGGGCCCGACGAGGACGACCCGGGGGCCCGTGGCTGTCACGGCGTCCCCAGCGTCGCGAGGTACGCCTGCGCGTTGCGCCGCGTCTCGCCCACCGAGTCACCGCCGAACTTCTCCACCACGGCGTCGGCCAGCACGAGGGCGACCATCGCCTCGGCGACGATCCCGGCCGCGGGCACGGCGCAGACGTCCGAGCGCTGGTGGTGGGCGACGGCGGCCTCGCCCGTGGCGGTGTCGATCGTGCGCAGGGCGCGAGGGACGGTGGCGATGGGCTTCATCGCGGCACGGACCCGCAGCACCTCGCCGGTCGTCATCCCGCCCTCGGTGCCGCCCGAGCGTCCCGACGTACGCCGGGGACCGTCGGGTGTCGGCACGATCTCGTCGTGGGCGAGGGAGCCGGGCGTGTTGGCGAGCCCGAAGCCGTCGCCGACCTCCACGCCCTTGATCGCCTGGATGCCCATCAGGGCGCCGGCGAGCCGGGCGTCGAGGCGTCGGTCCCAGTGGACGTGCGACCCGAGGCCGGGCGGCAACCCGTGGACGACGACCTCGACGACCCCGCCCAGCGTGTCGCCGTCCTTGTGGGCCTGGTCGATCCGGGCGACCATCGCCGCGCTCGTGCCGGGGTCGAGGCAGCGCACCTCGTCGGCGTCGAGCCGCGGCACGTCGTCCGGCTCGGGGACCACGCCTGCCGGGACGTGCACCCCGCCCAGCGCGACCACGTGCGAGACGATCCGCGCACCGACCGCCTGCTCGAGGAAGTTGGACGCGACGCGCCCGAGCGCGACCCGGGCGGCGGTCTCGCGGGCGGAGGCCCGCTCGAGGATCGGACGGGCCTCGGCGAAGTCGTACTTCTGCATGCCGGCGAGGTCGGCGTGGCCGGGACGCGGCCTGGTCAGCGGGGCGTTGCGCGCCAGCGCCGCGAGCTCGTCGGCGTCCACGGGGTCGGCCGACATGACCTTGTCCCACTTCGGCCACTCGGTGTTGCCGACCTCCACGGCGACGGGGCCGCCCTGCGTCTCGCCGTGCCGCACGCCCCCGAGGATCCGCACCTGGTCCTGCTCGAACTTCATCCGCGCCCCGCGGCCGTGGCCGAGCCGTCGGCGGGCCAGGGAGTCGGCGAGGTCGTCCGTCGTGACACGGACGTGGGCGGGCAGTCCCTCGAGGATCGCGACCAGCGCGGGACCGTGGGACTCGCCGGCGGTGAGCCATCGGAGCATGGGCGCAGTCTCTCAGCCCCAGATGCGCTCGGCGAGCGGAGTCCCCCAGACGAGACCCACGACGGCCCCCAGGAGCATGAACGGCCCGTAGGGGAACGGCTTCCTCATCAGCGAGCGGTCCCGCCGTACGGCGGCCAGGCCCACCCCCGGGACGACGAAGAGGACGAAGCCCACCCACGCCCCGATGGCGAGCGCGCCCCAGCCGACCCACCCGAGCACGAGCCCGACGATCGCGGCGAGCCGGACGTCCCCGAAGCCCATGCCGGCCGACCGGACGAACCACAGCACCCAGAAGAAGGACCGCAGGACGACCATGCCCAGGAGCGCACGCACCAGGGCGTCCCGCTCCCCCGTCGCCAGGCCCACCGCGAGCACCAGCAGCACCGCGAGGAGGGTCGCGATGCGCACCACGACCCGAGGCAGCAGGCGGGTGCGCCAGTCCA
The DNA here is from genome assembly GCA_902805885.1 of uncultured Nocardioides sp. Classification (GTDB taxonomy): domain Bacteria; phylum Actinomycetota; class Actinomycetes; order Propionibacteriales; family Nocardioidaceae; genus Nocardioides. Next base: position 12,773 of record CADCUM010000075.1, on the reverse strand, counting down.
CGACGGACAGGGCCACCCCCACCGGCACGAGGGGCACGAGCCAGACGAGCGACCAGTCCAGCCCCGTGGCCGCGCCGATCGCGCCGCCTGTCACGGCTGCGGCGACGGCGCTCCGGGGCCCGAGGCCCGGCAGCGCGGCGATCGCCGCGTAGGGCTCCTTGGGCGGGTCATCCTCGCCCGGCTCGTCGGCCCGTCCGGCGTCGTCCTCCGGCTCCGACTCGCCTTCCGGCTGCGCCTCCGGCTCCGGCTCGCCTTCCGGCTGCGCCTCCGGCTCCGGCTGCGGGTCCGGCTCCGGCTCGGGGATGCTCCCGATCAGCCGGGGCACCAGCAGTCCCCCGAGACCACAGAGCAGGGCGGCGAGCAGCGCACCGGCGAGCGTCTCGCTCACGCGGACCTCCGCCTCGCCAGGACGGCCTCCCCGGCCCCGCGCAGGACCGACACGTCGACCTTCGCACCGGCGAACAGCTCGAGCTGGAGGACAGCCTGGTGCACGAGGAGGTCCAGCCCGCCGACGAGCACCCGGCCCGAGGCGGTCGCGGCGGCGGCGAGCGGCGTGGGCCACGGGTCGTAGAGCACCTCGAAGACCACCGGCACCTCGGCGCAGCGGGCGAGGAGCGCGTCGGTCTGGGCCTCCGCGGGGACCGTGGACACGAGCACGTCCCCGGCGAAGGGCTCGGCACCGGACAGCGGCACGACGGCGAGACCTGGCAGCGACGGGTGTGCGCGCAGCGCTGCCAGGGTCTCGGCGGCGCGCCGCTCGTCACGGACGGCCAGCGTCAGGCGCTGCACACCCAGGTCGACCAGCGCGAGCCCGACCGACGTGGCCGTCGCTCCCCCACCCAGCACGACCGCCGTGCGCAGCGGACCGTCGACCCGCTCCCGCAGCGCGGCGGCCGCGCCGGGGATGTCGGTGTTGTCCGCCCACCAGCCGTCGTCCCGGCGGACGAGCGTGTTGGCGGCGCCGGCCCTGCGGGCGAGCTCGCTGGCGCCCGCGGCGGCGGCCAGGGCCTCCCGCTTCAGCGGCATGGTCACCGACAGCCCCCGCCACCGGCCGTCGAGTGCCGCGAGGAACGCCGCGAGGCCGCCGTCGCCCACCCGGTGGGCGTCGTACTCCCAGTCCAGCCCGAGCTGCTCGTACGCCGCCCGGTGAAGCACCGGGGAGAGCGAGTGCGCCACCGGGTCACCGAGGACCCCGCACCGCACGGGACTCATCCGCGCCGCCGGGTCAGCACCGGTCGGAGGTCTCGCAGTACTGCTTGTACAGGTCGCGACCGCCGAGGAAGTCGTCGTAGTCCTCGTAGAACCGGGTCTCGCCCGTCTCGAGGTTGACCGTCACGTAGTAGTACCAGGGGCCGTCGGCCGGGTTGGCGGCGGCTTCGATCGCCTCCTGGCCGGGGGCCTCGATCGGCGTCGGCGGCAGTCCGACGACGTTGAGGCGCGTGTTGTACGGCGTCTCCGTCGCCAGCTGCTCCGGGGTCAGCTCCGTCGAGCCCGGGGACAGCCCCAGCCCGTAGGCCACGGTGGCGTCGATCTGCAGCAGGCCGTTGGTCCCGCCCTTGTCGCCCGGCCCGTCCAGCCGGTTGTAGATGACGCGGGCGATCTTCGGCATGTCGGCGCCGCGTCCCTCGGCCTCCACCAGCGACGCGATGATCATCAGCTCGCCCGGGGTCTTGCCCAGCTCCGCCGCGCGCTCCTCGAGGTCGGCCTCCTCAGCGGCCTGCCGCCAGCGGTCGACCATCGCCTTGAGCACGTCGACCGGCTTCATCTTCGGCTTGATCTCGTACGTCGCGGGGAAGAGGTAGCCCTCGGCGTTGCCCTCGGCGTAGTCCGGCAGACCGATGTCCTTCTCGAGCGCCTTCTCCCACTGGGCGGCCGGGAAGTCCGTGTTCTCCCCGAGCACCGAGACGATCTCGGTGACGCGCAGGCCCTCCGGGACGGTCACCGTGGGGAAGCCGACCTGGTTGTCCGGGTCGACGAGCACCTCGAGCGCGTCGGCCGCCTTCATCTCCTTCATGAGCTGGTAGGTCCCCACCTGGATCCCCGAGGCCTCGGGATCGGCTTCGGCGGCCGCGGTGAAGGCGTCCACGGACTTGGTGACGCCCTGCGCCTTGAGGTTGCGCCCGATCTGGGCGATGGTCTCGCCCTCCTTCACGTCGAACATCACCTCCCCGGTCCCCGGCCCGGGGTAGTCGTCGACGCCCTCGAACTGGCCCTTCACGAACTCGACGCCCTTGTTCAGCCCGAAGTAGAACCCGACCGCCAGGACGGCGAACGCCACCAGCACGGCGAGGCACCCCTTGCCGCCGCGGCTCTTGCGCCGCCTGCCGCCATCGACGTAGTCGTCCTCGTGCTCCTCGAGCAGTCCGTGCTCACTCATCGTCCACCTCAGCACTCGTGTCCACACCGGTCTGCGCGGTGACCTGCACCAGCTCACCCGGCTCTCGTCCGCTGGCACGCTCCGTGTCCAGCGCAGTCTGCAGGATCAGGACGGCCGCAGCCTGGTCGACGACGGCGCGTCGCCTGGCCCCGCTGCGACCGCGCTCGCGCAGCATCGACTCCGCCGAGACCGTCGTCAGTCGCTCATCACACAGCCTCACGGGGACCGGCGCAATCCGGCGCGCCAGCTCCCGGGCGAAGTCACGAGCCTTGGCGGCCGCGGGACCCTCGCCCCCGCTCAGCGAGCGAGGCAGGCCCACCACGACCTCCACGGCCTCGCGGTCCGCCACGATGCGGGCGATCCGGCGTACGTCGCCGCTCCCCCGCCGCACGGTCTCGACCGGGGTGGCGAGGAAGCCGGTGGGGTCGCTGACGGCGATGCCGATGCGCGCGTCACCCGGGTCGATGCCGACCCGTACGCCGTGCCTCATCGCCGCCCCGCCTGCGCTGTGCTCATGCGGACCGGGCGACCTCGGTCTCGGCGAGCTGGAGTGCCTCGTCGATCCGCGACGCGTCGGTGCCGCCGCCCTGGGCGACGTCGTCCTTGCCGCCGCCCTTGCCACCGAGTAGCGGTCCGACGACCCGGACCAGCGCCCCGGCGGAGATGCCGCGAGCGCGCGCCTCGTCGTTGGTCGCGGCGACGACCGCCACCTTGCCATCCGTGTGACCGATGACCACGACCACGCCCGGCTCGCCCTGGGGGAGCCGTCCGCGCACGTCCAGCGCCAGCTGCCGCACGTCGCCGCCGGCGAGCCCCTCGGCCCGGTGCGCGACCAGCTTGACCGGGCCGACCTGGCGGGCCCCGGCGGCGAGCTCGGCGCTCGCCCCCAGCAGCTGGGCCACCCGGACCTTGTCGAGCTCCTTCTCCGCCGCGCGCAGCTTCTCCACGATGGAGGACACCCGCTCGGGCAGCTCCTCGGGGCGGGCCTTCAGCGCGTCGGCGAGCTGGTTGACGATGACGTGCTCGCGCGCGAGGAACCGGTAGGCGTCGCTGCCCACGAGCGCCTCGACGCGCCGTACGCCGGAGCCGATGGAGGACTCGCCCAGCAGCTTGATCACGCCGAGCTGGCCGGACCGCTCGGTGTGCGTGCCGCCGCAGAGCTCGCGAGCCCAGTCGCCGACCGAGATCACCCGGACCGTGTCGCCGTACTTCTCACCGAAGAGCGCCATCGCGCCGGACCGCACGGCGTCGGCCTGGGACATGTGCTCGGCGTGGACGGCGAGGTCGTCGAGGACGACGTCGTTGACCCGCGCCTCCACGTCGGCCATCACCGACGGCGGCACCGCGCCGGTCGCGGAGAAGTCGAACCTGAACCGGCCCGGGGCGTTCTCGGAGCCGGCCTGGGTGGCGGTCTCGCCCAGCGCCTCGCGGAACGCCTTGTGGACCATGTGGGTCGCCGTGTGCGCGCGGGAGATCGAGCGTCGTCGCGCGACGTCGACCATCCCCTGGGCGGCGGTGCCGACGCCGACCTCGCCCTCCAGCACGACCGCCTTGTGCACGATCAGCCCCGTGATCGGGGACTGGACGTCGCGGACCTCGACCCGGGCGCCGTTCTCGAGCTCGATCACGCCCTGGTCGGCGAGCTGGCCGCCGCCCTCGGCGTAGAACGGGGTGCGGTCGAGGACGATCTCGACCTCCTCGCCGGGCCCGGCGCTCTCGACGGCGCTGCCCCCGGCGACGATGCCGCGGACCGCGCCCTCGGAGACCGTCTCGGTGTAGCCGGTGAACTCGACCGGGGCGCCGAGCCGGTCGGCGACCTCGCGGTAGGCGCCGGTGTTGGCGTGGGCACCCTTCTTGGCCTTGGCGTCCGCCTTGGCGCGCTCGCGCTGCTCGCCCATCAGGCGGCGGAAGCCCTCCTCGTCGACGGCCAGGCCCTGCTCGGACGCCATCTCCAGGGTGAGGTCGATCGGGAAGCCGTAGGTGTCGTGGAGGGCGAACGCACGGTCGCCGGAGAGCACGCCACCGCCCGACCTCTTCACCTCGGTCGCGGCCATGTCGAAGATCTGGGTGCCGGCTCGCAGCGTCGCGCGGAACGCCTCCTCCTCCGCGTAGGCGACCGTGGAGATGCGCTCCCAGTCGCGGTGCAGGTCGGCGTAGGTCTCCCCCATCCGGTCGCGGCTGACGGGGTAGAGCTCGGGCAGCGCCTTGTCCTCGTAGCCGAGGAGGCGCACGGACCGGATCGCCCGGCGCATCAGGCGCCGCAGGACGTAGCCGCGGCCCTCGTTGCCGGGCGTCACCCCGTCGCCGATGAGCATCATCGAGCTGCGGACGTGGTCGGCGATCACGCGGAACCGCACGTCGTCGTCGTGGTCGGCGCCGTACCGCTTGCCGGTCAGCTCCTGCGCCTTCTCGATGACGGGGAACATCACGTCGATCTCGTACATGTTGGCCTTGCCCTGCAGGAGGTAGGCCACCCGCTCCAGACCCATGCCGGTGTCGATGTTCTTCTTCGGCAGCGACCCGGAGATGTCGAAGTCGGACTTGGACCGCACCGCGGACAGCTCGTCCTGCATGAAGACGAGGTTCCAGAACTCCAGCAGCCGGTCCTCCAGGGCCACCGGCATGTCCGGACCGAGCGAGGCCGGGTCGAAGTCGGGGCCGTGCTCCGGGCCGCGGTCGTAGAGGATCTCCGAGCAGGGGCCGCCGGGTCCGGGGACGCCCATCGACCAGTAGTTCTCCTTGGGGCCCAGCCGGACGATCCGATCGTCGGGCAGCCCGGTGACCTTGCGCCAGAAGCCCACCGCCTCGTCGTCGCCCGCGAGCACGGAGGGGTAGAGACGGCTCTCCTCGAAGCCCCAGCCGCCGTCGGCGACCGGCTTGGTGATGAGCTCCCAGGCGAGCTCGACGGCCTGCTCCTTGAAGTAGTCGCCGAAGGAGAAGTTGCCGCACATCTCGAAGAACGTGCCGTGCCTCGTGGTCTTGCCGACATCCTCGATGTCGGGGGTGCGCACGCACTTCTGGACGCTCGCGGCACGGTGGTACGGCGGCGTCTCCTGCCCGAGGAAGTAGGGCTTGAACGGCACCATGCCCGCAGGCACGAAGAGGAGGTTGGGGTCGTCGGCGAGGAGCGAGGCCGAGGGGACCACCGTGTGGCCGGCAGCCTCGAAGTGCGCGAGGAAGTTGCGGCGGATCGTGGCGGTGTCCATCAGCGTCGGATCTCCTTGACGTCGTCAGTGGTGGCGGCGGTGCGCCCGGTCCCGGCCGCGAGCTCCGGTCTGCCATGAGGCACCAGCCCGAGCCGCTCCCGCAACTCGGTTTCCGCCTCCGCGCGGCCCTGCTGGACCTCCTCGGCGAACAGCCTGGCCCCGAGCCGGAGCGAGCGGGCCCGGTCGCGCAGCCCGTCGGCGGTGAGGGTGTCGGCCACGCGGCGGGCGCGGGCAGCGGCGTACACCCCGACCCCCGCTCCGGCGACGAACCAGAGTGGACGTCCCATCAGGCCGCGTCCCCCTCGTCGGCGGCGTGCCGGGCGCGGTACTCCCGCAGCGCCTCACGCACCTCGGTACGCCGGTCCCGGCGCGCCTGCTTGGCCTGCTGCCTGACCTGGAAGCGGATCCGGTTGCGGCTCTCGGGCGCGAGCGCGCGGCGTACGCCGTGGGTCCACGAGGCGGCGCGGACCACGGTCTCGCGCGCCACGATGTCGGTGAAGAGCCGGCCGTCGATCCGCTGGGCAGCCGGGGCGGGACCCGCCGACGGACCCGGCGGCGCCTCCTCGAGCCCGGTGATGACGTACGACGACGCGGTCTCGGTCTCGGGTGCTGCCGTCTCCGTCGCCGCCGTCCGCGGTGACGTCGCCTGCGACTCGAGCCGGGCCACCCGGCCGGCGAGCTCGTCGACGGCGGCCCGGTCGCGACGGGCCGACCGTGATGCCAGCACGGCGACGAGCAGCGCGAGGAGCGCGACGAGCGCGAGCGCACCGGTCGCGACCACCCACACCTGCTCCGTCGTCACCCGCCGAGCCTACAAGCCTCACGGGATGGCGAGGTCACCCGCCGGACGCACGCGCAGCCAGCGGAAGCCGTAGCCGTCCAGCGTGAGCCGGACGACGCCCTCCTGCGCGAGCACCTCCTCGGCCATGAGGTCGACCGCCACGAGCTCCTCGTCACCGGGGTCGACCGGCACCTCGACCGTCACCGGGTCCGAACCGAGGTTGTGCACGGCCACGACCGACGTCGTGTCGAGCTCGCACCGGTGCGCCAGGACCTGTCGGTGCGGCTGCTCGACGACGCTCCACCGTCCCCAGCCCAGCTCGGGGCAGGTACGTCGGATGCTGATCAGCTTGCGCATGAAGCTCCACAGCGAGTCCGGGTCGTGCAGCTGGTCGACGACGTTGACGTGCTCCGGTCCGCAGGCACCTGTGACCACCGGCTGGATGAGCCGGCTCGGGGCGGCGTTCGAGAAGCCGCCGTTGCGCTGGGCGCTCCACTGCATCGGCGTCCGGACCGCCATCCGCCCGTCCGCCTCGAGGTCCTCCCCCATGCCGATCTCCTCGCCGTAGTAGAGCGTGGGCGTCCCCGGCAGGGAGAACATCAGGCTGTACGCCATCCGGACCCGACGCGGGTCGCCTCCCAGCATCGTCGGCAGCCGGCGCTTGAGGCCGCGACCGAAGAGCTGCATCTCCGGGTCGGGACCGAAGGCAGCGAAGACCTCCGCGCGCTCGTCCTCCGAGAGCTTGTCGAGGGTCAGCTCGTCGTGGTTGCGCAGGAAGGTCGCCCACTGGCACGTGGGGTGGAGGGGAGGGCGTGCGGCGATCGCCTCCACGAGGGGCTCGGCGTCCTCGCGGGCCATCGCCAGGTACGTCGCCTGCATCCCGATGAAGTCGAACTGCATCTGCAGCTCGTTGGCGGCCTCGCCTCCGAAGAACTGCAGCTGCTCCTCGTGGGGGAGGTTCACCTCCCCCAGCATCATCGAGCTGCCCGAGCGCCGGTTGAGGAAGGCCCGGATCGTGCACATGAGCTCGTGCGGGTCGACCTCCAGCCCGGGCTCGCCGATGTTCTTCGAGCGTTGCTCGAGGAAGGGGATGCCGTCCACCCGGAACCCGTCGAAGCCCAGCTCCAACCAGAACCCGACGACCTTGAGGATCTCGTCGCGGACCGCCGGGTTGGCCAGGTTGAGGTCCGGCTGGTGCCGGTAGAAGTGGTGGAGGTACCACTCGCCGGTCCGCTCGTCGAGCTCCCAGATCGAGTCCTCCTGGTCCGGGAACACCACGAGGTCCGAGGTGTCCGGCGGCTCGGCGTCGCGCCACACGTAGTGGTCACGGTACGGATTGGTCGTGCTGCGTCGCGCGGCACGGAACCACGGGTGCTTGTCGGAGGTGTGGTTGACCACGAGGTCCGCCACGACGTTGATGCCGCGGTCGTGCGCGGTCCGGATCACCTCCACGAGGTCGCCGAGGGTCCCGAGCCGCGGGTCGACGCCGTAGAAGTCCAGGATGTCGTAGCCGTCGTCGCGGTCGGGGCTGGGGTAGAACGGCATCAGCCACAGGCACGTGATCCCCAGCTCGGCCAGGTAGTCGATGCGCTGGGCCAACCCGTTGAGGTCTCCCACGCCGTCGCCGTCGGAGTCGTGGAACGTCTCGACGTCGAGGCAGTAGATGACCGCGCTCTTCCACCACAGGTCGCTCGTGTCGGTCACTCGCATGCCCCCACACAAGCCCATCGCGGGGACGTGCCACAAGGCGGGACGCTGCCGCCCCAGCCGTCAGTCCCGCAGCGCGGGCAGCACCTCGGAACCGAACGCGTCGAGGAACGGCCCCTGGTCCTGGCCGACGAAGTGCAGGTAGACGTCGTCGAAGCCGACCGCGGCCAGCTCCGCGATGCGGTCGCGGTGCCAGCCGAGGTCGTCGGAGACCTCCACGGCCTGCCGCACCGCGTCGAGGCCCACGTGCTCGCCCATCGTGTCGAAGGCGCGAGCCGTCTCGGTGTCCCAGTTGACGGGCTCGGGGAAGACGTTCGTCCGCCACTGGTCCAGGGCGATGGCGTCGGCCTCCTCGCGGGTGGGCGCCCACGAGAGGTGCACCTGGATCGCCAGGGAGCCGCGTCCGCCCGCGTCTCGATAGGCCGAGACGAGGTCCTGCAGGACGTCCACCGGCTGGTTGATGGTGACGAGACCGTCCGCCCAGGCAGCCACCCGCCCGGCGGACTCCACGCTGACGGCGGGACCGATCAGCCTGGGCTTGACCTCAGGCACCTCCCAGAGCCGCGCACGGTCGACGGTGACGCGCCCGTCGTGGCTGACCTCCTCACCGTCCAGGAGGCGGCGGATGATGTCCACGCACTCCTCGAGGCGAGCCGTGCGCTCCTCCTTCCGCGGCCAGCGCCGGCCGGTGATGTGCTCGTTGCTGGCCTCGCCGCTGCCCAGGGCGGTCCAGAACCTCCCGGGGAACATCTCCGACAGCGTCGCCATCTTCTGTGCGAGCACCGCAGGGTGGTACCGCACACCCGGCGCGGACACGCACCCGAGCTCGAGGGACGTCCGGGCCAGGGCGGCGCCGAGCCAGGCCCACGCGTAGCCGGAGTGTCCCTGTCGCTCGCTCCACGGCGAGTAGTGGTCGGAGCACATCGCCATGTCGAACCCCGCCTGCTCGGCGTGCTCCACGTCCCGCAGCAGCTGGGACGGGGCGATCTGCTCGTGGGAGGCATGGAATCCGAGACGCATGGACCTCACCGTAGCCGCGTCATCCGCCGCGGACGATCCGCCTGACCCGCTCCCAGCGCTCCTTGACGGCCGCCTCGGCACCCAGCGAGGTCGGTCGGTAGTAGCGGGCGTCCGCGACCTCGTCGGGGGCGTACTGCTGCTCGGCGATGCCGAAGGGCTCGTCGTGGCTGTAGACGTACGGCACCGGCGCGCCCTTGTTGTGCCCCAGCTTGGCGGCCCCGGCGTAGTGACCGTCGCGGAGGTGCGCCGGCACCTGCCCGATCCGGCCCGCTCGCACGTCGGCCTGGGCGGCGTCGATGGCGGTGATCACGGCGTTCGACTTCGGCGCGACGGCCAGCGCGATCACGGCCTGTGCGAGGTTGAGCCGCGCCTCCGGCATGCCGATCAGCTGCACGGCCTGGGCCGCGGCCACGGCGGTGGTCAGTGCGGTCGGGTCCGCCAGACCGACGTCCTCGCTGGCCAGCACCACGAGCCGACGTGCGATGAACCGGGGGTCCTCCCCGGCCTCGAACATGCGCGCGAGGTAGTGCAGCGCCGCGTCGGCGTCGGACCCGCGGATCGACTTGATGAAGGCGCTGATGACGTCGTAGTGCTGGTCGCCCTGGCGGTCGTAGCGGACGGCCGCCTGGTCGACGGCGGTCTCCGCGGTGGCCAGGTCGATGGTCGTCAGCCCGGTGCTGGCAGCGGCGCCGGCAGCCGCCTCGAGGTAGGTCAGCGCCCGCCGGGCGTCTCCTCCCGCCAGCCGCACGAGGTGGTCGCGCGCCTCGTCGGCCAGCCCGATCTCCCCGCCGAGTCCCCGGTCGTCCGCCAGGGCCTGGTCGATGACGGCCGAGACGTCCTCGTCGGTCAGCGACTGGAGCCGCAGGAGCAGGCTCCGCGAGAGCAGGGGGCTGATGACGGAGAAGAACGGGTTCTCCGTGGTCGCCGCCACGAGCGTCACCCAGCGGTTCTCCACCCCGGGCAGGAGCGCGTCCTGCTGCGCCTTGGTGAAGCGGTGCACCTCGTCGACGAACAGCACCGTCTCCTGACCGCCGCGGGCGAGCTCCGCCCTCGCGGAGTCGATGGCCGCCCGCACCTCCTTCACCCCGGCGGCGACCGCCGAGACCTCGACGAACCGCCGCGAGGTCTGCTGGCTCACGATCGAGGCGATGGTGGTCTTGCCGGTCCCCGGCGGTCCCCACAGGAGCAGGGACATCGACTGGTCGCCCTCGATGAGGCGGCGGAGCGGCGATCCCGCGGCCCGCAGCTGCTCCTGGCCGGCCAGCTCGTCGAGCGTGCGCGGGCGCATGCGTACGGCGAGGGGCGCGGACGCGTGGGTGTTGGCACCGAGCGAGCCGGACCCGGGGACGGATCCGGGCGCGGCAGCAGCCGCGCCCGGGATCTCGAACAAGCCGTCCATCACGCCGAGGATAGGCGCGCCGCGATGAGGGTCAGGCGCCGACCGTCTGCTGGGTGCGCAGGTCGAGCCAGCGCGGCTCGAACCCCGGGCCGGTGTTCAGCTCGCTCGACGGCACCGCGCCGGGGACCGGGGTCCCCTGGTCGTCGACCCCGAGCAGCGACGCCGTGACCGGGGTCGCGGGGTGTGCGCCGAGCTCGCCGGCGAAGTGGCAGGCCACCTTGTGCCGCTTGCCGATCTGCATCAGCGGCGGCTCGACCTTGGCGCAGATCTCCTGCGCGAACTGGCACCGCGTGCGGAACCGGCAGCCGGACGGCGGGTTGATCGGGCTCGGGACGTCGCCCTCCAGCCTGATGCGCTCGCGGCGCCCGCCGATGGCGGCCTGCTTGACGTCGGGCACCGCCGACAGCAGGGCCTGGGTGTAGGGGTGGTGGGCGTGCCCGTAGATGGTCTCGCGGTCGCCGATCTCCACGATCTTCCCGAGGTACATCACGGCCACCTCGGGGCAGAAGTGGCGCACCACCGCGAGGTCGTGGGCGATGAAGAGGAAGGCGATGTCGAACTCTCGCTGGAGGTCCTGGAGCAGGTTGACGACCTGCGCCTGGATGGACACGTCGAGCGCCGAGACGGGCTCGTCGGCCACCAGGAGCTGGGGGTTCAGGGTCAGCGCCCGGGCGATGCCGATGCGCTGGCGCTGCCCGCCGGAGAACTCGTTCGGATAGCGGTTGTAGTGCTCGGGGTTGAGCCCCACCACCTCCAGGATCTCCTGCACCCGCGAGAGGATCTTGTCCTTGGGCACGATGTTGTGCACGGCCAGGGGCGCTCCCACGATCGAGCCCACGGTGTGCCGCGGGTTGAGCGAGGTGTAGGGGTCCTGGAAGATCATCTGCACGTTGCGGCGCAGCGGCTTCATCTCCCGCGGCGACAGCGTGGCGAGGTCGTTGCCCTGGAACATCATCGAGCCGCCGGTGGGCTTGTAGAGCCGCGTGATCAGTCGACCGGTGGTCGACTTCCCGCAGCCCGACTCACCGACGAGGCCGAGCGAGCCGCCCTTGGGCACCTCGAAGGAGATGCCGTCCACGGCCTGGACGTGGCCGATGGTCCGCCGGACCAGGCCGGAGGACTTGACGGGGAAGTACATCTTGAGGTTCTCGACCGTGAGCACCGCAGGCGCGTCGGGATCGAGCTCGCTGGCGGTGTGGCCCTGCTGGACGACGTCCTGGAAGTCGAGGTGTCCGTGGTGGATCTCGTGGTCGTCGACGACGTCGCCGGCAGGTATCGACTGGTCGCTCAGGTCGCGCTCGCCGGTCTCGGCGGCGTTGGCGCCGACCTCGCTCCCGTCGATGCCCACCTTGGCGTTGGGGTCCTGGCTCATCGGATCTCCTCGGCGAGGTCGGGCGCGATCTCCGGCAGCACTTCAGTCAAGTAGACCTCTTCGGGGTTGCTCAGGTGGCACCGCTTGAGGTGCCCGGCACGGTTGCTCGCCGGCAGCAGGGCCGGGAGCTCGGTCACGCACAGGTCGCCCGGGACCTTGTCGCGGTGGGCGCACCGCGGGTTGAACGGGCAGCCCGGGGGCGGGCTCAGCAGGCTCGGCGGGTTGCCGGGGATCGGGATCAGGCGGGCGTCCGTGGACGCACCGACCTCCGGGATGCTCGACAGGAGGCCCCACGTGTAGGGCATCTCGGGCTTGGTGAGGATCTCCTTGGTGGTGCCGTACTCCACGCAGCGGCCGGCGTACATGACGAGCACGTCGTCGGCCATCTCGGCGATCACGCCGAGGTCGTGGGTGATGATGATGACCGCGGAGTTGAACTCGCGCTGCAGGTCCTGGAGCAGGTCGAGGATCTGGGCCTGGACGGTCACGTCGAGCGCGGTGGTGGGCTCGTCGGCGATGAGCAGCGACGGGTCGTTGATCAGGCCCATCGCGATCATCGCGCGCTGCCGCATGCCGCCGGAGAACTGGTGCGGGAAGTCGTCGACGCGCCGGTCGGGCTGCGGGATCCCCACGCGGTCCAGCATCTCGATCGCCTTGCGGCGCGCGTCACGCTTCGACGCGCCGGGGTGGTGCACCTGGTAGGCCTCGGCCAGCTGGCCACCGACCTTGTAGAAGGGGTGCAGCGCGGCGAGCGCGTCCTGGAAGATCATCGCCATCTCGTTGCCGCGGAGCTTGCGCATGTGGTTCTCGGAGAGGCCGACGACCTCCTTGCCCCGCACGCGGATCGAGCCCGTGATCTTGCTGGACTTCGCGTCGTGCAGGCCCATGATCGCCATGCTCGACACGGACTT
>CADCUM010000074.1 GCA_902805885.1 uncultured Nocardioides sp. | reverse complement strand
AGAGATGCACGCCCGGGTCTCCGGGCTGGCCGACTACCTGGCCGAGGACGAGATGGACGCGATCCGCATCGGCCGTCGGATCGTGGCGCGCCTCAACCGCCGCCGTACGCCGTCCGGGGCCGAGGTTCGTCGGCGAGTCTCCCGCTTAGGTGCCGATGCTTGGGGTGCGAACCAGGAAACTCCCCGGATATCCGGTGACTCTCCCGCCCCGTTCACCGAGCCCGACGCAGACCCGGAGGGCCTGCTCGACCTCGTCCCGGCCGACCTCAAGGAGCCGTTCGACCCGCGCGAGGTGATCGTGCGGATCGTCGACGGCAGGAGCGAGCGGAACGGACAGCCCTTCGACGAGTTCAAGCCGCTCTACGGCACCTCGCTGGTCACCGGCTGGGCCGAGCTGCACGGCCGCCAGATCGGCATCCTCGCCAACGCGCAGGGGGTGCTGTTCTCCGAGGAGGCGCAGAAGGCGACCCAGTTCATCCAGCTCGCCAACCAGACCCACACGCCGCTGCTCTTCCTGCACAACACCACCGGCTACATGGTCGGCAAGGAGTACGAGCAGGGCGGGATCATCAAGCACGGCGCCCAGATGCTCAACGCGGTCTCCAACAGCACGGTCCCCCACCTCAGCGTGATCATGGGGGCGTCGTACGGCGCCGGCAACTACGGCATGAACGGTCGCGCCTTCGACCCCCGCTTCCTCTTCACCTGGCCCAGCGCCAAGAGCGCCGTGATGGGGCCCGCACAGCTGGCGGGGGTGCTGTCGATCGTCGCGCGCGCCGCCGCCGAGGCCAAGGGCAAGGAGTACGACGAGGAGGGCGACGCCGGCATGCGTGCGATGGTCGAGCAGATGGTCGAGGAGCAGAGCCTGCCCTACGCGCTCTCGGGGATGCTCTACGACGACGGGGTCATCGACCCCCGCGACACCCGCACCGTCCTCGCGATCTGCCTCAGCGTGATCGAGAACGCTCCCATCCGGGGCGCCGAGGGCTACGGGGTGTTCCGGTGATCACGCGACTGCTCGTCGCCAACCGCGGCGAGATCGCCCGGCGGGTCTTCGCCACCTGCCGCCGGCTCGGCATCGAGACGGTGGCGGTGCACTCCGACGCCGACGCGGAGCTCCCCTTCGTGGCCGAGGCCGACCTCGCCGTGCGGCTGCCCGGGACGGCGCCCGCCGACACCTACCTCCGCGCCGACCTGGTCGTGGACGCGGCGCTCCGCGCCGGTGCGGACGCGGTGCACCCGGGCTACGGCTTCCTCTCCGAGAACGCCGACTTCGCGCGCGCCGTCATCGCCGCGGGTCTCACCTGGGTCGGTCCGCCGCCCGAGGCGATCGAGGCCATGGGCGACAAGATCCGCGCCAAGGCGATCGCCGCCGAGGCGGGCGTCCCGGTCCTGACGGCTCCGCAGTCGCCGACCGAGGACGACCTGCCGCTGCTGGTGAAGGCGTCGGCCGGAGGCGGCGGGCGCGGCATGCGGGTCGTGCGCTCCCTCGACCGGCTCGAGGCGGAGACCGACGCTGCTCGGGCGGAGGCGGCGTCGGCCTTCGGCGACGGCACCGTCTTCCTCGAGCGGTACGTCGAGCGCGGACGCCACGTCGAGGTGCAGGTGTGGGCGACGGCCGGGGGCGCGAACATCTCCGTCCTCGGGGCCCGCGACTGCACCGTGCAGCGCCGCCACCAGAAGGTCGTCGAGGAGGCCCCGCCGTACGGCGTGTCCGCGGTGACGTTGCAGGCGATGTACGACGCCGCCCGCGCCGTGACCGCTGCCGTCGGCTACGAGGGCGTGGGCACGGTCGAGCTCCTCTTCGACGCCGACTCCGACGAGGACCGCGCGGCGCAGACGCGCGTCCCGGGCCGGTTCTGGTTCCTCGAGATGAACACCCGCCTCCAGGTCGAGCACCCGGTCACCGAGGCGACGCTCCCCGGCGTCGACCTCGTGGAGCTGCAGCTGGAGGCGGCCTGCTCGGACTCGACCAGGCTCCGGCTCACCACCGGTGGACCGGACGGGCACGCCGTCGAGGTGCGGCTCTACGCCGAGGACTCGGCCTGGACGCCGCAGTCCGGACGGTTGCTGACCCTCGACATCCCCGCGGACGTCGAGCTCGGACCGCTGGACCGGTCGGGGGTCCGCGTGGACGCGGGCTACGCCTCGGGGAACGAGGTGTCGACCCACTACGACGCCATGATCGCCAAGGTGATCGCCTGGGCGCCCTCACGGGAGCGGGCGATCTCGCTGCTGGTCGGCGCCCTGCGACGGGCCCGGATCCACGGTGTCACCACCAACCGCGACCAGCTCGTCTCGATCCTCGCCGACCCCGTGTTCGTCGCCGGCGAGATGACCACCACCTGGCTGGAGTCCCGCACGGCCGATGCGCGGGCGACCGGACCAGGGGGCGAGGGGGTTGCCGATCCGCCGCTCGCCGCGGTCGCCGCGGCGCTGGCGCTGGCCCACGCGGACGCGTCGCGTCGGACCGTCCAGCGCGGCGTCCCCGTCGGCTGGCGCAACGTCGTCAGCCAGCCCCATCGCGCGTCGTTCATCCAGATGAATGAACGGGTCGAGGTGGAGTGGTACGGCGGACGCCACGGGTGCCGCGTCGACGGCGTCGAGGTCCTCGAGGCGAGCCCGACCCGGGTTCGGCTCGCCCGCGACGGCGTCGCGGTCACCTACGACGTCACCATCGCGCCAGTCGGCGCCGGTCAGCCGGCCCGCGAGGTCTGGGTCGACTCGCCAGGCGGGTCCACACAGCTCCTGGAGGTGCCGAGGTTCACCGACCCGGCCGACGCGGTGGCGAGCGGGTCGCTGCTCGCCCCGATGCCGGGGACGGTCGTCAAGGTCGCCGTCGAGGCCGGCGACGAGGTCGCCGCCGGCGACGCCGTACTGGTCCTCGAGGCCATGAAGATGCAGCACACCGTGACGGCACCGCACGCCGGCACGGTCACCGAGCTCCGGGTGGGCCCGGGGCAGCAGGTCGCCGCCGGCGAGGTCCTCGCCGTCGTGTCCGAGAACGAAGCAGAGGAATCATGATGAGCGCGTTCACCGAGTCACCGTTCACCGAGTCCGAGGAGCGCCAGGAGCTGCGCCGCCAGGTCGCGAAGCTGGCCAGCACGTACGGCCGCGACTGGTTCGTCGAGCGGGCCCGCGCCGGCGAGAAGACCACCGACCTGTGGCTCGAGATCGGCCGGGCGGGCTACCTCGGCATCAACATCCCCGAGGAGCACGGCGGCGGTGGCGGCGGCATCGGGGACATCGCGGCGGTCTGCGAGGAGCTCGCGGCGCAGGGCTGCCCGCTGCTGATGATGGTCGTCAGCCCGGCGATCTGCGGCTCGGTCATCGCGCGCTACGGCACCGACGAGCAGAAGAAGCGGTGGCTGCCCGGGATCTGCGACGGCACCTCGACGATGGCGTTCGCCATCACGGAGCCCGATGCCGGGACCAACTCCCACAACATCACCACCACCGCCCGGCGTGACGGTGACGGGTGGGTGCTCCGGGGCCAGAAGATCTACATCTCCGGTGTCGACGAGTCCGACAACGTGCTCGTCGTCGCCCGGGCCGAGGACGCCCGCACCGGGAGGCTGAAGCCGTGCCTGTTCGTCGTGCCGACCGACTCGCCGGGATTCGAGTACACCGCGATCCCGATGGAGATCGTCAGCCCGGAGCTCCAGTTCCAGGTCTTCATCGACGACGTCCGGCTGCCCGCGGACGCGCTCGTGGGCGACGAGGACGGTGGCCTCGTCCAGCTCTTCGCGGGCCTCAACCCCGAGCGGATCATGGCCGCCTCGTTCTCGACGGGCCTCGCGCGCCACGCGATCGAGCGGGCGACGGCGTACGCCAAGGAGCGCACCGTCTTCTCCGCGCCGATCGGGTCCCACCAGGCGATCGCCCACCCGTTGGCGATGTCGCACATCGAGGTCGAGCTCGCTCGGCTGATGACGCAGAAGGCCGCCGCGCTCTGCGACGCCGGCGACGACGTCGCAGCGGGCGAGGCCGCCAACATGGCCAAGTACGCCTCGGCGGAGGCGGCCTGCCGGGCGGTCGACGCGGCCGTGCAGACCCACGGCGGCAACGGCATCACGCAGGAGTACGGGATGGCGGGGATGCTCGTCGCCGCCCGTGCCGGGCGGATCGCCCCGGTCAGCCGGGAGATGATCCTCAACTACGTCGCGATGCACAGCCTGGGGCTGCCGAAGTCCTACTGAGCCGGATCAGGGGTCGCACTGCTCGTCGGTCCCGACGAACCAGCCGCGCCGGCCGTAGTGCCGGACCTCCACCACGCGCAGGAGCTCGCCGGCCCCGTCGTACGCCCGATAGATGATGGACTCGTCGTTTCCGGCGCCGGGCTGCTCGGTGACCCGGGCACCACCCTCCCACCCGGCGGTGGCGAGCGCCCCTCCCGGCGAGTCCTCGCCGCGGGTGCCTGCGATCAGGGTGCTCATGCCGATCACGCTGCCATTCGGGCACGTCAGGTCGGGCCCCATCGTCTGGTGCTGAACGACCAGGCCGACCGCGGTCAGCGCCACGAGCCCGATGAACCACTTCACGCGCCGACTCCAGGCGGTGCGGGGGGACCCAGGAGTGCGCGGCGGCGCGGCTGTCGGTCCCGACGGGCAGACTGAGGGTGTGGCCCTGGCTGACCGTCCCCTCGTGCCGGAGGAGTGGGTGGCGCGGCTGCATGCCGTGCTCGGAGCGCTGCCGCGCTGCGAGCAGGAGGCCGCGTGGACCGGCACGCGCTGGCGCGTCGGCAGCGCCACGGTCGCCCACGTCTTCGGCGGCGAGGACCAGGTCTTCCGGATCACCTTCCGCGGCGAGCCGGACGAGGTGGCGGCCTTCGAGCACCTCGGCCACCCCTACTTCCGCAGCGGCTGGGGCGGCAACGTCATCGGGATGGTGCTCGACGAGCAGACCGACTGGGAGGAGCTGGCCGAGCTCCTGACGGACTCCTACTGCATCCAGGCGCCCCAGCACCTCGCGGAGCAGGTCCCGCGTCCGCCGGCCTGATCGGGGAGGCGCGTCGCTGAGTGGGCACGAGCCTCCCCGCAGCTCGCACGCGCGGTCAGTCGGACGTGCCCCGGCCCGTCTGCGACTGCAGCCGGTCGATGTGCTCCGATGCCTCGGCCTTGGTGAGGTCGGCGGGCAGGGTCTCGCCGGCCTCGCGGGCCAGGGTGTCGAGATAGCTGCGCTGGGCTCCGGTCATCGGCTCGTCGCCGGTGGTCCAGTCGGACGGGTCCTTCTCCGTCGTGTTGCCGGCTCCGGCGCCGATCACGTCGCCGGTCACCTCGTCGGGGGTCGAATGGGTGTTCGATTCAGTCATGGACCCACCGTACCCGCGGTGCCTGAGCGCCATGCGTCGTGAGCGTCGGACGGGTCAGCGCAACGGCACGAACCGGTACCACCCGTGCTCGCTCACCCGTCCTCCCGGGTTCGTGACGAGGAGCATCGTGCCCGCCACCGGGATGACCAGGCGCCCGTCGTCGGCGAGCTGCTCCACCAGTGCCGCGGGCAGCTCCCGGGCCTCGGCGGAGACCAGCACCCGGTCGTACGGCGCGTGCTCCGGCTCGCCGAGCACGCCCGGCGTCGCCTGCCTGATCGTCGCCCACGGCTGCCCGGTCCGAGCCAGGTTGGCGCTCCCGAACTCGACCAGCTCCGGCTCGAGCTCCACGCCCACGACCTCGCCCTCCGGGCCGGTCAGGTGGGCCAGCAGCGCGGTCGACCAGCCCGAGCCCGTCCCCACGTCGAGCACCCGGTGGCCCGGGCGGACCTCCAGCAGGCGCAGCATGTCGCCCACGGTCCGTGGCTGGGAGTTGGTCTGCCCGGCCGCGATCTGCAGCGGTCCGTCGTACGCCGCTCGCTCCCGCACGGCCGCCGGCAGGAACTCCTCGCGGGGCATCGCGGCGAACGCACGCTCGACGGGGTCCACGTCTCGAGGGTAGGTCCCGGCGACGGCGAAGAGAACCGGCTGGGAAGGAACGAGCCGGCCGCCACGGGGGGTTGGCGACCGGCTCGTGATCGTGGGGGTCAGCGGCTGCGGCGACCCTGCGCCCGGCCGGTGCCCGGCTGCGGGACGGCGCCGGTGCCGTGCCCGGCGGCCCCGGACGGCGTGGCTCCGGGCGGCGTGGCCCCGGACGGCGTGGTCACGGAGGGCGCGCCCGGGATGTTACCGGAGAGCGGGCCCGGCACGCCGCCGGGCTGTGCGCCGACGCCCGGCTGCGGGGTGGTGGCGGGCGGGGACGCCGTGCCCGGCTGGGCGGGGACGCCTGGCTGCCGCGTCGTGCCCGGCTCCGGGGTCCGGTCGGACGGCGGCGACGTCGGCTGCGCGCCCTTCTGCGGCGGCGCGGGCCTGTCCGGTCCGGCCGGCTTGTCAGGACGGGGGGCCTTGCTCGGCTTCGGCGGCTCGGTCGTCGCCGGACCCTCGGAGGGCCCACGGTCCTTCGAGGCACCGACCCGGGCGACGCAGAAGGCCGTCACACCGCCACGGCCGCCGGCCGCCTCGACGAGGGCGCGGAACGCGGGACTGCCGAGGGCGCCGGTGCGGCCGCCCTGGGCCTGGAACGCCCGGCAGAGGCCGTCCAGGTTCGGCGACGGGGTCGCGCTCGAGGTGCCGGACGAGGTGCCGGACGAGGTGTGGTCGGGGGAGCCGGAGGGGCCGGTCGACGTCCCGCCTGCCGAGCCGCTGGGACCGGACGACGTCCCGCCTGCCGAGCCGCTGGGACCGGACGACGCGGAGCCCGTGCTCGACCCGGAGCCCGTGCTCGACCCGGAGCCGGCCTCGGACGACGGGTGGTCGGTCGGGGAACCCCCCGAGCGGGTCGCCTCGGTGGCGCGGTCCGAGGCCCGGTCGGGCAGGACCGGGAGGTCGCGGAGCACAGGGACGTCGGGAAGGTGTCCGGTCGCGGCGAGGGACACGCCGCCGGAGGCGAGCACGACCGCGAGTCCGGAGCCGACGAGCGCCTTGGTCACCGGCCGGCGGGTGCGACGGGGTGCGGGCACCATGGCGGTCTCTCGGGCCGCTGCCCGCGATGCCACGAACGCCGCCGCCGCGAGGTCCTCGCGTGCTGCGTCGCTGCGTGCCTGGGAGGAGCGCGCCGCGTCGAGCACCGGACCGAGCGCGTGCCGCGACGAGCCGGGGTCGCGGAGCAGCTGCTCGGCATCCCGTCGCGTCAGTCGGCGGCGTCCGTTGGTGTTCATCTCTCTCTCAGCGACGGAGGGGACCGGGGTGTTACACCTCGACCCGAACTGGTCTAGTCCGTGTCCGGACCGAGCCGGCGGGCGAGCGTCTTGAGCCCACGGTGCGAGGCCACCCGGACGGCTCCGGGACGCTTGCCGAGGATGCGGGCGGCGGTGGCGGCGTCGAACCCGAGCACGACCCGGAGCATCACGGCCTCCCGCTGGTCGACCGGCAGCGTGGCGATGAGGTCCAGCGCCTCCTGCGCCCGGACGTGGCCGACGACCTGCTCCGCGACGTCGGTCTCGCTCGTCCAGTCGTCCGTCTCGTCCAGCCCACGGCTCGGCCGGCGCTGCGCGCGTCGCAGGTGGTCGATCGCCCGGTTGCGGCAGATGGTCGTCAGCCAGGCGCGGAAGCCGTCGCCACCGCCGCTGAAGTCGTCGAGACGGGTGACGGCCTGGGCCCACCCCTCCGCCGCGACGTCCTCGGCGTCGTCGACCCCCACCAGCGAGGTGAGGTAGCGCAGCAGGGCCGGCTGGACGCTGCGGTAGACCTCGCGGAACGCGCCCTCGTCGCCCTCAAGCATGCGCGCGACAGCGGCATCGAGGGGGTCATCGGGCACGCGCCTTTGTACCCCAGGCGGCTATGGGCGACCCACGTGCCGTCCGGCGGGGCGTCGTGGGCGCCGCGGCGGCCGGGGGAAGAACATCGGGGTGCGGGCGGCGTACTCCGCCCAGCCGTCCCGCCCCGACATGCTGCGCTCGAGCAGGGCGGCGCCGGTGACGTTGCGGAGGAAGTGCGTCATCGCGAGCGGGGCGACGACGGTGAGGAGGCCCGGGAGCCATCCCGCCGCGAGCGCCCCGGCCAGCCACAGGCCCCACCACACGCAGGCGTCGCCGAAGTAGTTGGGGTGGCGGGTCCAGGCCCACAGGCCGCGGTCCATCACCGGCGGACGGTCCTCCCGCGGGAGACGCCTGTACGCCGCGAGCTGGGCGTCGCCGACCGACTCGAAGGCCAGGCCGACCGCGTAGACGGCCACGCCGGCCCACACCACGGGCCACCAGCGCACGTCGTACGCCCCCGCCACCTGGACGGGCAGCGAGACCAGCCAGGCGACGATGCCCTGGGTGGCGAAGACCTTGACCAGGACGGTGCCCCAGCCGGCGTCGCCGAGCATCTCGGCGTAGCGCGGGTCCTCGCCGTGCCCGCGGGACCGGCGCCAGATGTGCCAGGACAGCCGGCCGCCCCAGACGGTGACGAGCGCGGCCAGCAGCCACGAGTGCGCGTCCGGGCGCCAGGCGGCCACCGCGACTGCGATGGCCACGAAGACCAGGCCCCAGGCGACGTCGACGACGGTGACTCGGCCGACCCGGCGACTGACCGCCGCCGTCGACCCCATGACGACGGCGGCGGCGAGCAGGGCGATCGCCGCGACCGGGAGCAGGGTGGCGATCACCCCGACCTCACCAGTCCCTGCGTGCCGGCAGCCCGTGGTCGGCGCCCGGCCGGACGCACAGCACCTGGTCGACGCCCATCCGGCCATCGCGGAACGCCATGGACCCGCCGACGAGGTAGAGCCGCCAGACGCGGAACACCTCCTCGCCGAGCAGCTCGACGAGCCGGTCACGGTGGCGCTCGAGGTTCTGGGTCCAGCCCGCGACGGTGGCGACGTAGTGCTCGCGGAGCGCGTGCACGTCGCGCACCTCGAGGCCGGCGCGCTCGAGGTGCGCGACGGTGTCGCCGACGGGGCGCATGTGCATGTCGGGAGCGATGAAGGACTCGATGAACGGCCCGCCGCCGGGGTGCCGGCCGGTGCGCGACATCTGCTGCACCAGCACGCGGCCGCCCGGCCGGACGGCGCGGCGGAGCACCTCGGCGTACGTCGGGTAGTTGCCCTCGCCGACGTGCTCGCCCATCTCCAGCGAGCCGACGGCGTCGTAGTGGTCGCGCTCGGGGACCTCGCGGTAGTCCTGGAGCCGGATCTCGACCCGGCCGGTCAGACCTCGCTCGGCGATCCGAGCGTCGATGAACCGCTTCTGCTCGGCCGCGATCGTCACGCCGGTGACCTGCGCGCCGAAGTGCTCCGCCGCGTGCAGCGACAGCGAGCCCCAGCCGCACCCGACGTCGAGCATCCGCGAGCCCTCGGTGAGCCCGAGCTTGGTGCACACGAGGTCGAGCTTGGCCCGCTGGGCCTGCTCGAGGGTCATGCCGGGCTCGGTGAAGTAGGCGCAGCTGTAGGCCATCTGGGGGTCGAGGACGAGCTCGTAGAACTCGTTCGACAGGTCGTAGTGGTGGCTGATCGCCCGGCGGTCGCGGAGGGCGCTGTGGAGGCGCCCCCTCACCCGGGCCTGGGACGCGGGCGCGGCGGGGGGCCGCCCGACGACGCCGAGCCCGGCGGCCGTGCGCAGCGCCTGCACGAGTGCCGCCGGCGTACGACGTGCTCCCGCGACGCCGCGCTCGCGGCCCACCGCGAACGCGTAGGTCAGGGCGCGGTCGAGGTCCCACTCGGCGTCCTCGTGGAGCTCCAGCTCGCCGGTCACGTAGGCCTGGGCGGCACCGAGCTCGCCGGGGTGCCAGAGCAGGCGGCGCAGGGCGTCGGGGCTGCGGAGCTCGACCAGCGGGCCGACGGTGCCCGTCTCGGAGCCGTCCCAGGCGCGGAGGCGCACCGGCAGGTCGCCGCCGATGAAGGGACGGACGACCTCGGCGAGCCGGTGGGCGACGCCGGGCAGGGTGACGGGGCCGGTGCCGGTGGTCGTCACGACGGGTCCTCACGGGTGAGCAGGAGTTGCTGGACGTCGAGGTAGCCCGAGGCGAAGCCGGCGCGGGAGTAGGCCAGGTAGAAGTGCCAGATCCTGCGGAACGTCTCGTCACCACCGAGGGCTGCCACCTCGGCCTCGCGGGCGAGGAACAGCTCCTCCCAGCGCCGCAGCGTCTCGGCGTAGTGGTCGGCCATCGACAGTCGCTCGACGACCCGCAGGGTCGTCGCGTCCCGGGTGACCTCGTCGAGCGCCTCCGTGGACGGGAGGAAGCCGCCGGGGAAGACGTACTTGTTGATCCAGGTGTGGCCGCCGCGCGTGGCGAGCATCCGGTCGTGGGGCATCGTGATCGCCTGGATCGCGACCTTCCCGCCGGGAGCCAGCACGGCGTCGATGACCTGGAAGTAGTCGCGCCAGAACTCGTGGCCGACGGCCTCGATCATCTCGACGGACAGCACGGCGTCGTACGCCGCCCGCGGCCGGTCGTCGTCGAGCAGGTCGCGGTAGTCGCACAGCTCGACCGTGGCCCGCTCCGAGAACCCCGCCTCGTCGATGCGCCGGATCGCGAGGTCCTGCTGCTCGCGGGACAGGGTGATGGAGTGGACGGTCGCGCCGCGGGAGGCGGCGCGGATGGCCAGCTCGCCCCAGCCGGTGCCGATCTCCAGCACACGGGTGCCCTCGCCGACCTCGGCGCGGTCCAGGAGGCGCTCGATCTTGCGGACCTGCGCCTCGGCGAGGTCGGGGCTGTGGACAGGGCGCCCGGCGTCGTCGGTGGCGAGTGCTGACATGGTCGCGGGCGCCGCCGCCACCAGGTGGCGGGACTCGTGCCCGGTCGTGACGGGGGTGTCGAAGAGTGCGGCGGAATAGCTCATCGTCTCGTCGAGGAAGAGCTCGAAGAGCGCGTTCGACAGGTCGTAGTGGTGCGCGATGTTGGCGCGGCTGTTGTCCTTGGTGCTGCGGTGGTGCTGGGGCATGCGCCGGGTGACCAGGCTCCGGGCGCGCTGGAGCGACGGAGGCACCAGCTCGGCCATCCGGGCGGCCGGCACGGTGAGGAAGGCGGCCAGGTCGTCCGCGTCCCAGGCGCCGGTGAGGAACGCCTCGCCGAAGCCGATCAGGCCGTCGCGTCCGACCCGGCCGAAGAGCTCGTCGGGCCGGTGCACCACCATGCGGGGCCCGCCGCGGCCGAACGTCTCGCCGGTGGTGGCGTCCTCGACCGTCACGTCGAGGCGGCTCATCGCGGCCACGAACAGACGCCGCGCGACTCCCGCGCCGACGGCGGTGCGGGGTCCGGAGGGCAGGGGCTCGAGGCCGGGCAGCCGTTCGGCGACGGTCGCAGCCGGCACCGGGGCCGGGACGGAGGTGCTGGGCGCGGGATCGGCGGTGGCGGTCATCTGACGCCCTCCTGGTGGTGGTCCGGCCGGGGCTTGACCGGAAGTCGGCGCAGCCACAGGGAGATCCCGTGGACGCGGATGAGCAGGCTCCCGCGGACCGACGCGCCCAGCGAGCGCAGGGCGGAGTCGTCGGTGCGGGTGCCGGTGAGGGACGCGCTGAAGGGCTGTCCCTCGTCCGAGCGCAGGGTGACGGCGACGTGGAGTCGCTCGCCGGGGACCGGCACGGCGATCTCGTAGTCGCCGTCGACGCCGTGGAAGGGCGAGACGTACATCGCCTTCGGTGTCGTGGCGCGCCCCTGGTCGTCGGGGTGCACGAGGTAGGCGTGCCGGTCGCCGTAGGTGTTGTGGACCTCGACGACGACGGCGGCCTGCCGCCCCTCGTCGTCGAAGCACCAGAACACGCTGATCGGGTTGAAGCAGTGCCCCAGAGTGCGGGGGTGGGCCGCCATCAGGATGCGTCCGGCACCCGGGCGCCGCCCGAGGGTCACGTCGTGCCGCGCCAGGAACGCCTCGACGTTCTCGCGGATGGTCGCGTCGGGCGAGCCGAGGTGGTCACGCGCCTCCCACGTCCCGCGCACCGCGGCGAGGCGGCCGTGCCGGGGGAGGTCGTCGAGGTCGACGAGCCAGGTGTGGGAGGAGTGCTCGAAGCTGCGACGCATCGGAGCTCGGCGCGTGTGCCGGACGACGGTGCGGTAGAGCCCCGGCCGGGCCCCGGCGGCGCGAGCGGTCGCCGAGGGTGAGCCGACGGTCCGGGACGCGGCACCAGTGGTTGCGGTGTCGGTGGTCGCGGCGTTGGCGGTCTCGGCGTTGGCGGTCTCGGCGTCGGTGGCGTCGGTGGCCGGCCAGGGGAGGCCGAGGCGGGTGGCCGCGGCCAGGCCGGAGCGCGCCCCGTCCTCGTGGAACCCCCAGCCGTGGTAGGCGCCGGCGAAGGCCAGCCGGTCGGTGTCGAGCTCCGGGAGTCGCCGCTGCGCTGCGACGGAGGCGGGGGTGTAGAGCGGGTGCTCGTACTCCATCCGGTCGAGGACGCTCGCCTCGTCGACGAGCTCCTCACCGCCGAGGGTGACGAGGTAGTGGCTCGTGGTCGGCAGCCGCATGAGCCGGGTCAGGTCGTAGGTCACCACCACCTGCCCTCCGGCCGTCTCGCCGGCGGCCGGGCGGCGGAAGTTCCACGACGAGCGGGCGGCGCGGGCGTCGGGCAGCAGGGAGGTGTCGGTGTGCAGCAGCGCGGTGTTGCGGGAGTACGGCAGCGCCTCGAGCACCTCGCGCTGGAGCGCGGTGGGCTCGTCGAGCAGGGCCAGGGCCTGGCCGGGGTGCGTGGCGACGACGACGGCGTCGAAGCGCCGCACGACACCGTTGCCGTCGGTGACGTCGACGCCGTGGGCGTCCTCCCGGACGGAGGTGACCTTGGTGCCCAGCAGGACGTCGTCGAGGTGCTGAGCCACCGCGGCGACGTACGTCGCGGAGCCGCCGGTCACGGTCCGCCACTGCGGTGAGCCGAAGACGCCGAGCATCCCGTGGTGCTCGAGGAACGTGAAGAGGTAGCGGGCGGGGTAGTCCAGCGACGTCTCGGGGTCGCAGGACCACACCGCGGCGACCAGGGGCTCCATGAAGTGGCGCACGAAGCCGGCCGAGAACCCGCCGGCGGTCAGGAACTCGCGCAGGGTCTGGTCCTGCTCGCCCGCGACCGGGGTGTCGAGCAGAAGGCGCTTCGCCATCCGGTGGAACCGCGGGATCTCGGCCAGCATCCGCCAGTGGGCGGGTGACGCGGCCGAGCCGCGGGTCGGGAAGAGCCCGCGGAGCCCCAGCGCGCCGGCGTACTCCACGCCGGTCTCGCGGTCGCTCACCGAGAGCGACATCTCCGAGGGCTGTGTCGCGATGCCCAGCTCGGCGAAGAGGCGGAGCAGCGTCGGGTAGGTGCGCTCGTTGTGGACGATGAAGCCGGTGTCGATCGCCAGCTCACCCTCGGCGGTCGGTACGACGTGCGTGTCGGCGTGGCCGCCGAGGCGGTCGTCCGCCTCGATCAGGGTGACGTGGGCCGTCTTGGCGGCGACGTGGGCAGCGGTCAGGCCAGCGACGCCGGATCCGATGACTGCGATCCGGCGTCGGGGCTGGGGGGTCACGTCGCCTCGGTGAGGTCGAACACCGCGACGGGCTCCGTCGTCGGCTTCTCCGATCCGCCCGCGGGCTCGACCGTGATCCCGACCGTGACGGCCTGGGACGCCGAGCCCTCGAGCACGACGGTGTTGTCCTCGTCCCGCGGCATCAGACCGGCGGGGACCATCTCGTCGGTGCCGGCGGGCTGGAACCAGAGCTGGTAGACCCGACCCTCCGGGGGCACGACCATGTCCTCGGTCACGATGACCGCGCGGTCGAGGGAGTTCGACCGCACGACCTCGGCGCGCCCGGCGTCGCCGAGGTCGACCCAGACCTTCTCGGCGTCGGCCGCCTCGATGACGCGATCGGCCTCGGAGACCCAGGGCTGCCAGGTGGACAGGGTGACCCCGGCGACGAGCGCCAGCACGGCGGCCACCAACAGGGCGGGAGCCCACCGGCGAAGGCCGCGACGGCTCGTGCCGGGGACGAGACGGGTGGGCTCGTCCGGGCGTGCGGGGGCGGCCTGGGTCGCGGCGGGCGGGACGTCGTCGTCCTCGTCGTCGGACCGGTGCTGGGTGAGCGGGGGGAGCGGCCGCACCTGGGCGATCCCGGCGAGGACCGAGCTGCGGAGCGACGCCGGCGGGGTGGTCTCGGTGATCGCCGCCATCCTGGCCGCCGCCTCACGGAGCTCGGTGACCTCGGCACGACAGTCCTCGCAGCCGGCGAGGTGCTGCTCGAACCGGGCACGCTCGAGGTCGTC
Organism: uncultured Nocardioides sp.; assembly: GCA_902805885.1. Classification (GTDB taxonomy): domain Bacteria; phylum Actinomycetota; class Actinomycetes; order Propionibacteriales; family Nocardioidaceae; genus Nocardioides. The sequence goes on along the minus strand of CADCUM010000074.1, from coordinate 15,988 downwards.
GAGGGCATCGGTGGCGTACGCACCGGTGAGCTTGTGGACGTCGAGGTCGTTCATGACCCCACCCCTAGTGAGTCGCGGAGACGGATGAGGCCGTCTCGGATACGGGTTTTTGCTGTGCCGACGGGGACGTCGAGCATCTTTGCCACCTCTGTGTGCGTGTAGCCGCCGAAGTAGGCGAGCTCCACGGCCTCTCGTTGCACCGCGGTCAGCGTGGCCACGGCCCCGCGGACGCGTTGCGCGTCCAGGGAGGACTCCACGGCCTCGGCCGTCTCGTCGTGGTCGACGGTCCGGGTGCGTTGCTGCCAGCTCTCGTCGCGGCGGCTGCTGGCCTCGACCGAGCGGACCCGGTCGACCGCCTTGCGGTGCACGATCGTCAGCAGCCACCCGATGGCGCTGCCGAGCTTGGCGTCGTACCTGCTGCTGCTCCGCCAGGCGTCGAGGTAGGCCTCCTGCGCCACCTCCTCCGCGTGTGCCGGGTTGCGCACCACCCGCAGGGCCAGGCCGTAGGCCCGGTTGGAGGTGGCGTCGTAGAAGGCAGCGAATGCGGTCTCGTCGCCCCGCCCGGAACGGGCGAGGAGCTCGGCGAGGTCGCCGGCGTCGGGGGTAGAGCCCCCGGACGGGGAGCCGATCGGCTCCCCGTCCGGTACGGGCTTCAGGTGGTCCACGTCAGAGATCCTGGCGGAATCATCAGTCGGGGGACAATCACATCTGCGGCATCATGACGGTGTCGATGACGTACACCGTGGCGTTGGCGGTCTGGATGTTGCCGCAGATCACGTTGGCCTTCTCCTCGGCGTCGGCCGTGAACATCTCGCCGCTGCCCTCGACCGTGAGCTTGTCGCCCGCGAGGGTCTCGAACTCGCCGGCCAGGTTCTCGGGGGTGAGGGTCTCGCCCACGACGTGGTGCGTGAGGATCTGGGTCAGCAGCTTCTTGTCGGCCATGACCCCCTTCATCGTCTTCTTGGGGATCTTGGCGAAGGCGTCGTCGGTGGGCGCGAACACGGTGATGCCCTCGGCCGAGTTGAGGGTGTCGACCAGGCCGGCCTCGGTGACCGCGGCCACCAGGGTCTTGAGGAGCGGGTTGCCCGACGCGGCGGTGGCGACCGGCTCGGTGGCCATGCCCTCGAACGAGCCCGGGTCGGCCGGGTCGGTCGGGATGGCGGCGCAGCCCTCGCCGAAGGTGCCCTCGCCGGCGCCGGAAGCGGCGGACTCGGACTCGGTGGGCTCCTCGGACTCGGTCTCCTCGGGCGGGGTCTCGACGGTCTCGGAGGTCTCCTCGGAGGGGCTGGTCTCGTCGGCAGCGGTGTCGCTGTCCTCGCTGCCGCAGGCGGTGAGGGCGAGCGAGGCCGTGAGCGCGAGGGTCGCGAGGCCGGTGGAACGGTTCAGGATCGAGCGCTTCATGACTGTGCCTTTCGTGGGAAGGGGCCGGAAGGCCCGCTGTCATGGGGTGTTCGGAGCAGGGGGGGTGCCGGATTGGTCCGGCGGGGGGACTTGCGCGTCTTCTCGGGAGCTGCCGGACCATGCCGAGCTGCTCGCGCGGTGCCCCCTGAAATGGCCCCGAGCGGTGAGCGAGGCAGGTTCCCGGGGGCGTGGAACCTGCCTCGCTCACCGCTCGGGTGCCGCGAGAGGCGTGGGTCAGGTGATGATGACGGCGATCTCCTGCAGCCCGCTGGAGCCCTCGGGGAACGGGGCCGCCCTGGCCGCGGTCTGCACGGTGCCGTCCTTGGTGGTGGCTCGGGAGGCCACGAAGTGCTGGCCCGGCTCGGCGTCCCACTCGAGGTACCACTGGCGCCAGTAGTCCTTGTCGACCTCGGGGCCGAGCTTGGCCTCCTGCCAGTCCTTGCCGTCGATGCGGACCTCGACCTTCTCGATGCCGACGGTCTGGGCCCAGGCGATCCCGCCGATGATGACCTTCCCGGCCGGCGACTCGGAGAGCGGCTTGGGGATGTCGATGCGGCTCGAGACCTTGATCGGCGCGTCGACCGCCCAGTCGCGCTCGGTCCAGTAGGCCTGCTCGGCGTCGTACGTCGTCAGCGTCATCTTGGTGATCCACTTGCACGCGCTCACGAACCCGTAGAGGCCGGGGACGACCATGCGCACCGGGAAGCCGTGCTCGCGCGGCAGCGGCTCGCCGTTCATGCCGATGGCGATGAGCGAGTCCCGGCCGTCGAGAGCGACCTCGAGCGGCGTCGAGATCGTCATGCCCTCGACGTCGGTCGAGAGGATCTGGTCGGCCTTGGTGGAGTCGATGCCCGCGCGGTCGAGCACGTCCTTGAGGGGTACGCCGAGCCAGCGCGCCCCGCCGACGAGCTTCCCGCCGACCTCGTTGGACACGCAGGTGAGCGTGATGTCGCGCTCGACGAGCCGCATGTCGGCCAGGTCGTCGAAGGTCAGCGTGACCTCCTTGTCGACGTCGCCGTCGATGGTCAGCGACCAGCTCTCGGCGTCCACCACCGGCAGGGACAGCCGGGTGTCGACCCGGTAGAAGTCGGCGTTGGGGGTGCGGAGCCTGGTGATGCCGTCGTACTGCTCCTCGAGACCCTTCGGGAACGCAGGCGCGGGGTCGGCGGCGGCGGGCAGCGTGACATCGGTCCCGCTGAGGCGGTACGACGTCACCCAGCGTCCGAGAGCTCCCACTGCCACTGCGGCCGCGGCGAGGCCGCCCGCCGCCAGCACGACCCCGCGCCGCGTCGGACCGTCCGTCCCAGCGGACGGCCCGTCTGTCGCCCTGTCCTCGAGCCGGTGCAGGAACCACAACGTCGTGGCACCGACCAGTGCGGCGGCCAGGGCAGGTAGGAGGTCCAGAGGACCGGCCGCGGGCCGGAGCGCGGCCAGCACGCCGGCGATGCCGGCCAGCGCGACCAGCATGAGCAGACCGACGACGCGGCGGCTCGCGGCGATGATGCCGGCGACGGCGGCGAGCAGCAGCACGACCACGAACACCGAGCCGATGAGGATCGGCTTGTCCGCGGACCCGAACTGCCGGATCGCCCACTCCTTCACCGGGGTGGGCGTCAGGTCGATGACCGTCGAGCCGACCGCGAGCACCGGGGAGGCCGCGGGGACGGTGACGGCGGCGACGAGGTGGGCGACGGCGAGCCCGAGCAGCGTCGCGACCACGCCGAACGCCGCGTGACGAAGGCGTCGTACGCGGGGACGGGAGGTGGTGGCGCGGTCGTGCTCGGTGGAGGTCTGCACGGAAGGGGTTCGGAGCGGGACGGCCCCTGGATGGGTGATGGCCAGGCGGGTCCGGCGGTCGTGTGACGCCGTGTTGGTTGCTGTACCCACCCCCTTGCAACCCGGGGGGAACACGCAGGAACCCGGCGTTACATGGGGCCGGCCGGTGCCGTGCAGGAGGTGCGGCAGGATGACCGCATGACCGACGCCCCCGCCGAGCTCGTCCACTACGCGGTCGCCGACGCCGTCGCGACGATCACCCTCGACTCGCCGCACAACCGCAACGCGCTGAGCCGTCAGCTCGTCACCGAGCTGGTCGAGCGCCTCGAGCGGGCCGGCGCCGACCCGGAGGTGCGGGTCGTGCTGGTCGAGAGCGCCGGCAAGGTGTTCTGCTCCGGCGCTGACCTCTCGGAGGCGACGGCCGAGGGGATGGAGGTCGGCGCTCGCCGCATCGTCGACCTGCAGCGGCTCGTGGTCACCCTGGACAAGCCGGTGGTCACCAAGAACCTCGGCGCCGTCCGCGCCGGGGGCATCGGGATCGTCGCCGCGGCCGACGTCGCCATCAGCGCCGAGGAGGCGACGTTCGCCCTCACCGAGGTCAAGCTCGGCCTCGCCGCGGCGATCATCAGCCTCACCGTCCACCACCGCATGCACCCGCGCGCCGCGGCGCTGACCACGCTCGGCGGCGAGGTGTTCGGCGGCGCCGAGGCGGCGTCGTACGGCCTGGTGACGCGCGCCGTCCCGGCCGACTCCCTCGACGACGAGGTGGCCGCGGTCTGCGCGAGCCTGGCGACCGGCGCCCCGCAGGGGCTGCGGGAGTCCAAGCGGATCCTCAACCGCGACCTCGTGGCGCGCATCGACGCGCTGGGGGAGGAGATGGCCACCACCAGCGCGCGCCTCTTCGCCTCCGACGAGGCGCGCGCCGCGATGACCGCGTTCCTGCAGCGCAGCAAGTAGCAGCAGGGAACGTCCGCGGACGGGGCGCGGTGTGGGTGGGTGTCCCTCGCCGCATATACGCTTGTCCGTCTGCCCGACGGGGCGGACGTCGGACAGGACCGGGGGACGAGGAGCGGTGGTGAGCGACGAGCTCGAGGCGCGCGAGATCGCGGCGGAGCAGGCGTACGTCGACGAGGTCTACGTCCAGCTCGAGGCCTCGGCCCGCAACGCCCAGGCCCTGGCTCGCGAGGGCCACAGCCGTGGCCGGCTCGGACACGAGGGCGGGCTGGTGGAGCGCGACGCGATGGTCTTCCAGGCCGCCAAGCGGATCGCCCAGCTCGACGCGGCCCACGAGGGCCTGGTGTTCGGACGGCTCGACCTCGACCCCTCCATCGACGCGCAGCCGCGCTACATCGGTCGCATCGGCGTCCGCGACGCCGACCGCGACGTCCTGCTGATCGACTGGCGCGCCCCTGCCGCCGGCGTCTTCTACCAGGCCACCGCGGCCGAGCCGCAGGGCGTCGTACGGCGCCGCGTGCTTCGCTCGGCCCACCGCACCGTGGTGGGGGTCGAGGACGAGCTCCTCGACGACTCCGCCGAGACCGACCTCCCGATCGTCGGCGAGGGTGCGCTGATGGCCCAGCTGTCACGGGCCCGTGACCGCTCGATGCACTCGATCGTGGCCACCATCCAGGCCGAGCAGGACAAGGCGATCCGGGCACCCGGCAAGGGCGTCGTGGCGATCTCCGGCGGCCCCGGCACCGGCAAGACGGTCGTCGCGCTCCACCGCGCGGCCTTCCTGCTCTACTCCGACCGCCGCCGCTACGAGACCGGCGGCGTGCTCGTCGTCGGGCCGAGCGGGGTCTTCATGCGCTACATCGAGCGTGTCCTGCCGAGCCTCGGGGAGACCGCGGTCGCCCTGCGCTCCCTCGGCGAGGTCGTCAGCGGCGTGCGCGCGAGCCGACACGACGAGCCCGCCGTCGCCGACGTCAAGGGCGGCGCCCGGATGGCCGAGGTCATGCGTCGCACGGCGCGCCAGCAGGCGCCGGGCAGCCCCACGAGCTTCCGCATCTTCTGGCGCGACGACACCATCGTCCTCGACCCGCAGCTCCTCGGCCGGCTCCGTCGCCAGCTGATGTCGCAGGGCCGGCGCAACCGCCAGCTCCCGCGCGTCGCGCCGACCCTGCTCGACGCCATGTGGCGCCAGGTCAAGGGCGAGCGCGGGCGCGAGCGGGGCCGGGAGGCGTTCGACGACGAGATGCTCTCCCACGCCGGCTTCGTGGAGTTCGCCACCGCGTGGTGGCCGCCGCTCGAAGCCAGGACGGTGCTCGGGTGGCTGCGCGAGCCCGAGCTCCTCTCCCGGGTCGCGGAGGGCGTGCTGAGCGCCGAGGAGCAGCGCTTGCTCGTGAAGTCGTGGGGCAGTGACCTCTCCATCCATGACCTCTCCATCCAGGACGTCCCGCTGCTCGACGAGCTCCGCTACGCCCTCGGCGACGTGCCGCAGCGCACCGACGACGAGCGCGACCTCGACGAGACCGGCCTGCTCGAGGGCGGGATCGACCTGCAGGAGCTGACCACCGCCGCAGAGCGGGAGTACGCCCCCTCCGGCCGCGCCTGGGCTCCGCCGAGCCACCGCATCGAGGACGACACCTACGCCCACGTGCTCATCGACGAGGCCCAGGACCTCACCCCGATGCAGTGGCGGATGGTCGGCCGCCGGGGCCGCACGGCCAGCTGGACCATCGTGGGCGACCCGGCGCAGTCCTCGTGGCCCGACGCGGCCGAGGCCGCGGAGGCCCGGGCGGCCGCGCTCGAGGGCAAGGACGTCCACGAGTTCCACCTCTCCACGAACTACCGCAACTCCGCCGAGATCTACGCCTTCGCCGCCGACTACGCCCGCCGCGTCGGGCTGGACGCCGACCTCCCCGATGCCGTACGGCGCACCGGGGAGGAGCCGCGCGTCGTCGATCTGTCGCTGGTCGAGGAGGGCGCTCAGCGCCCGTCACGAGACCACGACCTCGAGTCGGCGACCGGCGCGGCGGTCGCGGAGGTCGCCGACCGCGTCTCCGGCACCGTCGGCATCGTCGTACCGGCGGCCCGTCGCTCCGAGGTGAACGCCTGGCTCGCCTCGTGGCCCGAGCGCGCCCAGGACGCACCCGGCGCTCGGGCGGCGGTCGACTCGAGGGTCGCGCCCAGCGGGGAGGACCGCGTGGTCGTCCTCACCGGCCTGGACACCAAGGGCCTGGAGTTCGACGCCGTCGTGGTCGTCCGGCCGCAGGAGATCGAGGACGAGTCGGCCACCGGCCGGTCCACGCTGTACGTCGTGCTCACCCGCGCGACGCAGCTGCTGACGACGATCAGCTGAGCTCCGCCCCCGACCGCTGGCTAGCATGCCCTGTGCTTCCAGCAGACGACGCAGACGTGCCACCCGCGGTCCCCGGCGGTCGCGAGCCGCTCGGCCGGGTGCTCGTCACCGGCGGCGCCGGCTTCATCGGGTCGACCCTCGCCGAACGGCTGGCCGACCGGGCGGAGCAGTGGGTGGTCCTGGACAACCTCCACCCCCAGGTCCACCCGGGCTCACGCCCCCCCGCCGACCTGGCCGCCGCGGTGGACCTCCGCATCGGCGACGTCACCGTGGCCGAGGACCTCGACGACGTCCTGGCCGACGTCCGCCCCGACGTCGTCATCCACCTGGCGGCGGAGACGGGCACCGCCCAGTCGCTGTCGGAGAGCACCCGTCACGGGATGGTCAACGTCGTGGGGACGACCCAGCTCCTCGACGCGTGCACCCGGGCCGGTCACGTCCCGGGCCACTTCGTGCTGACGAGCTCGCGCGCGGTCTACGGGGAGGGGGTGTGGCGCCGTCCCGACGGGACGACCTTCCAGCCGGGGCTGCGCACGCACGCCCAGCTCGAGGCGGGACGGTGGGACCACGGCACGGACGCGGAGCACGTGCCCAACTCGGTCGCCGGGACGCATCCCCACCCGATCAACGTCTACGGCGCCACGAAGCTGGCCCAGGAGCAGATCCTGGCCGCGTGGACCGGGTCCCACGACACCAGGCTGTCGGTGCTGCGGCTCCAGAACGTCTACGGGCCGCGCCAGTCGCTGTCCAACCCCTACACGGGCATCGTGTCGCTGTTCTCCCGGCTCGCACGGGAGGGACGGTCGATCCCGCTCTACGAGGACGGCGAGATCACGCGCGACTTCGTCTACATCGACGACGTCGTGAGCGCGCTGGTCGCGGCGACGGCCCAGCCGCCGGTCGACCGGGTCCGCACCGCCGACGTCGGCAGCGGCGTCCGCACGACCATCGGCGACCTGGCGCGGGAGATCGCGCGCTACCACTCCGCACCCGAGCCGCACGTCACGGGCCAGTACCGCGACGGCGACGTGCGCCACGCGTCGTGCGCGGTGGACGACACGACGGCCCAGCTGGACTGGAGCCCGCGGTGGTCGCTGCGCGACGGCGTCGCGCGCCTGCAGGAGTGGATCGCGACCCAGCTCGACTGAGCTCGGGCCGGTGCGCCCGGGCGGCCACGTCCAGGGTGCGGCGGCCGCTGGGACGGTGGTGGGGACGGTGGTTGGGACGGTGACCGGGCCGGTGGACGCAGCGCCTAGGGTGCGACCATGACCCAGCAGCCTGCCGTCCGTGACCTCCTGGAGCAGCTCCAGGGGCACGGCGCGTGGGCGGTGATCCGGCGCAAGGCCGCACCCACCGCCGGGCTGGTCGGCGGCACCCCCCGCCAGGTCGAGAGCCTGCTCGACATCCCGCTCGAGAGCGGCGTGCCCGAGCCCGGCCGCAGCGCCGACCGGCTGGCGGTCGTGCCGTTCCGGCAGGTGCGCGAGCGGGGCTTCGCCGCCATCGACGACGGTGCGCCGCTGACGGTCATCGACATCGAGGCCGAGCACGAGGTCGCGGTGGACGACCTGCTCGCGGCGCTGCCCGACGTGCCCGTGGAGTTCGCCGACCGCGGCGGCTTCGCCCTCGACGACGCGTCGTACGGCGAGATCGTCGACCGGGTCATCCGCGAGGAGATCGGCCAGGGCGAGGGGGCGAACCTCGTCATCGGGCGTCACTACCGCGCGGTCGTCGCCGACTGGGACGCCGACCGTGCGCTGACCGTGTTCCGGCGGCTGCTCGAGCGCGAGCGCGGCGCCTACTGGACGTTCTGCGTCTTCACCGGCGAGCGCTTCCTCATCGGCGCCAGCCCGGAGCGGCACGTCAGCGTCCGCTCCGGCGACGTGCGGATGAACCCGATCTCCGGCACGTTCCGGGTCCGGCCGCCGAGCGACCCGGGTCTCGTGACAGGCGCAGAGCGCCTTCCCCGACCAGCGGAGGATGACCTGAAGGCGCGGCTGCTCGACTTCCTCGCCGACGAGAAGGAGATCTACGAGCTCTTCATGGTCGTCGACGAGGAGCTCAAGATGATGTGCGACGTCTGCGCGGAGGGCGGGCAGGTGCTGGGTCCGTTCCTCAAGCCGATGACCCACCTCGTCCACACGGAGTACCTCCTCGCCGGTCGCAGCGACCGCGACCACCGCGAGATCCTCCGCGACACGATGTACGCCGCCACGGTGACGGGTGCCCCGGTGGAGAACGCCTGCCGGCTGATCGCGACGTACGAGACCGAGGGTCGGGGCTACTACGGCGCCGCGCTCGCGCTCTTCGGCCGCGACACCGACGGCACGCCGACGATGGACAGCCCCATCCTGATCCGCACGGCCGACGTCGACGTGGCGGGCAACCTCAAGGTGACGGCCGGCGCCACGCTGGTCCGCGACTCGGAGGCGTCGTACGAGGTCGCCGAGACGCACGCCAAGGCCGGCGGAATCCTCAGCGCGTTCGGGCTCGTGCCGGCCGCGGCGAGCGACGGCGCGGCCGTCGCGGAGCTCGCGCGCGACGAGGACGTCGTCCTCGCGCTGGGCTCGCGCAACCAGCGGCTCTCCCGCTTCTGGACCACCGACCAGGCGGGTGAGCCGGCCGACCCCTCCCTCGCGGGGAAGGAGGCGGTCATCCTCCACGGCGAGGACGACTTCGTGAACATGCTGCGCCACGTGCTCGGCGTGCTCGGGATGTCCTCGCGCGTCGTGCGCCACGAGGACTGGACGCCCGACGCGTTCGACGGGGCCGACCTGGTGGTCGTGGGCCCGGGCCCGGGCGACCCGCGCGAGGGGGACCACCCGAAGATCGCGACGTTCCGGCGGGCGGTCGACCGGCTGCTGGTGGGCGAGCAGCCGTTCCTGGCCGTCTGCCTCGGCCACCAGACGCTCTGCGACCGTCTCGGCATCCCGCTGGCCTACAAGGACATCGTCTTCCAGGGCACCCAGTCCCCGGTCCGTCTCGGCGGCCGGACCGAGCGGGTCGGGTTCTACAACACCTTCGTCGGCCGGGTGGGCGACGGCGACGAGCTGCCTGCGGGGGTGAGCGTGGAGCGCGACGCGGAGAACGGCGACGTGCACACCGTGGCCGGGCCCCACTACCGGGGGATCCAGTTCCACGCGGAGTCGATCCTCACCGAGAACGGCTACGACCTGCTGCACGCCGCCGTGCGCGACCTGCTCGCGTCCGGGTCCTCGGCCTGATCGTGCGCTGACGTCGAGTGGATCGGTGGACGACTAGGGTTGCCGGGTTCGGCAACCGGAACGGGCTGTGGGACGTCACCATGAGAGAACGTGGTGGCAGCGACACGAACGACGGGGGACACGTGCGACATCTGCGAGGAGCGCTCGCCGGCCTGTGCCTGCTGGCCGTCACGGCCGGCGGAGCGGCAGCCGCAGCGGCAGGCACGCCGGGGCCGGGCCGGGCGACGCAGGACACGCCGGGCGCCACGGCGGCCGGGGTCCGAGGGCTGCCGGCGGCCGCCCGTGCGGCCCGGCCCAACATCGTCCTGGTCGTCGTCGACGACCTCTCCCTCGACCTCGTCCAGACGATGCGCACCCCCCAGGTGATGCGCCGGACCGGGGCGAGCTACAGCCACGCGTTCGTCACCGACTCGCTGTGCTGCGTGTCGCGGGCCAGCCTCTTCACCGGGCAGTACCCCCACCAGACCGGGGTCCGGACCAACACCTCCAACGAGGGGCGCTCCTCGCTCGGCGGCTGGCCGGCCTTCGCGGCCGGGGGCAACCTCGAGCGCTCGTTCAACGTGCGTCTCCAGGACGCCGGCTACGCGACGGGGTTCGTCGGCAAGTACCTCAACGAGTACGAGTGGGTGCCGGGCCGCGCCCTCCCGCCCGTTCCGCCGGGCTGGTCGGACTTCAACGTGGTCTTCGGGTCGGCGTACGACGGCTGGGGCTTCGCCAGCACCGAGCTCGACGACGGCCGGCTGACGATCCGCGACCACCCGGCCCCGCCCGCCAGCGCGTCCGCTGCGGAGAAGGACGCGGCCTACGCCGGGACGGTGATCGAGGACCTGGCGCTCGACTTCATCCGCGACCGCGAGGCCGGCGGCACGCCGTACCTCCTGCAGGTCGCGGCCTACGCGCCGCACAACCGGACGAACCCCGAGGGCCACTACCCGGGCGACCCGCTCTTCCCGCCGATGTTCCGCGACCGCGAGGGCGAGCGCAGCTGCGGGCGCGTGGCCTGCGGCAGGCTCACCGCGGCGGACCTCCCGGGGTTCGGCGACGACCGGCGGGACAACCGCCCGCGCCGTCGTGACGGCACGCCCGCCCGGGCGTGGAACACCGCCGGCGGGCTGTCCGCCGCCGACGCCGTCCGCGACCTCCGCGACCGGGCCCGGATGGCGCAGTCCGTCGACCGGCTCGTCTCCCGGGTCCTGCGCACCGTCGGTGACGACACCTACGTCGTGCTGACCTCCGACAACGGCTTCCACCTCGGACAGCTCGGCATGGGACGCGGCAAGGGCACGCCGTACGACACCGACGTGCGCGTCCCGCTGCTGGTCGTGGGCCCGGGCGTGGTGCCGGGGACGCGCCGGGAGGTGACGAGCAACATCGACCTGGCTCCGACGTTCGAGGAGCTCGCCGGGCTGAAGCCGGCGGCGTACCGCTCCGGCACGTCGCTGGTCCCGACCTTCGGCGACCGCGGCCTGGTCCGCCGCCGGCACGCCTTCTTCGAGCACACCCAGCAGACGCTGACCGGCAACGACCCCGACGCCGCGTTCGGCGGCACCGAGATGGAGCGGATCCCCTCCTACACCGCGGTCCGCTCGCGCAGTGGCCTGCTGGTCCGGTTCGACCTCGACCCGCGGCGGAGGAAGGAGTCGTGGGGCTATGAGTTCTACAGCTACCAGCGCGACCGCTTCGAGAAGCGGAACGCCTTCGCGGCTCCCCGGCACCGCGCCGAGGTGCGGGGGCTGCTGGCGAGGCTGAAGGGGTTCGACGGCTGCCGGCAGACCGGCGACCAGCGCGTGCCGCAGTCCTGCCGCGACCTGGCCCGCTGAGGACTCCGTCGGTCTCGTCTAGCCTCGCTCCGTGACGCCGGACGTGATCGTGGTGGACCACCACGACTCCTACACGTGGAACCTCGTCCACCTCGTGGCCGGCGTCACCGGCGTGCTGCCGCGGGTGGTCCAGCACGACGAGGTCGAGCCCGGCGAGGTCCTGCGCCACTCCCACGTCGTCCTCTCGCCCGGCCCCGGCCACCCCGGCGACCCGCGGGACTTCGGTGTCGGCCGCGAGGTGCTGCTCGCCGGGACCCGGCCGGTGCTGGGCGTCTGCCTGGGCATGCAGGGTCTGGTGACGGCGTACGGCGGGACGGTCGACCGCGACGTCCCGGCCCACGGCGACGTGGCGCTGATCGCGCACGACGGGCGCGGTGTCTTCGCGGGGCTCCCGCAGGACTTCGCGGCCGTGCGGTACCACTCGCTGACCGCCGGCGACCTCCCCGACTGCCTCGAGGTCACCGCGACCTGCGTGGGGCCGGAGCCGGACGGGCGCAGCCGGCTGATGGGCGTGCGGCACACGTCGCTCCCGCTGGAGGGCGTGCAGTTCCACCCCGAGTCGGTGCTGTCGGAGCACGGCGCCGCCCTGGTCGCGAACTTCCTGGGGTCCCGCTCGTGACGGACCCCGTGGCCTTCTTCGAGTCCGTCGCCGCCGAGCACCCCCGCTGCTTCTGGCTCGACGGCGGTGGCGCGCGCGAGTGGTCGGGCCGGCGCTCGATCATCGGCTGGCTCGACGACGACGCCCCGTCGCTGACGTACGACGCAGCCTCCGAGGTGGTGACCCGGCACGCCTCCGGCCGCGCCACCGAGGTCGGCACGGACGTCTTCGCCGCGCTGGAGGAGGCCGTGCGTCCGGGGGAGCAGTGGTTCGGCTACCTCGGCTACGCCGCCCGCCCCGACCTGCCCGCCGCCGTCGGGTCCGGGCTGCCCGACGCCGTGTGGATGCGGGCCTCGCACGTGCGGTCGTTCGACCATCCCCTGCAGGAGTCCCCGCACGTGCGGGGACTTCGTCACGTAGTGGGGGTTGCAACCCCCACTACGTGCAGGACTCGCCCACCCAGTGCGGGTCCTCAGCCGGCACCGAGCTGGTACGCCGCCGCGTTCGACCGCGTCCAGGAGCACCTCCACGCCGGCAACTCCTACGAGGTCAACCTCACCCACCGCGTGGGCCTCGAGTCCGACCTCCCGCCGGCGGCGGCGTACCTCCGGCTCCGCGAGCTCAACCCGGCGCCGTACGCCGGCTTCCTCCAGCACGACGTCGACGGCGCCCGCGCGTGGCTGCTGTCGAGCTCGCCCGAGCGCTACGCCCTCGTGACCGAGGACGGGCACCTCGAGACCAAGCCGATCAAGGGGACCACGCCACGCGGCGCGACGGCGGAGGAGGACCTCGTGCTGCGGGACCGGCTCGCCGCCGACCCGAAGACACGCGCGGAGAACCTCATGGTCGTCGACCTGCTCCGCAACGACCTGTCCATGGTGTGCGAGCCGGGCTCCGTCGAGGTGCCGGCGCTGATGGAGGTGGAGTCCTACGAGTCGGTGCACCAGCTGGTCTCGACGGTCCGCGGCCGGCTCCGCGACGACGTGACGACGGTGGGTGCGCTGCGGGCGCTCTTCCCCGCCGGCTCGATGACCGGTGCCCCCAAGCGGCGCACGATGGAGATCGTCGCGGAGGTGGAGACGACGCCGCGCGGGGCGTACGCCGGCGCGTTCGGCTGGATCAGCGGCGACGGTCCCGCCGACCTCGGCGTGGTGATCCGCTCGTTGCTCACCGCGGGCGACGGGCACTGGCAGCTCGGCACCGGCGGTGGCATCACGGTTCGCAGCGACGTGACGGAGGATTGGGCCGAGGCGGGCTGGAAGGCCGAGCGGCTGCTGCAGGTCTTCGACCGACCCTCGTGACCGAGCCTCCTGCGTCGTGACCCGTGCTTCGAACACGAACCAGGAGGGTCACCGGATGTCCGGGGCCTCCACGGCCGGCTCGCGCCTGCCCGCGCCCGCCCCCGCGCGCTCGTCGGCCGCCCCGGGCAGCGACACCGTGAACCGCGCGCCGCCGCCCGGGGCGTCGGCCACGGTGACCGTGCCGCCGTGTCGACCGACGACCTGGCTCACGATCGCCAGCCCGAGCCCGGAGCCCGGCATGGCCCGTGACTCGTCGGAGCGCCAGAACCGGTCGAAGACGTGGGGGCGGTCGGCCTCGGCCACGCCGGGGCCCATGTCGTCGATCGTCAGCACGCCCCCGGCCAGGCGGACGGCGATGGTCCCCTCGACGGGGCTCCACTTGGCGGCGTTGTCGAGCAGGTTGGTGACGGCGCGCTCGAGGCTGCGGTCGTCGCCGAGCACGGTCCACGGCTCGAGCTCGACGTCGAAGGCGGCGAGCGGGGCGCGGCGGCGTACGCGCGTCACGGCCCGCTCGACGACGTCGGCGAGCTCGACGTGGGTGACCACCGACGAGGGCGGCTCGTCGCGCGCCAGCTCGACCAGGTCGCCGACGAGCGCGCTGAGCTCCTCGATCTGCGCCCGCACGTCGTCGAGCAGCTCCAGGCGCGCCTCGGCGGGCAGCGTGGGGGCGTCCGCCGACTGTCGCATCGTCTGCTGGAGCAGGTCGATGTTGGTGCGCAGCGAGGTGAGCGGGGTGCGCAGCTCGTGGCTGGCGTCGGCCACGAGGCGGCGCTGCCGGTCGCGCGAGGCGCCGAGGGCGAGCAGCATCTGGTTGAACGCCGTCGCCAGGCGGGCCACCTCGTCGTCTCCCTCCACGTTCAGCGGCGTCAGGTCCTCGGTGACCGCGATGCGCTCGACGGAGGAGGTGAGGCGACGCACGGGGCGCAGGCCGTTGGCCGCCACCGCCCACCCGGCCAGCAGTGCGGTGAGCACCCCCAGGAGGCCGAAGACGAGCAGCACGGTGCCCAGCTTCTCCAAGGTCCGCTCCGTGGGAGCGAGCGGCTGGGCGAGGACCAGCGCCAGGCCGGTGCCGGCCGGCACGGTCGCCACCCGGAACCGCTCACCCTCGCCGGTGGTCAAGGTGCGCACGGAGGACTCGGAGCGCCCGTCCCTCACGTCGTGCTCGGGTCCCCCCAGGGGCAGGTCGATGTTGTCCCGGGTGGCCGGCCCGTTGCGGGTCAGGAAGACGATCCGCACGTCGGCGGCCCCCAGCATCCACGACGGCGCGCCCTGGGCCGCGACCTCGGACAGGGTGGTGAAGGAGGCGGCCTTGTGCGCGCGGTCGAGCAGCGAGTCGTCGAGCGAGTCGTGCAGCTGCTGGCGCATCACGACGAACGCCGTGAGCGCCATGATCGCGATCGACGCGCCGAGGGTCAGCGCCGTCAGCACCGCGACGCGCGAGGCGAGCGAGCGCCGGTAGCGCCACCGCCCGTCGCCCGGCCACGACGCCTGGCTGCTGCCCACTCAGCCCTCCTTGAGGACGTAGCCCACGCCGCGGACGGTCTGGATCAGCCGGGACTCGCCCTCGGCCTCGGTCTTGCGGCGGAGGTAGCCGACGTACACCTCGAGGGAGTTGGCGGTCGTGGGGAAGTCGTAGCCCCAGACCTCCTCGAGGATGAAGGAGCGCTCGAGCACCCGGCGCGGCCGCCGGAGGAACATCTCGAGCAGGGAGAACTCGGTGCGGGTCAGCTCGATCGACCGCGCTCCGCGTCGTACGTCGCGGCTCGCGACGTCCATCGTCAGGTCGGCGAAGGACAGCACCTCCGCGTCGCTGCCGTCGGCCGGCACGACCCGGCGCAGGAGCGCGCGCAGCCGCGCCAGCAGCTCCTCGAGGGCGAACGGCTTGGTGAGGTAGTCGTCGGCGCCGGCGTCGAGTCCCTCGACCCGGTCCCCGACGGCGTCGCGGGCGGTCAGCACGAGGACGGGTACGTCGTTGCCGGCGGCCCGCAGCGCGCGGGTCGCCTCGATCCCGTCGAGGCGCGGCATCATCACGTCCATCACGACGACGTCGGGGTGCACGGCGCCCACGGTGGCCAGCGCCTCCGCCCCGTCGCACGCCAGCGCGACGTCGTACCCGTTGAACTCCAGCGACCGGCGCAGGGAGTCGCGCACCGCCCGGTCGTCGTCGACGACCAGGACGCGGGGCAGGCTGTCGGGCACGGTCCCACTGTGCCAGCCGCGCCTGAGGCGATGCTGAGGGTCAGACGTACGGCGCCGCCAGCCGCAGGTCCTCGACGAGCGCAACGAACGCCTCGTCGTACCCGTCCTTGCCGCGGAGCCGCAGCACCGCCGAGGGGTGTGAGGTCACGATCGCCGAGCGGTCGCCGGACAGCTCGAGCACCTGCCCGCGGGACTCGCCGATCCTCATCGCCTTGCCGAAGACGGCCCGCGCTCCGGTGGCACCCATCGCCACCACGACGCGCGGCTGCACGGCCTCCAGCTCGGCCTCGAGCCACGGGTGGCAGGCGGTGACGTGCCGGGTGTCGGGCTTCTGGTGGATCCGGCGCTTCCCGCGTGGCTCGAAGCGGAAG
>CADCUM010000073.1 GCA_902805885.1 uncultured Nocardioides sp. | reverse complement strand
GCGTGTGTCTACAACGTGGCGGACCCGCAGACCCAACGGCTCGTGGAGGACGCCGACGTCGTCGAGGGCGCCCGGGCGATCGGCTTCACCCTCGGGATGCCCGGCGTCGGCATGGTGGGCCTCGTCGACGACATCCTCGCCGACCGGGCGTTCATCGAGCAGCGGTCCGACAGCGCTGCCGAGCTGTGCACCCTGGCGGACCTCGCCTCGCCCGCGCCCCACTTCGTCGCCAACGCGCTGGCCGCGGCTGCCCTGGCGCGATCGCACGGCGTCTCGCAGGAGGCGGTCCGCGAGGGTCTGCGCACCTTCCGGCCCGACGGCCACCGGATCGCCCACGTCGCCCGGGCCCACGAGATCACCTGGGTCGACGACAGCAAGGCCACCAACCCGCACGCGGCGATGAGCTCCCTGCAGGCCTTCGACCCGGTGGTCTGGGTGGCGGGCGGGCTCGCCAAGGGCGCACGCTTCGACGACCTCGTCCAGGCCGTCCGAGGTCGGCTGCGCGGTGTCGTCCTGCTCGGGCGCGACCGCCACGTCATCGCCGAGGCCCTTTCGCGACACGCGCCCGATGTGCCTGTCATCCAGATCGGTGACAGCGAGACTGGACAAGCCATGGAAGGCGTCGTCGACGCGGCCGCACGTCTCGCCCAGCCGGGGGACACGGTGCTGCTGGCGCCGGGATGTGCGTCCATGGACATGTTCGCCAACTACGGCGCCCGAGGTGACGAGTTCGCCGCCGCGGTGCACCGTCGGCTGGCTGGCCCGAGCACCTGATCGACGACTGACGAGGAGGGACCCGTATGGCGACCACGACGCCCCAGGCCCCGACCCAGGACCCGTCGCAGACCTCGGCGCCGCCGTCGCCCCGACGCCCGAACCTCTCGTCCGTCACGGGGAGCTGGGCCGCCCTGCGGGACGCCCTGGACCGGCCGCTCTCCTCCTACTACCTGCTGCTCGGTGCGTCGGGCCTCCTGCTCACCGTCGGGCTGATCATGGTCCTCAGCTCCTCGAGCGTCTACAGCTTCCGTTACTACGACGACTCCTACGCCGTGGTGAAGCGGCAGCTGATGTGGGTCGTCATCGGGCTGCCGTGTGCCTTCATCGCCTCCAGGCTGTCGATCACCTGGGTGCGCCGACTCGCGTGGCCGGCCTACGTCGTGTCGCTGACGCTGCTGCTGCTGACCGCCTTCCTCGGGGTCGAGCGCAACGGCAACCAGAACTGGCTGGCGGTCGGGCCGCTCGCCATCCAGCCCTCCGAGATCGCCAAGCTCGGCCTGATCCTGTGGGCGGCCAACGTCTACGCCCGCAAGGAGCGCCGGCTCGGCAGCGTGCACCACGTGATGATCCCCGTCGTGCCCGGGATGCTGCTGGCCACCGGGCTCGTGGTGGCGGGCCGTGACCTCGGCACGGCCCTGGTGCTCTTCGCCATCCTGCTGGGCATGCTGTGGGTGGTCGGTGCGCCCGCCAGGCTGTTCATCGTCTGCCTGGCGATCATCGGCGCCGTCGCGGTGTTCCTGGCCGCCATGGACAACGAGCGACTCTCGCGCATCACGACCTTCGCCGATCCGTTCAAGGACTACCACAACACGGGGTGGCAGCCCGCCCACGGCTTGTACGCCCTGTCGACCGGCGGGTGGTTCGGCCAGGGGATCGGCGCGTCGACCCAGAAGTGGGGCGACCTGCCAGAAGCACACACCGACTTCATCTTCGCCGTCCTCGGCGAGGAGCTGGGACTGGTGGGCACCCTGCTCATCGTCGGGCTGTTCTTCACGATCGCGTTCGCCGCTCTGCGCATCGCGATGCGCACGGCCGATCCCTTCGTGCGCTACATGTCCTTCGGGATCGTCGTCTGGCTCATCGGCCAGATGATGATCAACGTCGGCATGGTGCTCGCCGTCCTGCCGGTGATCGGGATCCCCCTGCCGTTGGTGTCCTACGGTGGATCGGCGCTGCTGCCGTCCCTGGTGGCCCTGGGCATCCTCGTCGGGTTCGCCCGTCGCGAGCCGGAGGCTGCGCAGGCCCTCGCCGCCCGCCGTCGCAACCGCTCCGCCGGGCTCTCCGCCGGTCGTTAGGACTCCTGACATGCGCATCCTGCTCGCCGGCGGCGGCACCGCCGGCCACACCTCGCCCCTGATCGCCACCGCCGATGCGTTGCGCCGGCTCGACCCCGGCGTCGAGATCACCTGTCTCGGCACCCCTCGTGGCCTGGAGAACACCGTCGTCCCCGCGGCCGGCTACCGCCTCGAGCTGATCGCGCCGGTGCCCCTGCCGCGCAAGCCCTCCGTCGAGCTCCTCCAGGTGCCTGCACGCCTGCGCGGCGCCGTACGCACCACGCTCGAGGTCTTCGACCGGGTCCGACCCGACGTGGTCGTCGGCTACGGCGGCTACGTCTCGATGCCGGCCTACCTCGCGGCCCGTCGTCGTCGCCTGCCGCTGGTCGTCCACGAGCAGAACGCGCTGCCCGGGCTGGCCAACAAGGTCGGCGCCCGAATGGCGACCCGGGTGGCGGTCAGCTTTCCCGGGACGCCGCTCCGCAGGGCCGAGCTCGTCGGGCTGCCGATCCGCCGGATGATCTCCACCCTCGACCGCGCGGCGCTGCGCGAGGAGGCACGGGCGTTCTTCGGCCTCGAGAAGGACCGGCCGACCCTGTTGGTGACCGGCGGCTCCCAGGGCGCCCGTCGACTCAACGAGTCGATCGCCGCCGCTGCACCGGCGCTGGCCGCCGCGGGCGTGCAGGTGCTCCACGTGGTCGGCCCGAAGGGCGAGGCTTCGCCGGAGCCCGCCGGTGTGCCCTACGTCGTCGTCCACTTCGTCGACCGGATGGACCTCGCCTACGCCGCCGCCGACCTGGTGCTGTGCCGCTCCGGCGCCTCCAGCGTGACCGAGGCCGCTGCCGTGGGCCTGCCCGCGGTGTTCGTGCCGCTCCCCATCGGCAACGGGGAGCAGGCGCTCAACGCGCGTTCGGTCGTCGAGGCCGGGGGAGCGCTGATGGTGGCCGACGAGGCCCTCACCACCGAGTGGGTGGCCGCGACGATCCCGGAGCTGGCCACCGACGCGGACCGGCTGGTGGCCATGGGGTCCGCTGCGGCGGCGCTGGTGCCGCGCGACGCCGACGACACACTGGCCAGGATCATCATGGACGTGGCCCGATGAAGCTGCCCGTCCCGGACGTGCTGCTCCCCGCCGACCAGCTCGGCCGCGTGCACTTCATCGGCATCGGCGGAGCCGGGCTCTCCGCGATCGCGCGGATCATGGCGGCCAACGGCATCGAGGTCTCGGGTTCCGACGACCAGGACACGCCGTTCCTGCCCGCACTGCGAGAGCTGGGCGTGACCTGCCACCTCGGGTATGCCGCCGAGCACCTCGGTGACCTCGGCGAGGGCGACACGGTCGTGGTCACGACCGCTGCCCGCGACGACAACCCTGAGGTGGCGGAAGCACGGCGCCGCGGGCTCCGGCTGCTGCCGCGCTCGGCCGGGCTGGCCGCCACGATGACCGGGCTGCGCGTGGTCGCGGTGGCCGGCACCCACGGCAAGACGACCACCACGGGGCTGTTGACCAACGCGCTCCTGGCGGCGGGCGCGGACCCGACCTACGCCGTGGGAGGGGTGCTGACGGCCACCGGTCGCAACGCCCACGCCGGAACGGGCGACCTCTTCGTCGCCGAGGCCGACGAGTCCGATGGCGCCTTCCTCGTCTACCGGCCGCACGCGGCGGTCGTCACCAACGTCGAGCCCGACCACCTCGACAACTGGGGCACCGCGGAGGCCTACCACGCCGCCTTCGACGAGTTCGCCACCACGATCGACCGCGACGGGTTCCTGGTGTGCTGCCTCGACGACCCCGGCGCAGCCGCGCTCGCGGACCGGGCGCGGGCCGGCGGGCTCGAGGTGATCACCGTCGGGGTCGGGGCCGCCTGCGACCTCCGGCTCGTCGACATCGCCTTCGACGGCTCCACCTCCACCACGCGCGTCCTGCACGACGGCGTCGAGCTGGGGGAGATGCGGCTCCGTATCCCAGGTCACCACTACGTCCTGGACGCCGCTGCGGCCCTGGCCGTCGGGCTGCGGTTGGGCTTCGCCTTCCCGGACCTCGCCTCGGGGCTCGAGTCCTACACCGGGACAGGTCGCCGCATGGAGCTCAAGGGCGAGGTCGGCGGGATCCGCGTCTACGACTCCTACGCCCACCACCACGTCGAGATCGCCGGGGACCTCCAGGCTGCTCGTTCGATCGTCGGCGACGGGCGACTGGTCGTCGCGTTCCAGCCCCACCTCGTCTCGCGCACGCGCGCCCTCGGACCACAGATGGGTCAGGCGCTCGGGGCCGCCGACGAGGTGGTGGTCCTCGACGTCTACCTCGCGCGCGAGGACGCCGACCCTGCCGTGACCGGGGCGCTGGTCGCCGACGCCGTCCCCCTGCCGCCCGATCACGTGGCCTACGTCGCGGACTTCGACGCGGTGCCGCGCGAGCTCGTGCGCCGCGCTCGCGCCGGCGACGTCATCCTGACCCTCGGGGCCGGCAGCGTCACCCGGCTGGGACCGCAGGTCCTCGCGCTGCTCCAGGGGCTGCGATGACTGCCACCCGCGCGCCCGAGTCCTCGCACCAGCGTGCCGGGCGGATCACCCGTCAGCGCTTCGCCCGACGGCAGTGGGCTCGTCGCTGGATGCGCTGGAAGTACGTCGTCGCGGGCGTCGCACTGATCGCTGCCGTCGCCACGGCCCTGTGGCTCGTCCTCTTCTCCGCGACCCTGTCGGTCGCCACGGTGGAGGTCGGCGGCAACACGCTGCTCTCGGACGAGCGCATCACCCGGATCGCCGCCGTGCCCGAGGGTGAGCAGCTCGCGACGGTCGACCTCGTCGACGCCGCGCGGCGGGTCGAGACCCTGTCCGAGGTCGTCGACGCCGAGGTCACCCGGTCCTGGCCGGATACGGTGCTCATCACCGTGACCGAGCGGGTCGCCGTCGCGGTGGTGGAGCTGGGCGGCACGATCCGCGGGCTGGACGCCGAGGGCATCGTCTTTCGTCGGTACGCCGCAGCGCCGCCGGGCCTGCCACGCGTCCAACCGCAGACGTCCACCGGTACCGACGCCCTCAAGGAGGCGGCCGGCGTGGTCTCGGCGCTGCCGAGCGACCTGGTCGCGCGCGTGGACCACGTCGAGGTGCAGACCATCGACCAGATCACCCTGGTGCTGCGCGACGGCCGCGAGGTGCTGTGGGGGAGCGCGGACGAGAGCGCCCTCAAGGCGACCGTCCTGGCCAGGCTGCTCGACGTGCAGCAGGCACAGGTCTACGACGTCAGCGTGCCCGGCAGCCCGACGACGCTCGCGGGCTGAGAAGGAATCTCCGCGCCGCGGGTCTCACGTCGGCGTGTCTGCCCGACCTGTCGCCGAGGCGTGCCTATGGTCGTCTTCAACGCGAGGTTGACATAACTATAACCCTCAGGCTGACCGTTAGAGTTCCGCGGCCCTGAGGGAGAGGGCATGACAGCCGAACGACTTCCCCGAACACCACCAGATCCTGGACACCACTCGGCCCAGCGCCGAGCGACCCCCTAGCAACGAGAGGCCTGCAGCCATGGCAGCAGCACAGAACTACCTGGCGATCATCAAGGTCGTGGGTATCGGTGGAGGCGGCGTGAACGCCGTGAACCGCATGATCGACGTCGGCCTCAAGGGTGTCGAGTTCATCGCGATCAACACCGACGCCCAGGCCCTGCTCATGAGCGACGCCGACGTCAAGCTCGACATCGGCCGTGAGCTCACCCGCGGACTCGGTGCCGGTGCCAACCCCGACGTGGGCACGCGCGCGGCCGAGGACCACGCCGACGAGATCGAAGAGGTCATCAAGGGCGCCGACATGGTGTTCGTGACCGCGGGCGAGGGCGGCGGCACCGGCACCGGTGGCGCCCCGGTCGTGGCCCGGATCGCCCGCTCCCTGGGCGCCCTGACCATCGGCGTCGTCACCCGGCCCTTCGCCTTCGAGGGACGTCGCCGGGCCAACGCCGCGGAGGAGGGCATCAGCCAGCTCCGCGAAGAGGTCGACACCCTCATCGTCATCCCCAACGACCGGCTGCTGTCGATCAGCGACCGCAACGTCTCCGTCCTCGACGCCTTCAAGCAGGCTGACCAGGTCCTGCTGCAGGGTGTCTCGGGCATCACCGACCTGATCACCACCCCGGGCCTGATCAACCTCGACTTCGCCGACGTGAAGTCGGTCATGGCCAACGCCGGGTCCGCCCTGATGGGCATCGGCTCGGCCCGCGGTGAGGACCGTGCCGTGCAGGCGGCCGAGATGGCGGTCTCCTCACCGCTCCTCGAGGCCTCCATCGAGGGTGCCCACGGAGTGCTGCTCTCCA
>CADCUM010000072.1 GCA_902805885.1 uncultured Nocardioides sp. | reverse complement strand
ACCGTACTCGAGCCCGGTCAGGAAGACCACCGGGAACTCGAGGCCCTTGGCGGTGTGCAGGGTCATCAGGGTGACCACGCCGGCGCTCTCACCGTCGGGGGCGTCCGGGATCTGGTCGGAGTCGGCGACCAGCGCCACGCGTTCCAGGAAGTCGCCGAGTCCCGGGACCACCGTGCCCGAGACGGTGTCGTCGGGGTTCGCCGGGTCCGCGGACGGACCCGGCTGGGGGTCGTCGGAGAACTCGCGGGCGACCGCGACCAGCTCGGCGAGGTTCTCGACGCGGGTGGCGTCCTGGGGGTCGTCGCTGGCCTCGAGCTCGGCGAGGTAGCCGGAGCGTTCGAGCACGGACTCGAGGATGACGTCGGGCCGCTCGTCGGCCGCGACCATCGACTGGAGCTCCTGGATGAGCGCGACGAAGCCCTGGATGTTCTTGAGCGACCGGGTCGCCAGCCCCGGCGCCCGGTCCGCGATGAGGAGGGCCTCCCAGAAGGTGATCCGCTCACGCTCGGCCAGCGCCTGCACGCACGCCTCGGCGCGGTCACCGATGCCCCGCTTCGGTGTGTTGAGCACACGTCTCAGCGAGATCTCGTCGGCCGGGTTGACCAGCATCCGGAGGTAGGCCAGGGCGTCGCGCACCTCGCGGCGCTCGTAGAACCGCACACCCCCCACCACCTTGTAGGGCTGACCGGTGCGGATGAACACCTCCTCGAAGACCCGCGACTGCGCGTTGGTGCGGTAGAACACCGCGACGTCGGAGGCCTTGGTGCCACCGGTGTCGACGAGCTTGTCGATCTCCTCGGAGACGAAGCGCGCCTCGTCGTGCTCGTCGTCGGCGACGTAGCCCACGATCCGCTCGCCGTCGCCGGCATCGGACCACAACCGCTTGTCGAGTCGCGCGGCGTTGTTCTTGATGACCGAGTTGGCGGCCGAGAGGATCGTCTGGGTCGACCGGTAGTTCTGCTCGAGCAGGATGGACGTCGCGTCCGGGAAGTCCTTCTCGAAGTCCATGATGTTGCGGATGTTGGCGCCGCGGAACGCGTAGATCGACTGGTCGGCGTCGCCCACCACCATCAGCTCGCTGGGTGTGTCGTCGAGGGGTCTCCCCGCCTCGAGGTCCTGGCCGCAGAGCTGGTGGATCAAGGCGTACTGCGCGTGGTTGGTGTCCTGGTACTCGTCGACCAGGACGTGCCGGAACCGGCGGCGGTAGTTCTCCCTCACGTCGGGCAGCGTCTGGAACAGGCGCACGGTCGTCATGATCAGGTCGTCGAAGTCGAGGGCGTTGGCCTCGCGCAGCCGGCGCTGGTAGTTCGTGTACGCCGCCGCGTAGGCCTCCTCGAAGCCGTTGCGTGCGTCCTTGACGGCCTCCTCGGGGTCGCGCAGCTCGTTCTTCTGGTCGCTCACCCAGTGCAGGACGGCGCCGGGCTGGTAGCGCTTGGGATCGAGGTCGAGGTCCTTGAGGACCAGCGTCATCAGGCGCTTGGAGTCGGCGGCGTCGTAGATGGAGAAGTTGGACTTGTAGGTCGTGCCGCCGAGGTCGAGGGCGGTGATCTCCTTGCGGAGGATGCGCACGCACGCCGAGTGGAAGGTGGAGACCCACATGAT
The DNA here is from genome assembly GCA_902805885.1 of uncultured Nocardioides sp. Classification (GTDB taxonomy): domain Bacteria; phylum Actinomycetota; class Actinomycetes; order Propionibacteriales; family Nocardioidaceae; genus Nocardioides. The sequence goes on along the minus strand of CADCUM010000072.1, from coordinate 28,710 downwards.
CCGGGCGCGCTTGCCGACGAGCTCCTCGACCCGCTCCTTCATCTCCGCGGCGGCCTTGTTGGTGAAGGTGATCGCCAGGATGGAGCCTGGGTGCGCCCGACGCTCGGTGATGAGCCAGGCGATCCGCCGGGTGAGCACCCGGGTCTTGCCCGAGCCGGCGCCGGCGACGACCAGGAGCGGGGCACCGACGTGCACGACGGCCGCTCGCTGCGGGTCGTTGAGCCCCTCGAGCAGCTCATCGGGGGTCGGCCCGCTGCGGGTGCTGCGGGTCTCCTGCGACGAGGTGACGTGCGCGAGGCCGGGAATCAGGTCGGGGGTGCTCATCTCCCCTCCAGCCTACGGGCCGGAGCCGACACCGATCAGCCGGTGTGGGCGGGTGACCAGAAGACTGCCACCGCGACGTTGGCCGCGCTCAGGAGCAGGAGGCCGGCCCACAACCCCTGCGGGATCCGCGGCTTGCGGGTGTTGGCCATGACCAGCACCAGCAGCACCAGACCGATGGCGAACTTGACCCCGATCTTGGTGTGGTTGACGTCGCCGTCACCAGCCTCCAGCACCCCCACGAGTAGCAGTCCGGCCAGGAACGCCGTACCGACACCGTCGCGCATGGCGGCGTTGACCGACTTCTCCGAGTCCCGGGCCTGCACCACGAGACCACCGAAGAGCGCGGCGAAGCCCAGGAGGTGCAGGAACAGCAGGACGAGGCGCAGGGTCTCCATGCGCGAAGACTAGCGGCGCGGCCGCCTCAGGACTTCGCGGCCTTCTTCTTCGCCCGGGGTCGGGGTCGCACGACCATCACGGGGCACGGTGCGTAGTGCTGGACCCGCTGGGCGGTGCTGCCGACGAGCACGCTCTCGCTCAGACCACGGCCGCCGGCGGCGACCACGACCAGCCCGGCGTCGTACTGCTTGGCGGCCTTGATGATCTCGTTGGCCGGCGAGCCCGAGCGCACCCGCTGGTGCACCTTCGGCCCCCACCCCTGGAACACCTGCGCGATCGTGGACACGGCGTTCTCGGCCGCCTCGCGGAACGACAAGGACTCCCAGGATGCCTTGTGCTCGGACACGGACAGCTCGTCGGCGAAGGCCACAGCGGCCAACGGACGGATCACGGCCACCACCGAGATGTCGGTGATGCGGGCCGGGTCGGCGAACGACTTCAGGTGCTTGGCGGCGGCCAGGGACTGCTTGGAGCCGTCGGTGGCGACGATGACGTGCATCAGTGGTCTCCCTTGGGGGTCTGCGAGGCGGTGCCGGGACGGGGCTTGGACCGGCCGCCGAAGAGCTGCTCGGCGAGGTAGAGCACCCCGCCGACCGCGAGCAGGCCGGCGCACCAGATCAGCGAGCTCGGGTCGTCGTAGATCACGTAGAAGAGGATCGCGAGGTTGCCGACCAGGCCCAGCACGAGGAGCGGCGTCTTGGCCCGGTAGGCCCGCTCGTCCTCGTCGCGCCCCCGCAGCTTGAGGCACGTGACGATGACGAGCGCGTAGATCGCGAGCAGGAAGACCACCGTCACCAGGGCCAGCCGCTCGACGAGGTCGAGCTTGCCGCCGGCCTGGGTGACGAGCGTGCCGGTGATGAGCAGCGCGCCGACCACCAGGCCGCTGAAGAGCAGCCCGACCCACGGGCTCCGCCGGCTCGAGTGCACCTTGGCGAAGACGCCCGGGACGACGTCCTCCCGGGCCATGCCGTAGAGGATGCGCGGCTGGGTCACCAGCGTGACGAGGGTGGTGTTGGTGATCGCGACGAGGGCGATGATCGTGAAGAGCGTGACCATGAAGTCCGTGGAGATCGGCAGGATGCCCTGCTTGACCACCTCGAGCAGCGCCACCTCGGAGCCCGCCAGCTGGTCGACCGGCACCGTGAGGGCGGCCGCCACCGAGACCAGCACGTAGACGACGCCGGCCACGATCATGCCGCCGACGAGGGAGCGCGGGAACGACTTGTGGGGGTCGATGGTCTCCTCCGCCACGTTGGCGGTGTTCTCGAACCCGGTCATCGCGAAGAAGGACAGCGCGACCCCGGCGAGGACCGCGAGCCCCGGGTTGCCCGAGACGCTGATGTCGGTGAGCGTCCCGAAGTCGGCCTTGCCCTGGGCGACGTAGTAGATCGCGATGATCATCACGATGATCAGGCCGCTCAGCTCGACGAAGGTCATCACCATGTTCATCACCACCGACTCGGTGATGCCGATGTAGTTGACGACCACCAGCAGCGCGACGAAGACCAGCGAGACCAGCAGGGCGGGCGGGGCACTCCACAGCTCGCCGAAGTACGACGCGAAGCCGGCCGCCAGCGAGCCGCTGGCCGCGAAGCTCGCGGCGAGGAACGACACCGTGATCAGGAAGGTCAGCGCCTTGTTGCCGAACGCCTTCTGGACGTAGAGCGAGGAGCCGGCGGCCTGCGGGTACTTCGTGACGAGCTCGGCGTACGCCGTACCGGTGATGGCCGCGACCGCGACGCCGGCGGCGAAGGCGATCCAGAACGCGCCACCGACTGCGGCGGCGACGAGCCCGATGAGGACGTAGATGCCGGACCCCAGCACGTCGCCGAGCGTGTAGAAGAACAGCTGCTTGCCGGTGATGGACCTCTTGAGGCTGCCCTCCTTGTCATCCAGGTCGCTGTCGACGGAGGGAGCGCTGTGGGACACGATCGTGCCTCGATCCGGGAGGGGGTGGTGACTCGACCGAACCGCTTCGCGGTCCCGTTGTCAATCGAGCCACACCCGGGCGGGGGCACACTCCCTACAGGAGCCTGCGGTCGCTGGCCGCATTCTCGGCACCGCCTAGAGGAGCCTGCGGTCGCTGGCCGCATTCTCGGCACACTCCCTACAGGAGCCTGCGGTCGCTCGCCCACCTCGTCAGCTCGTGCCGGGAGGACAGCTGGAGCTTGCGCAGCACCGACGACATGTGGGTCTCGACGGTCTTCACCGAGATGAAGAGCTCCTTGGCGACCTCCTTGTAGGCGTAGCCCCGGGCGATCAGCCGCATCACCTCGCGCTCCCGCTCGGTCAGCCGGTCGAGGTCCTCGTCCACGGCGGACACGTCGATGGAGCCGGCGAAGGCGTCGAGCACGAACCCGGCCAGTCGCGGGGAGAACACCGCGTCGCCGCCCGCGACGCGGACGATGGCGTCGACCAGCTCGGGTCCGGTGATGGTCTTGGTGACGTAGCCCCGCGCGCCGGCACGGATCGTGCCGATGACGTCCTCGGCGGCGTCGGAGACCGAGAGCGCGAGGTAGCACGCGTCGGCGTGCGGCTGTCGGCGCATCACCTCGACCCCTCCACCGCCGGGGAGGTGCACGTCGAGCAGGACGACGTCGGGGCGCAGCTCGTGGATGACCGCGATCGCGGCGTCGGCGTCGGCCGCCTCCCCCACCACCTCGACGACACCGGCGCCGGTGGTGGCGAGCTCGCCGCGCACCCCGCCGCGGAACATCGCGTGGTCGTCGACCAGCACGACCCGCACGGGGCGGGCGGGTCCGGTCGGGGCGGGTGCGGGCTCGGTCATGGGGTCTCCTCCTGGTGCAGCGGCAGGTGCAGTCTGACCTCGGTGCCCTCGCCGGGCGCGGACCGGATCTCGGCGCGTCCCCCGTGGCGGTGCATCCGGTCGACGATGCTGCTCCGGACTCCTTGGCGGTCCGCCGCCACGGCCGCGGGGTCGAAGCCCGCGCCGCGGTCGCGGACGAACACCTCGACGGCGCCCGGGGTCACCTCGGCGTAGACGTCGACCCGGGTCACCTCGGCGTGCTTGGCCGCGTTGACCACGGCCTCCCGGGTCGCGAGCGCGACCGGGCGTACGGCGTCGCCGAGGGGGCAGTCGCCGACGGTGACGACGTCGACGAGGACGGGGTGCAGGGCCTCGACCTCCCCCACCATCGCCGTGAGCGCCCCGGCGAGCGTCGTGGCGTCTGCGGGGTCGGTGGTGAACAGCCACTGGCGCAGGTCCCGCTCCTGGGAGCGGGCCAGCCTCGCCACCGTCGTCGCGTCGTGGGCGTTCTTCTGGATCAGCGCCAGGGTCTGCAGCACCGAGTCGTGGAGGTGGGCGGCCATGTCGGCCCGCTCCTGGGTGCGGACGCGCTCGGCCCGCTCGGCCCCGAGGTCGTCGATGAGCCGCTTGGCCCACGGACCGACGACGATCGCGAGGCCGAGGACGCCGAGGAGACCCGCGACCACCACGGGAGGAGCGAACGTGAGCGGCCCGGCGGCGACCGCGAAGACGACCAGCGCCGCCACGACCAGCCCGAGCCCCGCCACCACCCGGGCGTACGCCGCCCAGCCGCCGGCGCCGAAGACCGCGCGGAAGGGATCGACGCGCCCGGTCGAGTCCAGCCACCGCTCCCGCTGGGTCTCGTCGGCCTGGCGCCAGAGCAGCGCGATGCCGGCGATCCCCAGCACGACCGGCCAGAAGAGCGCCCCCTGGCCGAGGACCCCCTGGAGCCCGAGCACGACCCCGAACAGCAGGGCCCCGAGCGCGATCGCCGGGCCCGCGTCGACGATCCGGCGGGTGCGGCGGCCGGGACGCATGCCGGTGCGCGAGGCGCTCTCCAGGCCGGGGGCGGAGACCTCGAACTGACGCTCGCCCGGCAGGAACATCCACAGGGCGGCGTAGAGCATGAGGCCGAACCCGCCGAGGAGGGCCGTGGCCACGAAGAAGACCCGCACCCACAGCACCGGGAAGGCGAGGTGGCGTGCCAGGCCGCCCGCCACGCCGCCCGCGATGGGCGCACCGAGGTCGCGGTAGGCGCGCCGCGGCTCGTCGGAGCGGACGCCCGCTCCGTACGGCGAGGGCTGGGGTGTCGGACGCATCGTGGCTCCATCGTCGCAGGCGGCAACGGCCGCGACCATGAGGAGTGACCCCGACCGGACCCTGAGGGACGGGGCTCTCCCGCCGTCAGGGATCAGGGCTGTCCCCGATGGCGGCACGGCTCGCCGAGCCGCAGAGTTGGGGCATGGACAACTCCGCACCACCCACCACCGAGCGCCCGCCGTCCGGCGAGGGCCCCGGTGAGCCGTCGCAGGGGCCCCGCGTCACCCGGGAGCAGGTCAAGGACCTCGGACGCCTGCGTCGCAGCGTCACCGACCGCCACGTCGGCGGTGTGGCCGGTGGCCTCGCCCGCCACCTCGACGTCGACCCCATCCTGATCCGGGTCGCCTTCGTCGTCGCGGTCTTCTTCGGCGGCGCCGGCCTGCTGGCGTACGCCGGCGCCTGGGCGCTGGTGCCCGAGGAGGGCACCGGCGACCAGCCGCTCGGCCTGGACGAGCGCAGCCGGGCGCTGGGCCTCTGGGGTGTCGGCGCCCTCGCGCTGCTCGCCGCGGTCGGTGACTGGGCGGGCGCCTTCTGGTTCCCGTGGCCCGTGGCCGTGGTCGCCCTCGCGGTGCTGTGGCTGGTCAACCGCAACCGGTCGAGCTCGCCGTACACCGGCGCGGCGGCCCACCTGCCGCCCGTCCACGGCGCGGCGTACGACGCCACGTCCTACGGCGACGTCCCGCCGCCGGTGACCCATGTCGGCTACGCCCGCCAGCCACGCCCGCGCAGCCGGCGCAAGCGGGGACCGGTCCTCCTCTGGTTCACGCTGGCGCTCATCGCGCTGGCCGAGGGGGTCCTGGGCGTCGTCGACGGCGCCGGCGCGGACGTCGTGCCCAGCGCCTACCCCGCGCTGGCCCTGGGGGTGACCACCGTGATGCTGCTGGTCGGTGCGTTCTGGGGACGCGCGGGCGGACTGATCCTCCTCGGCGTGATCGCGGCCGCGGCCACCGGCATCTCCGCGACGGCGTCGTCGTGGGAGGAGGAGAGCCTGCGCAGCACCCCCGTCGAGCCGGGTGACGTCTCCGGCTACTACGAGCTCGACAAGGGCGAGCTGGTCGTGGACCTCTCCGGCGTCGAGGACGTCGACGGGCTCGACGGGCGCGACATCCGGATCGACGGGGGCGTCGGCCGGATCGAGGTCGTCGTCCCGGCCGGAATGGACGTGGAGGTGACCGCCGACGTCGGCGTCGGCGACGCCCGGCTCTTCGAGAGGCGGGCGGACGGGCTGGGTGTCACGCAGGAAGGGTTCCTCGACGGCGGCGCAGGTGCGCCGGAGCTGGACATCACCATCGACCTGGGCGTCGGCGAGGTCGTCGTCCGAGAGACCGAGGCAGTGCGATGAGCAGCATCTACGATCCCGCCGGCTCCGGCGAGACCGGCTCCGGCGAGACCGGCACCAACAAGGCCGGAACAGACCGGACGAGCACCGTCGGCGCGAGTGCGTACGAGGTGGGCGCCTACGAGGCGGGCGCCTACGACGAGCCGATGACCGGCCCCCTCGACCCGGAGCAGCGCCGGGGGACACTGGCGGAGGGCCGGCACCCGGTCAACATCACGCAGCTCGTGATGGGCGTCGCCTTCGCGGGCTTCCTGGTCGTGTGGGCGCTGGTGGTCGGCGACGTGGTCGACGGCGACGACGACCGGTGGCTGTGGCCGATCCCGTGGCTGGTCGCCGGTGCCGTCGGGCTGGCCGCGACCGTCCTGCCCTCCCGGAGGTGACGCGTCAGGGGCGCCCCACCTGTCGGGTGGGGCGCCCCTGGGCGTTCGCGCAGGAGTCGCTCAGCCGGCGGCCAGCGCCTCCACGACGAGGTCGGGGTGGTCGGTGAAGATCCCGTCGACCCCGGCGTCACGGAACGCCCTGGCCTCGGCCGCGAGGTCGCCGGGGGCGTTGGGGTCGGTGCCGCGACGGAAGTTCGTGGCCATGAACTGGTTCTCCCGGCGCAGCGTCCACACGTGGACCACGAGGCCCTCCGCGTGCGCGTCGCGGACGACCGTGCTCGGCGTGGTGGTGGCCCCGGCGGTGCGCGGCAGGACCCGGTCCTTGTGGACGCCGACGCCGTCGGCGTACGTCGCGATCCAGGCCAGTCCCGCGGGCGTGACGAGGTCGGAGTAGGTGCGCGGGTCGCCGGCGACGACCAGGTCGTACGGCCGGCCGCTGCCGTCGACGAGCTGGGCCAGCGGGACGTCGACCATGGTGTCGAGGTCGCGCAGGTTGGCGGTCTCGAACGACTGGATGATGACCGGGTCGTCGGCGTCGTCCCAGTGGCGCTTGCGCAGGACCGCGACGAGCGGCTCCTCCATCGACAGGCCGATCGAGTCGAAGTAGGTGGGGTGCTTGGTCTCCGGGTAGACGCCGACCCCGGCGCGACGGGCCAGCTTGAGGACCTCGTCGAAGGTGGGGATGCGCTCCTGGCCGTCGTACGCCGTGTTGTCGGGGCGGACCTGCGGCAGCCGCTCCTCCGCGCGCAGGGTGCGCAGCTCCTTGTAGGTGAAGTCCTCGGTGAACCAGCCGGTCACCGGCCGCCCGTCGATGACCTTGGTGGTCCGGCGGTCGGCGAACTCGGGGCGGTCGGCGACGTCCGTGGTGCCGCTGATCTCGTTCTCGTGGCGGGCGACCAGCACCCCGTCCCTGGTGGAGACGAGGTCGGGCTCGATGTAGTCGGCGCCCTGCTCGATGGCGAGCTCGTAGGCGGCGATCGTGTGCTCGGGCCGGTAGCCCGAGGCGCCGCGGTGCCCGATGACGATCGGCCCGGCGGCCGGTGCCTCGGTGCGGGCGGCGGAGGGGGCCGGAGCGGCGGCGGCGGCCGGGTCGGTGGTCACGACGGTGCCGACGACGCTGAGGACGGTGGCCGCGACGGCGGCTGCGAAGGTCTTCCGTGAGGTCATGACGTCAGTTGACCGAGCAGGTGCGGCGCGGCGCCGACGTCACCGTGAACGCGTCGTGACGGTTCAGCGTCCGGCTGCGGCGAGCAGGCCCGCGCCCGCGGCGACGGACTGCCGGCGCACGGCCAGGGCGAGCTCGGGGTGGTCGGTGATCACGCCGTCGACGCCCGCGTCGAGCAGCGCCGCGACCTCGGCCGCCATGTCGCCCGCGGCGTCGGGGCCGGTGCCGAGGCGGAGGTTGGCGGGCAGGAACCGGTTCTCGGCGCGGACGGTCCAGGCGTGCACGGTGAGCCAGGCCCGGTGGGCGTCGCGCACCAGGGTGGACGGCTCGCCGATGCGGCCGTCGGCGTCCCGGGGCAGCACCAGCGACTTGTGGGGCCCGATGCCGTCGGCGTACTCGTCGATGCCGGCCAGGCCGGCGGGCGTCACGAGGTCGCCGTACGTCCGGGGATCCCCCGCCTCGACGAGGTCGGCCGGTCGCTGGTGCGGCAGGTCGAGCAGCTGGACGATCGGCAGCCGCGTCCGGTCCGCCAGGCGGCGCAGGATCGCGGTCTCGAACGCCATCAGGGTGACGCGCGCCCACGGGTGGTCCAGGCCGTGCCGGGCGAGGTCGCGGAGCAGCGGGTCGTCCAGCGGCAGCCCGATGCGGTCGTGGTGGGCGGCGTGCTTGAGCTCGACCATCACCCCGACGGTCCGGCCGCGACGGGCGGACTCGGCGCCGACCATCGCCAGCACCTCGTCGAACGTCGGCACGCCCTCGGCGCCGTCGTGGAGGGCGCTGTGCGGGCGGGTCAGCGGCATCCGCTCCCGGGCGGTGAGGGTCTTGACCTCGGCGAGGGTCAGGTCCTGGACGAACCAACCGTGCTGGGTGGCACCGTCGATCGTCCGCGTCGTGCGCCGGTGGGCGAGGTCGGGCCTGTCGGCGACGTCCGTGGTGGCGCTCAGCTCGGCGTCGTGGCGTGCGACGAGGACGCCGTCGCGGGTGGCGACGAGGTCGAGCTCGATGTCGTCGGCGCCCATCCGGATCGCCGTGCGGTAGGCCGCCAGGGTGTGCTCGGGACGGTGCCCGCTCGCGCCCCGGTGGGCGACGACGGCCGGCGTGACCACCAGGCTGGGCGTCAGGCCGCGGGTCGGGGTCGCCGTCGGGGACTGCGGGCCGACGTGGGTGCGGGTCTCCGTCATGCCCACACCGTCGCGCCGCCGGGCGGCGCGCCGGGGCCCTCTTGGTGAATGCCGGATGATGACGGGGTGACGCTGCCCGGCTTCCCCGCCCTGACCTCCCTGCCCGCGACGAGCAGTCCCGAGCTCGTCGCCGCCCCGGTGGCGGCGGCCCTCGGGTCCTGGTCCCACGCGGAGGAGGTGGCGGTCGTCGAGATCGACCCGGGGCTCGCCGACACCGCGGCGATGACCGAGGCGTACGACATCCCGCTGACCGCGAGCGGCAACTGCGTGGTGGTGGCGGGCGCCCGGGCCGGCGAGGAGCGGGTGGCGGCCTGCGTGGTGCGCGCCGACACCCGCGCCGACGTCAACTCGCTGGTCAAGCGGATGCTGGACGTCCGCAAGGCCTCGTTCCTGCCGATGGACCGCGCCGTCGCCGAGACGGGGATGGAGCACGGCGGCATCACGCCGATCGGCCTGCCGGACGGGTGGCGGATCCTGGTGCACGACGCCCTGCTGGCGGAGGAGGTCGTCGTGCTGGGCAGCGGGGTACGGCGGTCGAAGCTGCTGCTCCCGGGCGCGTTGCTCGCCGACCTGCCGGGCGCCGAGGTCGTCGCGGGCCTCGGCCGGTGACCCGTCCCGAGGGGTGACGCCGGGAGTCGTGGGGCCGGACCGCGGGTACCTCAGTGCCCCCTGACCGCTTCACCTGGAGGATCACCCATGTCCGAGCACACCCTGTCCCGCTCGCTCCACGACCTCGGCCTCGCCGCGTGGTTCGGCGGCACCCTCGCCAACGCGACCGCCCTCAACGCTGCTGCCGCGGAGGCGGACTCCCCCAGCAAGGTCGGCGCCGTCGCCAACGTCGGCTGGGACCGCTGGACCCCCGTGAACGCCGCCGCGATCGGCGCCCACGTGCTGGGCAGCATCGGCATGCTCAGCACCGACCTCGGCCGAGTGTCCACCCAGCGGGGCGTCGCGAGGACGGTCGCGCTCAAGACCGGGCTGACGGTGGCCGCGCTCGGCGCGACCGCCTACAGCCGCTCGTTGGGCCAGCGCGTGTCGCAGCAGACCGAGGTCCCCGCCGCGTCCGGGACCGAACCCGCCGCTGGCACGCCGAAGCAGGTCGCCAACGCGCAGCGCCAGCTCACGGTGCTGCAGTGGGTCATCCCGGCCCTCACCGGCGCGCTGGTCGTGGTCTCCTCCCACGCGGGCGAGCAGCAGCGTCCCGAGAACGTCCTCGAGGGCCTGCTCGCGCGGGCGCGAGGCTGAGCGAGTGGCGAACGCCCGGCTGGTCCCGGTGCACACGCCCCGGGACCCCGACGGCGTGGTGCTGGTGCTCCACGGTGGAGCGAGCCGCGGTGAGGCCATGGCCGTGAGCCCGGCCCAGCTGTCGGTGCTGCGGATGATCCCGGTCGCCCGGGCGATCGCCCGGGCAGGCCGAGGACGCCTCGCCGTCCACCGGCTCCTCAACTCCCACCGCGGCTGGGACGCGCGCAGCACGCCGGTCATGGACGTCACCTGGGCACTCACCGAGCTCGAACGGGAGCGCGGCGGACAGCTGCCTCCGGTCGCCCTCGTGGGGCACTCGCTCGGTGGGCGCGCGGCCCTGCTGTCCGCGGACCAGCCGGCCGTCCGCAGCATCGTGGCGCTCAACCCGTGGGTCTACCCGACCGACGGCGTCGATCTCGGCGGCCGGCAGGCGCTGATCGTCCACGGCACCGACGACCGCGTGGCTCCCGCCGGTCGGTCGGCCGAGGTGGCTCGCCGTCTCTCGCGGACCGGCCGGGTCGGCTACATCGCGATCCCCGGCGGGCGGCACGCGATGCTGCGACAGGGCCGGACCTTCGAGCGCTACGCCGCCGAGTTCGTCACCGCGACCCTGTTGGAACAGGACGCCCGCTCGTCGGCCGTCTCTGCGGTGCTCGGCGGGGAGTCGTACGTCGAGGGCTGAGGCCCGCTGACCCCGAGGTCCGCGCGGCACGCGCCGACCTGGTCACGGTTGGGTGTCGGCCCTTCTCCTGGGCGCCTCCCGCAGGCGATCCTCAGGCATGGCGAGGACGAGGGCGGTCGCAGTGCTCGTCGCGTCCGTGCTCCTGGCCGCCACGGGCTGCTCCGGGGGCGGGTCGGAGCCGGCCCCGGCCGCGCCACCGCTCGACGCGTCGTACGCCGTCGACGGCGAGCCGACCTGCGACGCCGACGTCCGGCGCGTGCCGGCGCTCCCGCTGGCGGAGGAGCCGGTGTCGGCGCGCCTGTGCGCCGTCAAGACCCGGGTGGTCGCCTGGACACCGCCCCCCGAGGTGCTGCTCGACGCCGGTGCGGTCGCCGAGGCGCTCGTCTCGGCCGCGCCGGTGCCGACGGACGCGGCGTGCACGGCCGACGCGGGTCCGGCGTACGAGCTCGTCCTCACCTTCCCCGGCGACCGCGCGGCGTCCGTGCGGGGGAACACCGGCGGGTGCGCGTTCCTCGAGACCGGCGACGGCCGGCGCTCCGGTGCCGACGTCGTGCTCGCGTCCTTCCTCGACGCGGTCGCGCGGCAGCGCGAGACGGCCTCGCCGCCGCCCGGCCGGCAGGGCTTGCCGGGCTGCCCGGCGCCCACGGACGGCCATGCCCTGTCGTTCCTCGGGCACCCGGTCGAGATGGAGGCTGCCGTCTCCTGCTGGCGTCCGGACGCCGACGACGTCCCGCCCTGGCGCGACGCCGTACCCGTCGGTCGTCGCGACCTCGCCGTCCTGCTCGACGACGTGGCGCTGAACAGCCGCCAGGAGGACGACTTCGGCGCGGACGTGTGCGGCGACTCGCCGGAGTGGTACTGGCAGGACATCGTCGGCCGGACTCCCCGGGGTGACGTCGTCGCCCTCGTCGGCGTCTGCCGCACGTTCCTCGTCGTCTCGTCCCGGTTCCGCGCCGACGACGACGGCGACGGTGGACGACCGACGCAGTTCTGGCACCCCTCGCCGCGCGCCCAGCGGATCCTGGACCGGCTGCGTCGCTGACGCCGGTCCACCGTCCTTGCCACTGTGAGAGCGACGAGCCACGATGACGAGATGTTGCTCGCCACCCAGCTGATGTACGACGGCAACCCGCGACGGGCCGCCGACGCCGTCTCCGCGCTGGAGCGGGCGGGGCTCGACCAGGTGTGGGTGCCGGAGGCCTACGGCTTCGACTCCCCCACGCTGATGGGGTACCTCGCGGCGAAGACCGACACCGTGGAGATCGGCTCGGCGATCCTCAACATCTACTCCCGCACGCCGGGCGCGCTGCTGCAGACCGCGGCCGGGCTCGACAACGTCAGCGGCGGCCGGGCCATCCTGGGGCTCGGCGCGAGCGGGCCGCAGGTGATCGAGGGCTTCCACGGCGTGCCCTACAGCAAGCCGCTGGCCCGCACGGCCGAGATCGTCGACCTCGTGCGCCGCGGCCTCAGGCGCGAGCCGCTGACCGCCGACGGCACGTTCCACCTCCCGCTGACCAAGGAGCACGGCGCGGTCACGGGGCTGGGCAAGCCGCTCAAGCTGCTGACCCGGCCGGAGCGGGACACCGTCCCCATCTGGATCGCCGCGCTGGGCGCGAGGAGCGTGGAGCAGACCGCGGAGATCGCCGACGGCTGGATCCCGCACCTCTTCCACCCCGAGAAGGCCGGCCTGGTGTGGGGGGACGCGCTGGCCGCAGGACGGGCGAAGCGGCTCGACGGGCTCGGGCCGCTGGCGGTGATGGCCGGCGGCATGGTCGCGATCGGGGAGGGAGCGGACACCAAGGCCCTGCTCGACCTCGCCCGACCGGTCTTCGCGCTGTACGTCGGCGGCATGGGCGCCAGGGGCAAGAACTTCTACAACGACGTCGCGAGGGCCTACGGCTACGCCGACGAGGCGGAGAAGATCCAGGACCTCTACCTGTCGGGGAAGAAGAAGGAGGCCGAGGCGCTGGTCCCCCAGGAGTGGCTGGAGGCGAGCAACCTGGTCGGGCCGGCGTCGTACGTCCGCGAGCGCATCGCGGCGTTCCGCGAGGCGGGGGTGACCACGCTGCACGTCGTCCCGGCCAGCGAGGACCCCGCCGCCACCGTCGCGCAGGTCCGGGAGATGCTGGGGTGATGGTGCGCTCTCCCCGGTCCGTCCGTCCGCTCCACCGTCCTCGCCAGCTCCGCCCCCTGCACCTCGCCGGTGCCGTGCCCGGCGCCGTCCTCGCCGCGGGGTCCGCGCTCGCCGGGCTCGTACGCCGGGACAAGGCGCTGCACGCGATCGGGCACCGCGGCACCGGCCGGCTCGAGGTCACCGAGCCCGACCTCGGCATCGAGGCCCTCGCGTCCGCCGGCGAGCACCCCTGCGAGGTGCGTTGGTCCCGCTCCATGGGCCTGCCGTCCGGCTGGCCTGACATCGAGGGGCTGGCGCTGCGGCTGCGCGGGGCCGGCCCGGACGGGGCGGACGCCGACCTGCTCTTCGCGAGCACCGGGACCAGCCGGTGGACCCGCTACCTGCTGACCCTGCGGGCGCCCGGCCGCTTCGGACCGATGACCACGTTGCTGCCGGTGCGGGCCGGCGGCCGTGGCGTGCTCTTCCGCGTCACCCCGGTGTCGGAGCCGACGCCGTCGAGCGAGGGGGACGGCGACCTCCCGCCCACGTCGTACACCCTCGAGGTCGCCCGCGCCAGCGGGCCGTGGCGGCAGGTGGGGCGCCTCGGGCTCACCTGGTCGCGCGCCGACGTCGCCGACCGCTTCGACCCGGTCGCCCGTCCGCTGGCCGGCGTCGAGCAGTTCCCGTTCGTGACCGCGCTGCGCGAGCCGGCGGACGTCGCCGCGCGGGCGGCGTCGAAGGCGCGGGCCCGGCGGACCTGACCCGGCGGACCTCAGGCGGACCTCAGGCTGACCTGACCCGGCGGACCTGACCCCAGGACCGCGGGTCACCAGGGGCGGTCGAGCAGCCCCGCCTCGCCGCGCTGCTGCTCGCCGAGCTCGGCGTCCAGCACGAGCATCGCGCCGGTCAGCGCGGGGGTCACCCACTGCAGCCACCGCATCGTCCCGCGAGCGCGCTCGGCGGCCTCCGGGTCCTGGGGGTGCCCGTCCTCGCCCGACGCCTTCCCGAGCCGGTTGCCGATCACGTAGGCGGCCACCGTCGAGGCGACCGCCGCCGTGGTGACCGTCGCCTTGGCGACCGTCGTGAGCGTGGTCGGGGGGTGCGTGGCGACCCGGTTGCGGTTGTCGGCCGTGATCGCCAGCCCGCTCAGCAGGTGCAGGCCCACGGCGACGCCCTGCACGGGGCCCCACCGCTCCCACCCGGTGCCCGAGACCTCGGCGCGCTCGCGCAGGTTGCTCGCCTCCCGGGACGCCGGGTTGAGTCCGACGGCACCCATCAGGGAGCCGCCGAACCATGCGGCGTTCGTGACGAGGTGGGTGGCCCGGACGGCGGTGCTGCGATAGCTCATCCCGTCACCGTAGGCGCGCCCCGGCAGCCCGTGCCTCACCCCACCGGAGAGGAGTGCCACCCGTCGCCGGTCAGGCGATGAACCGGCCCCGCAGCGGGGCGTACAGGCCCGCGACGAGCAGGACCACGAGCAGCGCCACCGTCCCGACCACGGCCACCAGCAACCAGGCGCCCGCGAGGGTGATGGCGGCCGGCATCACGACGTTCGCCACCAGGAAGGAGAGGTCGATGGACCCCAGGTGCCTCATGCCTGCTTGGTGCCCGATCCGCGGGCGCTCACACCTGGTCGGACGAAAGGTTTACCTTCGTCAGAGGGGACGGTCCTGGGGGATCACGCGGGTGACGCTGAGGCTGCCGGCATCGCGCCCGAGGACCAGGGTGACTCCGTCGAGGCGCCCCAGTGACGCCTGGACGACGTCCAGGTCGAGACCGGTGTCATGGGTGATGTCCGCGTCACGCACCGGCACCGGGTCGTCGGCCCACTCCTCCGGCGGCACCTGGAACGGGTCGAAGTCGGTCTGGGCGGCCGCCCACAGCTGGAGGGCGGACTCGCCGACCATGTCGTCGACCGTGGCGTCGTCAGGCGTGGGCACGTCGCGGGCGGGGTCGTCAGGGCTGTCGTGGTCGACCATCCCCCGACCGTACGCAGTCGCGGTGAGACGCGCACGGCTGGGTACCCCTCCCCCGGACCGGACGTGACCTGCACGCCACACACCTGGGAGACACCATGCGCATCGTCGTCACCGGCGCCAGCGGCAACCTCGGCTCGGCGCTCCTGCGACGCCTGTCCGCGACGGGCCGGCACGACGTCGTGGGGGTCTCCCGGCGGGTGCCGCCGGAGGCTGCGCCGTTCGCCGACGCCGAGTGGGTGACGGTCGACCTGACCAAGGACGAGGACACCGCCGCGCTGCGCACCGCCATGGCCGGCGCGGACGCCGTCGTCCACCTGGCGTGGGGCTTCCAGCCCACCCACCGCGAGGACTACCTCGAGGAGCTCGGCGTGGGCGGGACCCGCCGCGTCATCGAGGCGGCGACGGCGACCGGCGTACGACACCTCGTCCACATGTCCTCGGTCGGGGCCTACTCCCCCAAGGAGGACGACAGCCCGGTCGACGAGACGTGGCCCACCGGCGGCGTGCCGTCGTCGATGTACAGCCGTCACAAGTCGGCCGCCGAGCGGCTGTTGGACGGCCTCGAGCGGGAGTCGCCCGACCTGGTCGTCAGCCGGCTCCGGCCCGGCATCGTCGGCCAGCGCAACGCCGGCAGCGCGCTGCTGCGCTACGCCCTGCCGGCCGTGGTGCCGGCGGCGGTGCTGGACCACGTGCCGTTCCTCCCGCTCGACAAGGGACTGGCCGTCCCGATGGTCCACGCCGACGACGTCGCGGACGCGATCGTCCGGGTGCTGGAGTCCCGTGCGCCCGGTGCCTTCAACCTCGCCGCGCCGCCGGCCGTCACCGCACAGGACATCGCCCACGTGCTGGGCACCCGTCTCGTCCACGTGCCCTCGGGAGCGGTGCGGGCTGCGGTCTCGCTGAGCTGGCGCGCCCGCGTCCAGCAGGTCGACCCCGGCTGGGTCGACATGGGTTTCGCCCTGCCCCTGCTCGACACCGCCCGCGCGACCTCCGAGCTCGGCTGGTCGCCGAGCAAGGACTCGCTGACCGTCCTCGCCGAGACCGTCGACGGGATGCGCGAGGGCGCGGCCGACCGGTCCCCCGTCCTGCGGCCGCGCTCGGTCGCCGGCGCGCTGGCGAGGTTCGTGCGGAAGGGCCCCGTCAGCAGCCGCGAGCGGCCCTGATCCCATGGTCGGCGAGAGCGACATCGACCTGCAGGAGCCGCTGAGTCCCGACCAGCCGCTCCCGCACAGCGCGAGCGGCGAGCTCGCCGAGCCGCAGGACCTCTCGGACCTGGCGCCGGCGCCGGTTCCGGCGAGACGGTGGACGCCCAAGCGGGTCGTCGTCACGCCCGCCGCGCTCGACGAGCCGCACGGCGCCCGCATCGTGGCGCGGGTCGAGGAGCTCGGGATCGAGGTCGAGCGGCTGAGGAGCAACCGCCTGACCGGCGTACGGGGCGACACCGACCGGCAGACCTACGCCCGGGCGAAGTCGACGCTCGCCGTCGTGGTGAGCCCGCCGAGCCGACGGAGGCTGCAGCCCATCTCCCCCAGCGCCGACTGGCGCGTCGACCTCGCCGAGGGGTGCCCCGCCCACTGCCAGTACTGCTACCTCGCCGGGTCCCTCTCGGGGCCGCCGGTCACCCGTGTGTACGCCGACCTCGACGCGATCCTCGACAACCTCGGGGACTACGTCGGCGAAGGCACGGTCACCAGCCGGTCCGCGGCGCGCAGCGACGAGGGGACCACCTTCGAGGCCTCCTGCTACAGCGACCCGCTCGCCCTCGACCACCTCACCGGCAGCTGGCAGCGCGCGGTCGAGCACTTCGGCGCCTGGGAGGCGCCCGTGCAGCTGCGGTGGACCACCAAGTACGACGACGTCGGACGGTTCCTGCCGCTGGCGCACGCCGGGCGCACCAGGATCCGCCTCAGCGTCAACTGCCTGCCCGTCACGCGGCGCTGGGAGGGCGGGACGAGCCCGCTCGAGGACCGGGTGCGGGCACTGCGGGACGTGGCGCTCGCCGGCTATCCCGTCGGCCTCACGATCGCGCCGATCATGCCGATCGACGGGTGGCCCGAGCACTACGCGCACCTCCTCGCCCTGGTCCAGCGAGCAGTCGCCGACGTGCCGGACCTCGACCTCACCGCTGAGCTCATCACCCACCGGTTCACCGCGACGAGCAAGCAGGTCCTGCTCGGCTGGTACCCCCGCACCACCCTCGAGATGGACGAGGCCAGCCGCGCGGTGAAGCGCGGGAAGTTCGGCACGAGCAAGCACGTCTACCCCCGCGAGGTCATGCTCGAGCTGCGGCGCTGGTTCGAGGTCCAGCTGTCGGAGCGGCTGCCGTCGTGTCGCGTCCTCTACTGGACCTGACGCGCCCTCCGCCCCGCCCTCCTCACGACGACGCGCCGAGCCTCTCCGCAGCGTCCAGCACCGTGGGCAGCAGCGCGTCCGCGATGACGGCGTAGCCCGCGCTCGAGGGGTGGAAGAGGTCGGCGGAGAACAGCGACGTGTCGGAGGCGAAGGCTCGGGAGCCGCGCTGGTCGGGGTCGGCGACGTGGCCGCCCGCCGCCAGGACGGCCGTGGCCTGCTGCCGGCGCAGGGACTCCCCGGCCGCCCGGACCACCTCGCGCAGGAAGACGGGCACGTGCGGCACCGCGCTCAGGTCGGGTGCCGGCGCGACGACGACCTCGGCGCCGGCCTCCCGGAGGCGTCGTACGGCGTCGCCGAGGTCGCGCACGGCGTCGGCCACCGGCACGCGGTGGGTGAGGTCGTTGGCGCCGATGACGACCACCGCGAGGTCGGGTGGCCAGGCCAGCGCCGACCGCACCTGGGCGGCCAGCCCGGAGCTGCGCGCCCCCGGCACCGCGAACACCCGCAGCTCGACCTCGAACCCGCGCAGCGTGAGCCCGTCCGCCAGCCGCGGACCGAGACGGTCACGCTCGCGCGCCGCTCCCTGTCCCCAGGCGATCGAGTCGCCGAGCACCGCCAGCCGCGTCGTCATGCTCCCAGCACAACAGACACCCCAAGGGGCGGACCGATGAGTTCCGCCGCGCCGGCCGGTCGACCAGGATGGACCGGTACGCCGACCGGTCCCCGCGACCAGCACCCCCATCGGCGAGCGAGGAGACCACCATGACGTCGTCAGGACCCGCGACCGTGACCTTCGAGAGCACGCTGCGCGCCAGCGGCAACAACACCGGCATCGAGGTGCCGGACGAGGTGGTGCAGCAGCTGGGGCACGGTCGACGGCCGCCGGTCCTCGTCGACCTCAACGGCCACGAGTACCGCAGCACCGTGGCGGTCATGGGTGGCCGGTCGATGATCGGCGTCAGCGCGGCCGTCCGAGCAGCCACGGGCCTGGTCGGGGGCGACCCCATCCGCGTGACGCTGCAGGTCGCCGACACCCCTCGCGAGGTCGACGTCCCGGACGACCTCGCCGCCGCGCTGGCGGCGCACGAGCCGGCCCGCGCGTTCTTCGACGGCCTCGCCAACAGCCTCCAGCGCCACCACGTCGACCAGGTGAACGGCGCGAAGACCGAGGAGACCCGGCGGCGGCGCATCGACAAGGCCGTCGGCCTGTTCCTCGAGGGGAGGAAGCGGTGAGTGCCGCCAGCCTGCTGATCATCGCCGACACCCACCTGCCGAAGCGGGCCCGCGACCTGCCGGCGGAGGTATGGGCCGCGGTGGAGGCTGCCGACGTCGTGCTCCACGCGGGCGACTGGGTCGACGTACGCCTCCTCGACGAGCTGGAGGAGCGCTCCCGCCGACTCGTCGGGGTCTTCGGCAACAACGACCACGGAGCGCTGCGGGAGCGGCTTCCCGAGGTCGCGCGCGTGGAGATCGGGGGCGTGCGGATCGCGGTCGTCCACGAGACCGGGTCGGCGAAGGGGCGCGAGGAGCGCTGCAGCGCGCTCTACGCGGGGGACGACGTCCTGGTCTTCGGCCACAGCCACATCCCGTGGGACACCACGACCGCGACCGGGCTGAGGCTGTTGAACCCCGGCTCCCCCACCGACCGGCGCCGCCAGCCCCACTGCACCTACCTGACGGCCACGGCTCGCGACGGCGCGCTGCACGACGTCACGCTGCACCGGCTCCCGCCACGTGCCGCGGCCCCGAGCGCTGGAGCAGCACGCCCGCCGCGACCAGCACCACGCTGAGCAGCAGGAAGCCGACGTCCCAGGCGAGCGGTCCCCCCAGGTCGTCCCGGACGTGGTGGATGCGCAGGAGGTGGTGGTCGACGACCCCCTCGACGAGGTTGAAGAGACCCCACCCCACGAGCAGCCCGCCGACGTGGAAGCGCCAGCTGGGTGCCAGCCGCCCCTGTCGCCACTGCGCGAGCGTGACGACCGAGGCCCCGACGACGAAGAGCCACGACGCGATGTGGAAGAAGCCGTCGGCCATCGTGTTGACCTCGAGGCCGGCGACGGTCTGCTCGCGGTGCTCCAGGGTCGCGCTCAGCATGTGGTGCCACTGGAGCACCTGGTGGAGGACGATGCCGTCCACGAACCCGCCCAGGCCGATGCCGTACATGATCGGGGCCGCCGGTGACGGCCGCCCACCGGTCCCGGCGTGCTGCGCGGTCGTCGCCATGCCCTCCCGTACCCACGGGGAGGTGGAGCACTCGTCAGGCGTCCGGCCCGTCCGCCCCGTGGCTCGCGCAGTCGGTGTTCGTGCACTCGCGGACGTCGACGGTCCGGTCCGCCCCGCCGACCACGCCGTCCTCGGGTCCGACCGGCCCGTTCGCACCGTCGGAGCCGGGGTGGGGGCGCAGTCGCACCTCGGAGCCGCACACGGCGCAGGGCTGGTCGTCGACGTACACGTGACGACCTTAGCCAGCCCGAGCGCCCGGGACCGACAGACTGTGCGCGTGGACGACACCCGCGCCTTCGACCTCCAGGCCCACCGCGGTGGCGCGGGCCTGTGGCCGGAGAACACCCTGGAGGCGTTCGGCAGGTCGCTGGCGCTCGGCGTCTCGACGCTCGAGCTCGACGTCCACCTGACGGCCGAGGACGACGTCGTGGTGAGCCACGACCCGACCGTCGCCGACGCGCGGCTGATCCGGCGCCTCGGGCGCAGGGACCTGCCGCCCACGATGCCGCTGCTGCGGCAGGTCGCGTCACTGCTGGCGGACCGGGAGGCGACCGGGGTCCGGCTCAACCTCGAGATCAAGTACGACGCCCTGGCCGCGTCCGAGGTGACCAGCCGCACCGACTTCGTGTCGGTCGTGGTCGACGCCCTCCGCATCGACGGCCTGGTCGGCAGGACGAGCATCCAGTGCTTCGACTGGGGCGTGCTGCGCCTCGTCGGCGAGGTCGAGCCCCGGCTGGCGCGCAACCTGCTGGTCTCACCGACGTACCTCGGGCACACCGAGGACGGACGGCCGTCCCGGTGGTTCGGGGGCGAGGAGGTGGGCGAGGACTTCGTCGCGACCGCGGCGGCCCGCGGCTTCGACGCGATCTCCCCGATCCACGGCTCTCCCTACCTCTCGGGCGTCGGCGACCCGGCGTACCGTCCCTTCACCGACGCCGCGCTGGTCGCTGCGGCCCACGAGGCCGGGCTCGCCGTCGTCCCGTACGTCGTCGACGACCCGCCGACGATGCGGCACCTCGCGGACCTCGGCGTCGACGGACTGATCACCAACCGCCCCGACCGCCTGCGGGCGGTGCTGGCCGGAGCGGGACTGCCGGTCCCCGAGGCGCACCCTGACTAGTCCTCAGGGATTTTCCGGATGCGCGCTGTCAGTCGGTTCCGCTTCACTGGTCGCATGCATCGCAGGATCGCCGGGAGCCTGACCGGCCGCGTCACCAAGTGGATCGTCCTCGTCGCCTTCGTGCCGCTCTTCGCCACGATGCTGATGTTCTCCAGCAAGCTCACGTCGGTCCAGGACAACGAGGCGTCCTCGTGGCTCCCGGCGTCCGCCGAGTCGACCAAGGTGCTCGACGAGCTGTCCGAGGCCGTCGATCCCAACGACATCCCGACGCTGCTGGTCTACCAGCGCGACGGTGGGCTGACCGACGACGACCTGGCGACCATGGAGGAGGACGGTCGCGAGATCGGGGAGCTGAAGGGGATCACCGACACCGGCGTGCTGACCCCGCAGGGGGCCGAGGTGGCGAGGACGCAGGGCGCACCGGTGCCGACGCTGGTCTCCGAGGACGGCGAGGCGGCCTACCTCTACTTCGTCCTCAACTTCGGGAAGGACGGCTGGAACGAGATCCCGGCCGTGGCCGACGACATCCGCGAGATCGCCACGCTCGACGGCGGCGACGTCTACCTGTCGGGGTACGGCGGCTCGGCCGCGGACTCCGCCGAGGCCTTCGAGGGCATCGACCGGAACCTCATCGTCGCCACGCTGATCGTGGTGGTCGTGCTGCTGCTCATCACCTACCGCAGCGCCTACCTCTGGCTGCTCCCCATCCTCTGCGCCATCGTCGCGAACACCGTCTCGACCGGGCTGGTCTACCTCCTGGCGCGCTACGCCGACCTCACCGTCAACGCCCAGAGCCAGGCGATCCTCAGCATCCTGGTGATCGGCGCCGGCACCGACTACGCCCTGCTGCTGGTCGCGCGCTACCGCGAGGAGCTGCGGCGCCACGAGGACCGCCACGAGGCGATGGCACTGGCGCTCCACCGCGCTGCACCGGCCATCTTCGCGAGCGCGGCCACGGTCGCGGTCGGCATGCTGTGCCTGGTCGTCGCCGACCTCAACTCCACCGCGGGCCTCGGCCCCGTCGCCGCCATCGGCATCGCCGTCACCTTCCTGGTGATGGTGACCCTGCTGCCCGCCCTGCTGGTCATCTGCGGCCGCTGGGTGTTCGGCCCACAGCGCGACCACCACCGGACCTGGACCGTGAAGGGCATCAGCCAGGTGGCCGGCGGCCTCGTCGCCGTGGTGCTCGGCGTCGTCCTGGCCCGCCAGGAGGGCACGACCGAGGTGGTCGGCACCGTCCTGGCGGGACTGGGCGGCTTCGTGGCCTTCATCGGGGTGCTCGTGCTCGTCCAGGTGGCCATCGAGCACTGGACGACGCTCCACGGCCGTCCCGACTTCGGCAGCGCCGAGCCGACGTCGAGGGGCATGTGGGCCAGGCTCGGCCGCTGGATCAGCGTGCGTCCCCGGTCGGTCTGGGTGGTCACCACCGGGCTGCTGCTCGTGGCGTGCCTGGGGCTGTTCCGACTCGACGCCTCCGGGCTCGCGACCGAGGACACCTACACCAAGGAGTTCGACTCCATCAGGGGTCAGAAGGTGCTCGAGGAGCACGGCCTCGCCGACAGCTCCAACACCCTCCAGGTGGTCTCCGACGAGGACGTCGTCGAGGACGTCCGGGATGCGCTGGCGCAGGTCGAGGGCCTGGGCGAGCCCACACCCGCGCAGCCGGTGGAGGACGGGCGTGCCTGGTTCCAGGCGACCATCGACGCCGACATCTCCTCGAGCACGGCCGCCGACATCGTCGAGGAGTCCCGCGACGCGGCGAGGGGCGTGGAGGGCGCCGGCGCATTGGTCGGCGGCGGGTCGGCGATCTACCTCGACACCAAGATCGCCTCCGACCGCGACAGCCTGGTGATCATCCCGCTCGTCCTCGCGGTGGTGCTGCTGATCCTGATCGGACTGCTCCGGGCGCTGGTGGCGCCCCTGCTCCTGATGGCAACGGTCGTGCTGTCCTTCGGCGCCGCCCTCGGGATCTCCGCGCTGCTCTTCGAGTACGTCTTCGGCTTCGCCGGCTCCGACCCGGGCTTCCCGCTGTTCACCTTCGTCTTCCTCGTCGCGCTGGGCATCGACTACAACATCTTCCTGATGACCCGGGTCCGGGAGGAGACGCTGCAGCACGGCACCCGCCGGGGGTCGCTCATCGCCCTCGCATCGACGGGCGGCGTCATCACCTCCGCCGGCATCGTGCTGGCCGCCACGTTCCTCGTGCTCGGCTCGCTGCCGGTGGTGTTCCTCGCCGAGCTCGGCGTGGCCGTGGCGCTGGGCGTCATGCTCGACACGATGGTCGTGCGCTCGGTGCTGGTGACCGCCCTCAACCTCGACCTCGGGGGCAGGATCTGGTGGCCCAGCCGCATCGACCGGGACGACGCGCCCCTGGCCACGGACGCGCCGACGGCGACGACGGCGCCGCTGGAGCCGGTGCACTAGTCGCCGGACGGGACCGCCGTCGGGACGACGTCGACGGGCCGTGGCCGGCGAGGACTCAGCGCAGCCCGAGCTGCGTGCACCGCTCGGCCACCCGGCCCTGGCAGAGCTCCTCGAGGTCGAGCACACCCTGGCCCACCAGGACGGTCGTGAGCGTGTCGAGGGTGACCCGGGTCGTCTCGTAGAGCCAGGAGGGGACGCCCTCGTGCTCCGTCCCGCCCGTGAGCGGCTTCTCGGCGAGCTGACCCACGACCACGTCGGCGGCCTGCTCGCTCAGGGCACGGACGGGCACGAACGTCATCTGCTTGCGCTTCCCCAGGACGACCTCGCGAGCGGCCTCGAGGTCCGTCCCCTGGGGAGGGAGGTCGGGCTCGCCCTCGGCCAGGCCGACGAACTGCTCGGAGCCGGGCACGAGCGTGACCAGGGAGACCACGGGGACGTCCTCCGGAACGACCTCCCCCACCTGTGCTGCGTCGACGGGCCAGACCGCGAGGACGTCGGACTCGGCTGCCAGGGCCTGACGGACCTGGCTCACCTGCTCGTCGGCGTCCCCGCCCGCGTCGTACACCTCCAGCTCGCACTCCTCGCACGCCGAGGCGATCCGGTCGGTGAGCACCTCGACGTCGACGATCCTCGCGCCCCTGGCGGTGCTCCCGGCCTCGTCCGCCAGGAGGAGGGCGACCGTCGTCGTGTCGGGTTCCGTGCAGCCGGCGAGCAGCGGCAGGGCGAGCAGGGTCGCGAGGAGGGGTCGCACCCGCCCGAGGCTAGCCGCCCGCCGAGCCTCAGTGCGCCGGCGGGCGCTTGCGCTGCGGGCCCGGCCGCACCGGGTCGTCGTCCGGGGCCTCGACGTCCGGAGGTACGACGATGGGGCGGAGCCTGGCCCAGCCGAAGAAGCCCAGCCCCACCGCGAGCAGGGCGAGGCCGGTCCAGAGGTTGGCGTTGACGTCACCGGTCTTCTCGGGCTCGTGCTCCCCCAGCAGCCCCGCCAGCGTCAGGATCACGCCGTACAGCGCCAGCAGGGCTCCGATGATGTTGCGGATGTCGAAGAGGCCGGCCTTCTTCGGCTGGCCGTCCGACCCGTCGGCGTCGGTCGCGTGCGACATGGTGGCTCCTCTCAGAAGGCGAAGTTGAGGACGAGGACCATCGCGAGCGCGATGCCGGCGAGCGGCGCGGTGCGCCGGTACCACGGCATCTCGGCCTCGTGGGGGTCGGTGCGGTCCTCGCGCGGGGTCTCGGAGTAGACCAGGCCCCTCAGCTCGGCGGCCGGCTTGGGCTTGGTCACCAGCGAGACGACGACGCTGAGCACGATGTCCACGACGAAGGCGACGGACGCCGCGAGGAACGCCACACCCTGTCCCGACAGCTCGAAGGCCCCGGCAGCCGCCGCTCGGTCCACTGCGATCGCCGACAGCGTGCCGGCGACGAGTCCCACCCAGCCGGCGGTCGGGGTCATCCGCTTCCAGAACATGCCCAGGATGAACGTCGCGAAGAGCGGCGCGTTGAAGAACCCGAACAGCGTCTGGAGGTAGTTCATGACGTTGTCGTAGCCGAGCGCGATCTGGGCGGTGAAGATCGCGATCACGGTCGCGCCGACGGTGGCCAGCCGGCCGATCCGCAGGTAGTAGTCGTCGGAGTGGTCCTTGCGGATGTAGCGCTGCCACAGGTCGTAGGAGAAGACGGTGTTGAACGCGGAGATGTTCGCGGCCATGCCCGCCATGAAGGCGGCCAGGAGCCCTGCGATCGCCAGGCCCAGCAGTCCGTTGGGGAGGACGTCGCGCATGAGGAGGAGCAGGGCGTCGTTGTAGGCGACCCCCTCCCCCGATGCCCCTCCCTCGGGGCTGCCGCCGCTCTTGAGCTCGATCATCTCGGTGACCAGGACGGCGGAGATCATCCCCGGCACGATCACGATGAAGGGCACGAACATCTTGGGGAAGGCGCCGATGATCGGGGTCTTGCGAGCGGCGGAGATGGAGTCGGACGCCATCGCCCGCTGCACCTCCACGAAGTTGGTCGTCCAGTAGCCGAACGACAGCACGAAGCCGAGGCCGAAGACGATGCCGATCACCGACAGCAGCGGGGAGTCGAACCCGGAGAGCGCCTCTCCGGGCCAGGCGTTCAGCTGCTGCTCCGCCGAGGGCGCGTCGGACCCGGACGACGCGTCGTCCGAGGCGGCGTTGATCTTGTCGGTCAGGCCGTCCCAGCCGCCGACGCGGTTCAGCCCGATGAGCGTCAGCGGGAGCAGGGAGGCGACGATCACGAAGAACTGCAGCACCTCGTTGTAGATCGCTGCGCTCAGCCCGCCCAGGGTGATGTACGACAGCACCACCGCGCCCGCCACGATCAGCGAGACCCAGATCGGCCACCCGAGGAGGGCACGCACGATCCCCGCCAGGAGCGCGAGGTTGACGCCCGCGATCAGCAGCTGGGCGACCGCGAAGCTGATCGCGTTGACGAGGTGGGCGCCGGTGCCGAACCGGCGGTACATGAACTCCGGCACCGAGCGCACCTTGGAGCCGTAGTAGAACGGCATCATCACGACGCCGAGGAAGAGCATCGCCGGGACGGCGCCGACCCAGAAGTAGTGGAACGTCGGCAGGCCGAGCTGGGCGCCGTTCGCGGACATGCCCATGATCTCGACCGCGCCGAGGTTGGCGGAGATGAACGCCAGTCCCGTGACCCAGGCGGGCAGCGAGCGCCCGGAGAGGAAGAAGTCGATCGAGTCCGACACCGAGCGCCGAGCCATCACGCCGATGCCGAGCACGAACGCGAAGTAGATGGCCACCAGCAGGTAGTCGAGCCAGTTCGCGTCGATGAGCGTCGCCATCGGTGTGACGGTGCCTGTCAGGTCATGTGGGCCCACCGAGTCGCCTCCCGAGATGAGTAGCAGTGCCCGACAACCTAGACCTCCGGTTCAGTCGGACGCGACCGCCTGTCCAGCGACGACCTCGACCTCGAAGCCCTCGGAGCTCTCCAGGTAGAGGGCGACGTGCTGCGGGCCTCCGGCGTGGGGATAGCCGTCGGCGTAGAGCTCGCGCCAGCCGCGCTCGCCCGCCTCCGCCCGCAACCGGTCGAGGCGCTCGCGCGACGCGACCGTGAGTGCCACGTGGTTGACGCCGGGCCGCAGCCGGTCGTGGCTCCCGTGCTGGTCGGGCGAGTGCTCCATGAAGACGTACGTCCCGTCCGGGTGCAGCCAGGACCGGATCCCGTCCTCGCGCTGCCAGCCACACCCTGCGAGCAGCCAGTCCCACTCCCCCTCCGCGCGGTCGACGTCGTCGACCCACAGGTCGAGGTGGTGGACGGCGCGCGCCCGGGCCGTCCCTCCCGGGGCGACCTGCAGCAGGCCGGTCTGCGCCGCGTGCCGCCGTACGGCGTCGCTGTCCGCGGCGAGGACGAAGGGGACGTCGTGGTCCCACGCGTCCGCGACCCGCTCGACCCGCCCGTCGCCGGGGTCGAGCCGGACCTCGCGGATGTAGACCGCGATGATCCGCCCGGGGTGCTCGCGGACGATGTCGGCGTAGATCTCGGGGTCCTTCTCCCCCGAGTCGCCGATGAGCACGAAGCGCAGGCCGGGGTGGAGGTCGAGGACCTCGCGGATGCGGTCGTGCTTCTCCTCCCGCCCGGCCGCGGTGCCGAGCAGGTCGCGCAGCAGCACCGGTCCGAGCGGGAAGCGCCGGTGCCGGAGGAAGCCGTCGATGAAGGCGTGCAGGTTCCACGGGCTCGAGGAGACGTAGAAGACCGGGTTGACCCCGTCGCCGGTCAGGTCGCGGTAGAGCTCCACGACCCCGGGGAACGGTGTGCGGGTGAGGGCCGAGCCGGTGAAGGTCTGCACGACCATCCGGCCCACGCGCTGCACCCCGGTCTCGAGGACGGTGTCGTCGATGTCGGAGACGATGCCGAGCTCGGCGCGCGGCGACGGGACGTGGACGTGCACGTCAGTGGTGTGGCTCCCCGTGATGCCGCGGTACTCCCCGGCGAGCTCGATCGTCCCGGTCGTCACGGGGGCCTCCAGCGGGACGGTCGGCTGCAGCAGGACGCGGAAGTAGCCCTCGGCGTCGGAGACGACGTCCGCGTGGGCGCCGGCGACCGACACCCGCAGCGGCACGCCCGGCAGCTCGTCGGTGAGGAAGCCCCGGACCTGGCGGCGCAGCGCCGCACGCACCCCCTCCCCCTCGACGGCGCTCGTCAGCGGCGGGTCGTCGACGACGCGACCACGGACGACGACACCCGCGCTGGTCCCGTGCCCGTCGTAGGACTGGATGCGGAAGTGCGCCGGCGGCCTGCGTGCCGTGCGCCGGCTGCGAGCGGCGTCCCACGCGTGCTCGGCGGCCACGATCCAGCGCAGGGCTCCCATGGGCTCACCCTAGGGCGACGCGTCCGTACGTCAGGGAGTCTTGAACGGGCGCTCGCCTGTCAGGAGCTCCTGACGTCGTGGCTGAGGACCGACTTGGTGGCGAGCCCATGGTGACGTCACCCTGACGAACAAGGGGGGACTGGCGCACCGACCCCCTCCGCGTCGTCGCCGGGATCCGGCACGGCGGCCGCAAGCTCGACGAGTGGCAGCGGACGGCGGTGGCGGAGGGCCCGCGCGCACGGACGGCCCTCGGACGAGACCGGGACCCCCTGCGGTGTCAGTCGACAGGCGGCGTGGGAGCGGTTAGCGAGGGATTGCTGGCTGTTGTGGGCTGGGCGAGGCTCGCACACCGGGCGGCGGGCCAGATGGCGTGCACAGGACGGGGGCTTGGAACCCGCCTGTGGACAGGGTTCCCGAGCCTGGTCTGAGTGTCGGTGGGTGCTGGAACAGTGCTCTTCATGACGACGCGGCTGGAGCCCCGGGACCACCAGGTGGTCGAGGGCGCCCGCGCGGTCGTCGAGGAGCTCACCGAGCTGATGGGCGCGACGGTGTGGTCGATGTCGACCGCCCAGGCCGAGACCGCCCTGCTCACGCTGACCGAGGCCAGGTCGCGGTTGGACGCGCTCACGATGAAGGTCCTGCGCCACGCCGAGACCGTCGACGCCGGCCTCGACGGCGACGCCGTGACCACCACGGCGTGGTGGGCCCAGGAGACCCGGACCACCCGCGCCGCCGCGCACCGCACCCGCAAGCTCGCCGAGGCGTTGGACCGCCACGACGACGTCGCCGAACAGCTCGAAGCCGGTGCCCTGCGCACCGACCAGGCCCAGGTCATCGTCGACGCCGTCGACGACCTCCCACCTGACGTGGCGGCGTGGGTGCCGATCGCGGCCACCCAGTTCCTCCTCGACAAAGCGACCGGACACGACGCCAAAGCACTCCGCGTCCTCGGCCGCCGGGTGCTCGAGGTGATCGACCCCGACGCCGCCGACGCCGAGGAGGCCCGCCGCCTCGACCACGAGGAAGCCGACGCCCAGGCCGCTGCGTCCCTCACCGCGGTCGACGACGGCCACGGCCAGGTCCACGGCCGGTTCACCATCCCCTCCCTGCACTGGCAGATCCTCCGCAAACACCTGGACGCGCTGCTCTCCCCCGCCCGCCACACCGCACCCGGCTGTGACGGCTCACAGAAGGCCCAGGGCGAGGCTGAGCGGCCACGACTGACCAGGCACCGGATGGGGCAGGCGCTCCTCGAGTACCTCGAGACCCGCCCCACCGACACCATCCCGAGCACCGGCGGCGGAGTCGCCGCCACCGTCGTCGTCACCATGCAGCTCGAC
This sequence comes from uncultured Nocardioides sp., assembly GCA_902805885.1. Lineage (GTDB taxonomy): Bacteria > Actinomycetota > Actinomycetes > Propionibacteriales > Nocardioidaceae > Nocardioides. The sequence continues at coordinate 12 of CADCUM010000072.1, read as the reverse complement.
ACCCTGATGGGG
>CADCUM010000071.1 GCA_902805885.1 uncultured Nocardioides sp. | reverse complement strand
CACCTGTTGCATCGCGTCCACTAAGCAGTTCCCAACCAACACACCCACACCCCACACGCCACCCCACACCGGGGTGGACGCCGGGGGAACGTAGGGGGAGTTGAGTTGACAGAGTTACGGCGGCCATAGCGAAACGGGAAACACCCGGTCCCATACCGAACCCGGAAGTTAAGCCTTTCAGCGCCGATGGTACTGCAACCGAGAGGTTGTGGGAGAGTAGGACGCCGCCGGACAACACTTGGCAGAGGCCACCAGCGTGCTGGTGGCCTCTGCGTCATTTTCGGGCCGTGTCGATAGCGTGGTCCCTGCAGCACCCGTGCACCAGGAAGGAAGTGGCCCCCATGGCCGAAGACCGTCGTGGACAACGTCCCTCGTCCGGTGGGGGAACGGGCCGCGGTGCGTCGGGTCGTTCCGGTGCCGGCTCGTCACGCGGCTCCGCCGGGGCTCGCGGTGGATCCGACGGCCGCGCTGGTGGCGGCAGGCCGTCCGGTGACAAGCGTCCTTCCGGCGATCGTCGGGGGTCCGCGGACCAGCGCGGTCAGGACAAGCGCGGTCAGGACAAGCGCGGGCCTTCGGCCGGCGGTTTCCGTGGGCGCTCGGATGACCGCGACCGCGGGCCGCGCACCACTGACCAGGCGCAGTACGACGGTCCGGACCTGCCGGAGGAGATCACCGGACGCGAGCTCGACCGGGCCGTCAGCGCCCAGCTGAAGGGTCTGCCCGAGAAGCTGGCCGCTCGCGTGGCGCGACACCTCGCTGCGGCAGGTGCGCTGATCGAGGAGGACCCGGAGACGGCGTACCAGCACACGCTGGCCGCCAGGGCTCGTGCGCCCCGGCTCGCCGTCGTACGTGAGGCGACAGGTGAGACTGCCTACGCGGCCGGGCACTACGCCGAGGCGCTGGCGGAGCTGCGCGCCGCGAAGCGGATGAACGGTGCCACCGACTACCTGCCGATCATGGCCGACTGCCACCGGGCCCTCGGGAACCCGGAGCAGGCGATCAAGCTGGCGAAGAGTCCTTCGGTCGCGAACTTCAGCGCGGAGGCGAAGGCCGAGATGACGCTCGTGGAGGCCGGGGCTCGCCGCGACATGGGCCAGCTCGACGCCGCGCTGCGCACGCTCGAGCTGGCGCCCCTGACATCGAAGAACCGGGCGGCCTGGGTCGTACGCCTGCGCTATGCCTACGCAGACACGCTCGAGGCTGCCGGACGCGAGGCAGACGCCCTCGCCTGGTTCCACCGCACCCACGCCATCGACGCGGAGCAGATCACCGACGCCGCGGATCGCGCCGACGCGTTGGAGCGACGCCAGGACTGACCGGGGGAAGGTGCTGGCATTCGCCGGTCCGATCGGTCAGAATGAGGCGAGCCAATTACATACGTGTCACTCACACCTCGTGGGACGACGACCAGACCGCTGGGGAAGGCGCACCTGGAGCGTCGGCAACCAAGGAGGTCACAAGTGACGACACGCATCGCCACCCGCCCGGACGGTCCGGGGACGCGGGGCATTCTCTACGTGCACTCTGCACCCTCCGCGCTCTGCCCTCACATCGAGTGGGCGGTCGGGGGAGTGCTGGGTGTTGCCGTCGCGCTCGACTGGACGCCCCAGCCCGCACAGCCCGGCAGCTACCGCGCCGAGATGTCCTGGAGCGGGGCCGCCGGGACCGCGGCCGCCGTCGCGTCGGCGCTGCGCGGCTGGAACCACCTGCGGTTCGAGATCACCGAGGAGCCCACCTCGTCCACCGAGGGCACCCGGTTCGCCTGCACCCCTGAGCTGGGCATCTTCCACGCGGTGACGGGGGTCCACGGGGACATCATGATCCCCGAGGACCGGCTCAAGGCAGCGGTGGTCAAGGCAGCCATGGGGGACACCACCCTCCTGCTCGAGGTGGACAAGCTCCTGGGCAAGCCGTGGGACGACGAGCTCGAGACCTTCCGGCACGCCGGTGAGGGTGCTCCCGTCCGTTGGTTGCACCAGGTCGTGTGACCCGCTGGACCCGCCTCTCGGGGCCGGCGGGCTACAGCGGGATGTTGCCGTGCCGGCCGCGCCGTACGCCGACGGTGTCGATCTCGTGGCGGATCGCCGCGGCGATGGCGCTCCGAGTCCGGCTGGGCTCGACGACCTCGTCGACCACGCCGATCTCGACGGCCTTCTCGACCCCGCCGGCGATGCGCTCGTGCTCGGCCGCCAGCTCGAGCTCGACCTGCGGCCGGATCTCGGGTGACACCTCGGACAGCTTGCGGCGGTGGAGGATCCGGATGGCAGCGACCGCCCCCATGACGGCGACCTCGGCGCCCGGCCACGCGAACACGCGGGTGGCGCCCAGCGAACGGGCGTTCATGGCGATGTAGGCCCCGCCGTACGTCTTGCGGGTCACCAGCGTCACTCGCGGCACGACGCACTCACCGAACGCGTGCAGGAGCTTCGCGCCCCGGCGCACGACGCCGTCCCACTCCTGCCCGACACCGGGCAGGTAGCCGGGCACGTCGACCAGCACGATGAGGGGGACGCCGAAGGCGTCGCACATCCGCACGAACCGGGACGCCTTCTCCGCGGAGAGCGAGTCCAGGCAGCCGCCCAGGCGCAGCGGGTTGTTGGCCACGACCCCCACGGTGCGGCCGCCGAAGCGACCCAGCGCCGTGACGATGTTGGGGGCCCAGCGGGCGTGCAGCTCCTGCATGGTGCCCTCGTCGAGGACGCCTTCGACGAGCGGGTGCACGTCGTAGGCGCGCTTCTTGGACTCCGGCAGCAGCGCCTCGAGGTCGTGGTCGGTGACGTCCTCGACCGCGAGGCTGCCCTGCGCGCCGAGGAGGCACGCGACGGACCGCGCGCGGTCCAGCGCCTCGCGCTCGGACTCGGTGAGGATGTGGACCACGCCGGAGCGGCGGCCGTGCGGCTCGGGGCCTCCCAGCCGGAGCATGTCGACGTCCTCGCCGGTGACCGAGCGGACCACGTCGGGGCCGGTGACGAAGATGCGTCCCTCGGGCCCGAGGATGACGACGTCGGTGAGGGCAGGACCGTACGCCGCGCCGCCGGCAGCCGGACCGAGGACGACCGAGATCTGCGGGATGACGCCGGAGGCCTGCGTCATCACCTGGAAGATGCGACCGACGGCGTGAAGGGAGAGCACGCCCTCGGCGAGACGCGCGCCCCCCGAGTGCCAGAGCCCGATGATCGGCACGCCGTCGGTGATCGCCCGGTGGTAGGCATCGACGACCACCCGGCAACCCACGTCGCCCATCGCGCCCCCCATCACCGTGGCGTCGGAGCAGAAGGCGACCACGGGCGTCCCGTCGACCCGTCCGACGGCCGCGAGCATGCCCGACTCGTCATCGGGCGTGATGAGCTCGAGGGTGCCCTCGTCGAGCAGCGCGGTCAGCCGGTGCACGGGGTTGCGCGGGTCCTGGTCGCGGGGCAGCTTCGCCGGCCTGGCGGGGTTGGCAGTCGGGTTGGCGGTGGCAGTCACAATGGGGTCCCTTCCGGGGATGTGGTCGCTGGCCGGTGCGGGGCGGCAACGGCGAGGCGCACGCTCGGGCTCAGGCGCTGCCGAAGGCGACCGCGACGTTGGCGCCGCCGAAGCCGAAGGAGTTGTTGAGCGCGACGATGTCGCCGTCGGGCAGGGGCCGGGCCTCGGTCGGGATGTCGAGGTCGACCTCGGGGTCCTTGTCGTCCAGGTTGATGGTCGGCGGGCTGGTGCGCTCCTTGAGCGCCATCACCGTGGCGACCGCCTCCAGGGCGCCCGCGCCGCCGAGGAGGTGGCCGGTCATCGACTTCGTGCTGGTGACCACGCAGCGCTGGACGTGCTCGCCCAGGACCGTGTGCAGCATGAGGCCCTCGGCGATGTCACCCTTGGGCGTCGACGTGGCGTGCGCGTTGACGTGCACGACGCTGGCCGGGTCGACGTCTCCTTCGCGCATGGCCATCTGGATCGCGCGGGTCCCACCGCGGCCCTCGGGGTCGGGCTGGGCGATGTCGTGGGCGTCGTTGCTGATCCCGGCGCCGAGGGCCGTGGCGTAGATGGTGGCCCCGCGGGCACGGGCGTGCTCCTCGGACTCCAGGACCAGCACCGCGCCGCCCTCGCCGAGGACGAAGCCGTCGCGGGCCGAGTCCCATGGTCGCGAGACCGAGGTGGGATCGCCGCCCTCCTCGCTGCCGGTCTTCGAGAGCGCCATCATGTTGGCGAAGGCCGCCATCGGGAGCGGGTGCATCGCGGCCTCGCAGCCGCCGGCCAGGACCACGTCGGCACGGCCGAGGCGGATCAGGTCGATCGCCATCGCGAGCGCCTCGTTGCTGGACGCGCAGGCCGAGGTGGGTGCGTGGACCGCGGCGCGGGCGCCGTACTTGAGGCTGACGTTGGCCGCCGGCGCGTTGGGCATGAGCATGGGGACGGCGAGGGGCGACACCCGACGCGGTCCCTTCTCGAGCAGGGAGTCGTAGTTGGCGAGGAGCGTGGTCACGCCGCCGATGCCCGAGGCGATGGCGACGCCGAGGCGCTCCGGCTCGAGGCCGGAGTCCTCCAGGCCCGCGTCGGCCCAGGCCTGGTCGGCGGCGACCATGGCGAACTGGCTGGAACGGTCGAGGCGTCGCGCCTTGACGCGGTCGAGGACCTCGGCGGGCTCGACGGCCGCCCGGCCGCCGATGCGCACCGGGAGGTCCGCTGCCCACTCGTCGTCGAGGTGGCGGACGCCGGAGGTGCCGGCGAGCAGTGCCTGCCAGGTCGAGGCGACATCGCCACCGACGGGGGACGTGGCGCCGAGTCCGGTGACGACTACACGGGTCGGGGGCATCAGGGTTTCCGTTCTCGCGAGGGGAGGTGCCAGGTCACGGACGGCCGGGGCTGGACCGGCCGTCCGCGACGGGTGGGGGAGCGGCGGGGTCAGCCCTGCGCGCGCTCGATGTAGGCGACCGCGTCGCCGACCGTCTTGAGGTTCTTGACCTCGTCGTCGGGGATGGTCACGCCGAACTTCTCCTCGGCAGCGACCACGACCTCGACCATCGACAGGGAGTCGACGTCCAGGTCGTCGACGAACGACTTGTCCAGCTGGACGTCGTCGGCGTCGACACCGGCGACCTCGTTGACGATGTCGGCGAGGTCGGAGCGGATCTCTTCGGTGGTGGCCATCAGGGCCTTCCTTTCTTCGGGGTGTCGCCGGGTCTTCCCGGCTGGTGCTGCGTCGTGCGGTTCGGGTGCTCCCAGGGCTCCGGAGGGCCCGCGGGGGTCAGGGGACGATGACGACCTGCGCGGCGTACGACAGGCCGGCGCCGAAGCCCACCAGGAGCGCGGTGTCGCCGCTCCTGGCATCCCCGTCCTGGACCAGGCGGTCGAGGGCGAGGGGGATGGAGGCCGCGGAGGTGTTGCCCTGCTCGGCGACGTCGCGGGCGATCCGCACGTGCTCGGGCAGCTTCATGGACCGGGCCATCGCGTCGGTGATGCGCATGTTGGCCTGGTGGGGGACGAACAGGTCGAGGTCGTCGACGCCGATGCCGGCGGCGTCGAGGGCCTGCTGGGCCACCTTGGCCATCGCGAACGACGCCCAGCGGAAGACCTCGTTGCCCTGCATGGTGAGGTGGGGCATGATCCCGGACCCCGGCGCGTCGTCGGTGCCGATGACGTCGCGCCAGTCCTCGCGCTGGCGGATGTAGTCGAACTGCTCGCCGTCGGATCCCCAGACGACCGGGCCGACGCCGGGCTCGTCCGACGGTCCGACGACCGCGGCGCCGGCTCCGTCGGCGAAGATGAACGCCGTACCCCGGTCCGAGAAGTCCACGATGTCGGTGAGCCGCTCCACGCCGATGACCAGCACGTGGCGGGCCGACCCGCCGCGGACCATGTCGGCGGCCAGGGCCACGCCGTGGCAGAAGCCCGCACAGGCGGCTGAGATGTCGAAGGCAGCGGCGCCTTCGGTGCCGAGCTCGTGGGCGATGGCCGGGGCGACCGCCGGCAGCTGGAGCAGGTGGCTGATGGTGGCCACCACCACGCAGTCGACCTGGGCCGCGCTGAGCCCGGCGCGCTCGAGGGCGGTGCGGGAGGCGGCGACGCTCATCATCTGCACGGTCTCCTCGGGGGAGGCGAACCGGCGTGACTTGATGCCCGAGCGCTGCTGGATCCACTCGTCGCTGGAGTCGATCGCCTCGACGACCTCGGAGTTCGGCACGACCCGGGCGGGTCGGTAGGCGCCGAGCCCGAGGATGCGCGCGTTCGCGGCGCCGCGCGGGGCGGAGAGCGCGGTCATGAGTGCGCGCCCGCGGGGTGCAGCCGCAGCAGGGGCTGACCCGGGGAGACGAGGTCGCCGTCCTCCACGAGCCACTCGACGACCTGGCCGCCGTGGAGCGCGGCCACGCTCGTCCGGTCCCGCAGGCTCGCGACCTCGCCGATGGTGCAGCCGGGGGCCAGCGTCTCGGCCCCGGAGGCGTCCGGCGAGACGTGGAACGTGCCCTTGGCGGGGGAGACCACCATGCGCCAGGTGGGCGTCGTCTCGATCACGGACTGCTCGCCGTGCTTGTCGACGAAGGCCCGCGCCTCCTCGAGCTGGTCGGGCGTCTTGAGGGCGAAGGTGTCGACCCCCTTCATGGCCCGCTTGGCGATGCCGGTGAGGGTGCCGGCCGGAGGCATCTCGAGGACGCCGGTGACACCGAGGTCGAGCATGGCGTCCATGCACAGGTCCCACCGCACCGGGGCAGCGATCTGGCCGACGAGCCGACGCAGGACCTCGCGGCCGTCGTGGACGACCTGTCCGTCGCGGTTGGAGATGAACGCGGTGCGAGGGTCGTGGGTCGACACGGCACGAGCCAGCGAGGCCAGCCGGTCGACGGCGGGCTCCATGTGCGTGGTGTGGAAGGCGCCGGCCACGCTCAGCGGGATCAGCCTCGCCTTCGCCGGGGGGTCCTCGGCGAGTGCGGCGAGCTGCTCCATGGTCCCGGCCGCCACGACCTGCCCCGGACCGTTGTCGTTGGCCGGGGTGAGACCGTGCCGGTCGAGGGCGGCCAGCACCTCCTCGCGGTCGCCGCCCAGCACGGCGGTCATGCCGGTCGGCGTACGGGCTGCGGCCGCGGCCATCGCGGCCCCGCGCTCGCGGACGAGGACCATCGCCTGCTCCGCGGTGATGACGCGGGCACCCGCGGCGGCACCGATCTCCCCGACGCTGTGACCCGCGACCGCTCCTACCCGCTGGAAGGCGTCGGTGGGGTGCGGGAACAGCTCGAGGGCGGCGACGAGCCCGGTGGCCACCAGCAGCGGCTGCGCGATCTCGGTGCGCCGGATCGTCTCGGCGTCGGCCTCGGTGCCGTAGTGGGGGAGGTCGAGGCCCGCGACGGTGGAGAGCCACTCGAAGCGGCTGGCGAAGGTGGGGTCCTCCAACCACGGGGTGAGGAATCCGGGGGTCTGGGCGCCCTGGCCGGGCGCGACGATGACGAGCACGTCTCCACTGTGCCGTGGTCACGCCCCGGGAGGGCGACCGACCCGGACGAAACACTCCCGGCAGTCTTTGGAGGTTTCCTACAAAACGGTACGCCCCGACTGCCGCCCGAGGATCAGCGCGATCTGGAGGACGAAGGCGTCCCGCGGACGCGTCGGGGTCCACCCGGTGACCTCACCGACCTGGCGAAGCCGGTAGCGGACGGTGTTGGGGTGCACGAAGAGGGCCCGTGCGGTCGCCTCGACGGACGAGCCGTGCTCGAGCCAGGCGGTCAGCGTCTCGATGAGCGTCCCCCGCGCTGCGACCAGAGGGAGGTACACCTCGTCGACGAGGTGGCGCCGCGCGTGGCCGTCGCCGCCCAGGGCGCGTTCGGGGAGCAGGTCGCGGGTCGAGACGGGCCGGGGCGCCTCGGGCCAGCCGGCTGCCGCTCGGTGGGCGGAGAGGGCGGCCCTCGCCGAGGCGTGCGCGTGGCTCAGGTCGTCGGTGACGGGGCCGACGACGACCGGCCCGTCCCCGAAGTGGTCCACGACGTGGGACGCCGCCTTGTGCGGGTCGTCCACCCCGCCGAGGACCACGACGAGGCGGTCGCCCTGGATGGCGCAGAGGGCGTCCATCCCGACGAGGCGCGCGGAGCGTCGTACGGCGTCGAAGGTGTCGACGTCGGCGCGCCGTTCCGGCACCGGGCCGAGGACGACCGCCACGTCGCCGTGGGCGCCCCAGCCGAGGGCGCTGGCACGCGAGAGGACCGTCTCGTCCGCCTCGGCGCGGACGACCGCGTCCACCACCAGGGCCTCCAGCCGCGCGTCCCAGGCGCCGCGGGCCTCCGCCGCGCGGGCGTAGACGGTCGCCGTGGCGAAGGCGACCTCGCGTGCGTAGCGCAGCACCGCGTCGTGGACCTCGGCGGCGTCGTCGGCGTCGAGGAGGTCGTCGATGTTGCTCTCCACGACGCGGATGCTGAGCCGTACGAGCTCGACCGTCTGCTGGAGCGTGATGACGCCGGTGAGCTCGCGCGGCGCGGCGCCGAAGACCGAGGCGGCGAGGGGGTCGGGCTCGGGGGCGCCGCCCTCCACCTCGCCCTCGACCTCGCTGTCGTACCACGAGACGAACCCCTGGATGCCCGCCTGCACGATCAGCCCGACCCAGGAGCGGTCCTGGGCGCTCAGGCCGGCGAACCAGGGCAGGTCCGTGGCCATCCGTGAGGTGGCCGCCGTGCTCAGGGTGCCCGAGGACCGGCGCAGGGCGTCGGCGGCGCGACGGCGGGACGAGGCCATGGCTCGAGCGTAGTGGTCGGTGGGGGGTCCGATCGGGTGGAGCGTGCTGGTCTACCGGCCCCGGGCTTGGTTCAATCTGCGGAACAACTGTCCACTGAGAGGTGACGAGTGCGTCGTCGTCGCAACGCCCAGCCAGAGCCCCACGAGCTGGAGCACGTGGTCATCCACGGACACCGCCGGGCCTTCGTCAGGACGGGATCCGGTCCTGCGGTGCTCCTCCTGCACGGCCTCGGCTGCGACCACACGACGTGGCGCCCGGTCATCGACTCGCTCGCCAGGACGCACACCGTCATCGCCCCCGACCTGCTGGGCCACGGCGAGTCGGACAAGCCGCGGGCCGACTACAGCATCGGCGGCTACGCGAACGGGATGCGCGACCTCCTCACCCTGCTCGGGATCGACCGGGTGACCGTGGTGGGGCACAGCCTCGGCGGCGGCGTCGCCATGCAGTTCGCCTACCAGTTCCCGGAGCGGGCCGAGCGGCTCGTCCTGGTCGCCCCCGGTGGCTTCGGCCCCGAGGTCACCCCGGCGATCCGCGTCATCACCACGCCCGGCTTCCAGCAGGTCATGGGCGTGCTGGCGCTGCCGGGGCTGCTGCGAGCGACGGCAGGGAGCCTGCGGCTGCTCGCGGCCACGCGTGTCCCGCAGCTGCGCGACCTGGCGGAGGTGGCGGACATCTACGAGTCGTTCGCCGACCCCCGGGCGCGGGCCGCCATCCGGCACGTCGTCCGGGCGGTGGTCGACTGGAAGGGACAGGTCATCACCATGGCCGACCGGGCCTACCTGACCGAGGAGATGCCCATGTGCGTGGTCTGGGGCGCGCAGGACCAGGTCATCCCGGTCCAGCACGCCCACCACGCCGGGGTGCTGGCGCCGAAGGCGCGGGTGGAGGTCATCCCGAACGCCGGCCACTTCCCGCACAAGGACCACCCGGAGCGGTTCGTGCGCATCGTGCGCGACTTCGTCCGCAGCACCGAGCCGGCGTCGTACGACCGGGACCGCTGGCGCCGACTGCTCGCCGCGGGACCAGCGGTGCCCCCGGACGAGGCGGAGGCGGGCGACCCGCCGGTCGACCCGGTGGCGGCGACAGGCTGAGCCTCAGGCGTCGCCGCCCTCCTGCTTCACGTCCCGCACGGCGGTGGGGTCGTCGAGCCGGTAGCGCTGCACCGCCTCCACCACCTTCTCGACCGGGACCTCCCCGGCGTCGGCCAGTGCCTGGAGCGCCTGGACGACGACGCTCTGCGCGTCGATGTGGAAGTACCGGCGCGCTGCCGGGCGGGTGTCCGCGAAGCCGAACCCGTCGGCGCCCAGGACGCGGTAGTCGCCGGGAACCCACCGCGCGATCTGGAGCGGGACGGCACGCATGAAGTCGGAGACGGCGACGACGGGCCCGGCCACCCCCTCCAGCCTGGTGCTGACGAACGGACGGCGCTTCTCCTCGCCGGGGTGGAGGAGGTTCCACTCCTCGGCCGCCACGGCGTCGCGGGCCAGCTCGTTCCACGAGGTGACCGACCAGGTGTCGGCCTGGACGCCCCACTCCTCGGCGAGCATCCGTGCTGCGTCGTGCACCCACGGGTAGCCGACGCCGGAGGCGAGCAGCTGCACCCGCGGGCCCTCGCCGTCGGCCGTGGACACCCGGTGGATGCCGCGGAGGATCCCCTCCCGGTCGACGTCGGAGGGCTCGGCCGGGTGGGAGACCGGCTCGTTGTAGACGGTGATGTAGTAGATGACGTCCTCGGCGTCGGCGCCGTACATGCGCTCGAGACCGGCCTGCATGATGTGGGCGACCTCGAAGGCGAACGCCGGGTCGTAGTGGACGATCGCCGGGTTGGTCGCAGCGAGCAGGGGCGAGTGCCCGTCGGCGTGCTGGAGCCCCTCGCCGGTCAGCGTGGTCCGCCCCGCGGTGGCACCGATGAGGAACCCGCGGGCGAGCTGGTCGGCCATCGCCCAGATCGAGTCGCCCGTCCGCTGGAACCCGAACATCGAGTAGAAGATGTAGAACGGGATCATGTGCTCGCCGTGGGTGGAGTACGCCGAGCCGGCCGCGGTCGCCGACGCCATGGCGCCCGCCTCCGAGATGCCCTCGTGGAGCATCTGGCCCTGCGCGGACTCCTTGTAGGAGAGCAGCAGCTTGCGGTCGACGGACTCGTACTGCTGGCCGCCGGGGTTGTAGACCTTGGCGCTCGGGAAGAAGGAGTCCATGCCGAACGTGCGGTACTCGTCCGGAGCGATCGGGACCACCCGCTGGCCGATCTCGGGGTCCTTCATCCAGTCCTTGAGCAGGCGGACCACCGCCATGGTCGTGGCGATCTTGTTCTTGCCCGAGCCCTGCTTGAGCTCGCCGTAGAGCTCGTCACCCGGCAGCTTGAGCGAGGACGCGCGCACGACGCGGCGGGGGAGCGAGCCACCCAGTGCCCGGCGCCGCTCGAGCATGTACTCGATCTCGGGGGAGTCGGCCCCGGGGTGGAAGAACGGGGCGCCGCCGGTCTTCTCGTAGGACTCCTCGAGCTCACGGTCGCTGATGGGGAGGTAGAGCCGGTCGCGGTACTTCTTGAGGTCCGCGGGCGTGAGCTTCTTCATCTGGTGGGTGGCGTTCTTGCCCTCCAGCGCGTCGATCGTCCACCCCTTGACGGTGTGGGCGAGGATCACCGTCGGCTGGCCGACGTGCTTGGTGGCGGCGTCGAAGGCGGCGTAGACCTTGCGGTAGTCGTGACCGCCGCGCGGCAGCTTCTCGATCTGGCTGTCGCTCATGTGCTCGACCATGGCGCGCAGGCGCGGGTCGGTGCCGAAGAAGTGGTCGCGGATGTAGGCGCCGTCCTCGGTGGAGTAGGTCTGGAACGCCCCGTCGGGGGTGCTGTTCATCCGGTTGACCAGGACGCCGTCGACGTCCTTGGCGAGCAGCGCGTCCCACTCGCGGCCCCAGATCACCTTGATCACGTTCCAGCCGGCGCCCCGGAAGTTGGACTCCAGCTCCTGGATGATCTTGCCGTTGCCCGTCACGGGGCCGTCGAGCTGCTGGAGGTTGCAGTTGACGATCCAGGTGAGGTTGTCGAGCTCCTCGCGTGCGGCGACGCGGATGGCGCCCAGGGACTCCGGCTCGGCCATCTCGCCGTCGCCCATGAAGGCCCACACCCGCTGCTGCGAGGTGTCCTTGATCGAGCGGTTGGCCATGTAGCGGTTGAACCGGGCCTGGTAGATCGAGCCGATGGCGGTCAGGCCCATCGAGACGGTCGGGAACTCCCAGAAGTCCGGCATCAACCGGGGGTGGGGGTACGACGGCAGGCCGGCGCCGGGACCGTGCTGGACCTCCTGGCGGAACCGGTAGAGCTGGTCCTCGCTCAGTCGGCCCTCGAGGAAGGCGCGGGCGTAGATGCCCGGCGAGCCGTGGCCCTGGATGTAGACCTGGTCGCCGCCTCCCTCGTGGTCCTTGCCGCGGAAGAAGTGGTTGAAGCCGACCTCGTAGAGGCTGGCCGCCGACTGGTAGGTGGCGATGTGGCCGCCGACCTCGAGTCCCTTGCGGTTGGCGCTCGACACCATCACCGCGGCGTTCCACCGGATGAAGGCGCGGATCCGGCGCTCGACATCCTCGTCGCCGGGGAACCACGGCTCGCGCTCGGGCGGGATGGTGTTGATGTAGTCGGTGGAGCGCAGGGCGGGCACGCCGACCTGCTTCTCGCGGGCGCGCTCCAGCAGGCGCAGCATGACGTAGCGGGCCCGGTCGCGACCCCTGCCCTCGAGCATCGCGTCGAAGGAGTCGAGCCACTCGTGCGTCTCGTCCGGGTCGATGTCGGGCAGCTGGGTGGGGAGGCCCTCGTGGATCACGGTCGGGATCGTGCCGGCGGTCTTCTTCTCGGACGCCCCGCTGGACGTCTTCTCGGTGGCCGTCTCGGGACCGGTGCCAGGGGTCTGCTGGGTGTCGCTCACCCTGTCATCGTGTCACGCGCCCGGAGCGCGCGAAATCTACCCATGAGTACGCGGGACGGACCCCTGGGGTGGGGCCAGGGTTGCGCCCCTGCCCCAACTCCGGTGGACTACGGGCACAGGCGAGGCGGTCCACCGGACGGACCCCCGACGAAGGAGGAGAGGCGTGGGCTCCACGATGGGCGAATCCGCCCAGGCGACAGGCGCAGGAGACCGGTTGGGACTGACTGCCGGCATGGTCGTGCAGGAGCTCGGCTGGGACAACGACACCGACGACGAGCTGCGGGTCGCGATCGAGGACGCCATCGACGCCGACATGGTCGACGGCGACTACGGCAACGTCGTGGACGCCGTCCTCCTCTGGTGGCGCAACGACGACGGCGACCTCGTCGACGGTCTCGTCGACGCCCTGACCGACCTCGTCGGCGGTGGCTCGATCTGGCTGCTCACCCCCAAGGTCGGTCGTCCCGGCAGCGTCGACGCCGCCGACATCGCCGAGGCGGCCCCCATCGCCGGCCTGTCGCAGACCACGACGGCGGCGGTCAGCCGGGACTGGCAGGCGACTCGTCTGGTGGCTCCGAAGACCCCCCGGTGACGACGGTCAGGACCCTGCTCGCCGTCGCGGGCGGCGCCGGGACCACGCTGCGCGTGCTCGGCGGCGCGGGCGTCGTCAAGCCGTACGGCCCGCGCACCCTCGTCCGCATGCTGACGACGCTGCGGGAGTTCGGACTGGGCCCGGCAGGCGGCTTCGCCTCCCTCGCCGTCCGTGAGCCCGACGCCATCGGCCTCGTCGACGAGCTCGGGGAGCTGACCTGGGGCGAGCTCCACCGGCGGAGCAACTCGCTGGCCCGGGCGCTGGCCGAGCGCGGGGTGCGCGAGGGCGACTCGGTCGCGGTCATGTGCCGCAACCACCGCGGGTTCCTCGACGCCACCTGTGCGGTCGCGAAGCTCGGTGCGGACATCCTCTACCTCAACACCTCCTTCGCCGGACCCCAGCTCGTCGACGTCATCGCGCGCGAGAAGCCGGTGCTGGTGATCCACGACGAGGAGTTCGCGGGACTCCTGGCGGACGCCGACGTGGCGGGACGGGTCCTCGCCTGGACCGAGGGCGACCCGACGGGGGCCACGCTCGAGGAGCTCGTGCACTCCCACGACGAGAGCGACCTGCAGCCCCCGTCCCGGCACTCGCGCATCGTGATCCTCACCTCCGGCACGACCGGCACGCCCAAGGGTGCGCCTCGCAAGGAGGCCGGCATCGACGCGGCCGTGTCGCTGCTGTCCCGGATGCCGCTGAGGGCGCGCTGGCGGACCCACATCGCCGCGCCGCTCTTCCACACCTGGGGCTTCGCCCACCTCGCGCTCGCCATGCTGCTCGGGTCCACGGTCGTCCTGCGCCGCACCTTCGACCCGGTCGAGGCGCTGCGGACGGTCGAGCAGCACCGCTGCCAGTCCATGGTCGTCATCCCCGTGATGCTGCAGCGGATCCTGGCCGCCGACCCCGCAGCCGTCGACGGCATCGACGTCGGTGGGCTGCGCGTCGTCGCGTCCTCGGGCTCCGCGCTGCCGGCGACCCTCGCGGAGGCGTGGATGGACCGGTTCGGCGACAACCTCTACAACATCTACGGCTCCACCGAGGTCGCGTACGCCTCCATCGCCACGCCCGCCGACCTGCGAGCGGACGCGACGTCGGCGGGGAAGCCGCCGTACGGCACCGTCGTGCGGATCCTCGACGAGCACGGTCGCGAGGTGCCCACCGGCGAGACCGGCCGCATCTTCGTCGGCAACGGGCTGCTCTTCGAGGGCTACACCGGTGGAGGGTCCAAGGAGGTCGTCGACGGGCTGATGTCGTCCGGCGACCTGGGCCGCTTCGACGAGCACGGACGGCTGCACGTCGAGGGCCGCGACGACGACATGATCGTCTCCGGCGGTGAGAACGTCTTCCCCCAGGAGGTCGAGGACTGCCTCGTCGCGCACCCCGCGGTGACGGACGTGGCTGCCGTGGGCGTCCCGGACGACGACTTCGGATCCCGGCTGCGGGCGTTCGTCGTCACGTCGCAGGACGTCGGCGAGGACGAGCTCAAGGATCACGTGAAGGCGAACCTGGCGCGCTACAAGGTGCCGCGGGAGATCGTCTTCGTCAACGAGCTCCCGCGCAACGGCACGGGCAAGATCATGCGACGCGAGCTGGCGGAGCGGGAGCACGGATGACCGTCCCGACCCCGTCCGTGAGCGGCGCCGGGCTGCAGGTGGGCGGGCCCGCTCCCGACTTCACGCTCCGCGACCAGTTCGGCCAGGACGTGACCCTGAGCTCCTTCATCGGCAGCAAGGCGGTGGCGCTGCTGTTCTACCCCTACGCGTTCTCCGGCGTCTGCACGGGCGAGCTGTCCGGCGTGCGGGACCGGCTCGACGAGTTCCTCACCTTCGACACCGAGGTGCTCGCCATCTCCTGCGACCCCGTCTACTCCCTGCGCGCCTTCGCGGACGCGGAGGGGCTGAACTTCCCGCTGCTCTCGGACTTCTGGCCGCACGGCGCCGTCACGGCGTCGTACGACGTCCTCGACGAGCGCAAGGGCGTGCCGCGGAGGTCGTCGTACGTCGTCGACCGCGCGGGGACGGTCCGCTGGGCGGTGCACAACGCGAACCCCGACGGGCGTGACCTCGAGGAGCACATCGCCCAGCTCCGGGCGGCGGTCTGAGGGTCCCGCGGACGGCCGGTCTAGACCGGTCGAGACGAATTTCGGGTCTGTGGCGCAAACCAGGGACAGCCCTCGGGGACCGGTCGTAATCTTCTGCTTGTCGAGCCGCTGGTGACCCGAGACGCCAGCGGCTCGACTTCACGCATTTCGGGACCTCTCCGGGCCCGCTTCGTCAGGTCGCCTCCGCCCGCCGCGTAGTCTGTGCCCGGCCCTCCGGGCCGCGCGTCGGTAGCTCAGCGGTAGAGCACTCGGTTTACACCCGAGCGGTCGGCGGTTCGAAACCGTCCCGACGCACCCAGATAATCGCGGCATGACACCCGCACCCACGCTCGGAGACCTCGTCGACCTGCTGCACGGCTGGTTCCCGCCCGCCACGGCAGACTCCTGGGACGCCGTCGGACTCGTCGCCGGCGACCCGACCGCCACCGTCGACAGGGTCCTGCTGGCCGTCGACCCGACCCTCGAGGTGGCACGGGACGCGGCCGAGTGGGGCGCCGGGCTGCTGCTGACCCACCACCCGCTCTTCCTCACCCCGGTCAGCTCGGTCGCGGCCACCACCCCCAAGGGGCGCACGCTCCACACGCTCACGTCGAGCGGCTGCGCCCTGCTGACCGCCCACACCAACGCCGACCAGGCCGAGGGAGGCGTGTCCGAGGCCCTGGCCCTGGCCCTGGGGCTCGGCGAGCTCGAGCCGATCCGCCCGGCGCCCGCCGAGCCGGTGGACAAGCTCGTCGTGCTCGTGCCGGAGGAGGCGGCCGAGGAGGTGCGGACGGCGATCACCGAGGCCGGAGCGGGGGCGCTGGGCGACTACGACAGCTGCACCTACTCCACGACGGGCGAGGGCCGCTTCCGCCCGCTCCCCGGAGCGTCCCCGGCGATCGGGACGGTCGGAGAGCTCGAGGTCGCGCGGGAGGTGCGGATCGAGACGGTGCTGCGGCGCTCCCGTCGTACGGCGGTGCTGCGGGCCCTGGTCGCCGCGCACCCCTACGAGGAGCCGGCGTTCGACATCGTGCCGCTCGGCGACCCCGGGACGGGCACCACCGGGACCGGCCGGATCGGCACCCTCCCCGAGACCACGCTCGAGGCGTTCGCCGCGCGGGTCGCGGGTGCGCTGCCCGAGACGGCCCACGGCGTGCGCGTGGCGGGGGACCCCGACCGGACCGTACGGCGGGTGGCGGTCTGCGGCGGGTCCGGGGACTTCCTGCTCGACGAGCTCGCCCGCAGCGACGTGGACGTCTACCTCACGAGCGACCTGCGCCACCACCGTGCCGGGGAGTTCCTCGAGCAGGGCGGTCCCGCGCTGGTCGACGTCTCGCACTGGGCGGCGGAGTGGACCTGGCTCCCCGTGGTCGAGGCTCGGCTGCGCGACGCGCTGGGGGATAGGGTCGAGACCCGCGTCAGCACGCGGTGCACGGACCCGTGGCAGTTCCGTGCGTGAGAACACCTGAGGAGAGTCGTTGAAGGCCGATCCAGCCCACCAGGTCGAGCTGCTCGAGGTCCAGGACCTCGACGCCCGAGCCAGCCAGCTGCGCCACCAGCGTGCACACCTGCCGGAGCTCGCCGAGATGGCGACGCTCGAGCAGGAGCGCGGGACCATCAGCGACCAGGAGCGCGACGCCCGGATCGTGGTCGACGACCTCACCGCCGAGCAGCTCAAGGCGGACCGCGAGGTCGAGCAGGTGAGGACGCGCCGGGAGCGCGACCGGACGCGGATGGACACGGGCCAGATCACCAACCCCAAGGACCTCGAGCGGATGCAGCACGAGCTCGTCTCCCTCGAGCGACGGATCACGACGCTGGAGGACGCGGAGCTCGAGATCATGGAGCAGCTCGAGGAGGCGCAGCAGGTGCTGGCCGGACTCGGCATCCGCGCGGCCGACGTCGACGCCCGCCTCGCCGAGCTGATGGCTGCACGAGACGTTCGCTGGGCGGAGATCGATGCCGAGCTGGCGACGCTGGCCTACTCCCGCGGCCCGCTCGCGGAGCGGGTCCCCAGCGACCTGATGGCGCTCTACGAGCGGCTGCGTGAGCAGAAGGGCGTCGGCGCCGCGCTGCTGCGGGCACGGCAGTGCGGCGGCTGCCAGCTGACGCTGGACTCCTCGGAGATCTCCCGGATCAGGTCGGCGCCGGCCGACGAGGTGATCCGGTGCGAGGAGTGCCAGCGCATCCTGGTCCGCACCTCGGAGTCGGGTCTCTGAGGCCTCAGACCTCGGTCACGACCACGTCGAGGCGGGTGCCGGCCGGCCCGGCCTCGCCCACCTCGACGGTCCATCCGAGGTCGCCCAGCGCGGCGGCGAGCGCCGTCGGCGTCCGCGGGGATGCGCCCTCCTCGAGCAGGGCCCGGACCATCCGCCCCTTCGTGGCCTTGTTGAAGTGGCTGACCACGCTGCGGCGTCCCGCCGACTCGTGCAGCACCCGGACCGTGGCCACCCGGCGTGAGTCGTCGGGCCCGGGCCGCCAGAAGGCGGCGTACGTGCTCGACCGCAGGTCGACGACCAGCCCGCGCCCCGCCGCCTCCGCGACGGCCTCGCCGAGGCAGCGGCGCCACACCCCCGCGACGGGGCCCAGGCCCGGCAGCGTCGCGTCGCCGGACAGCCGGTAGGCCGGGATCCGGTCGCCGGGCCGGACCAGCCCGAGGAGCGCGCTCGTGGTGGCGACGCGCGTGGTGGCGCGCCGACGGGCGGACGGGGTCAGCGTCGCGAAGCCCAGCGCGTCGTAGAGCACCCCGGTGTAGACGGTGTCGGCGCGGGCCGTCGGCGCGTCCGGCAACCCGGCGTTCCGCGCGACGAGGTCGTGCTGGCTCGGCCCCAGGCCGAGGACGCGGGCCGCCTCGACGGGTTCGCCGCGACAGAGCCGGACCAGGCCCTCGAGGACCTCGGTGCGGGCACCGGTCAGCGCCGGCGAGGACAGGGCGGCGAGATCCAGCGGCGTGCCGCGACGGGGGGTGGCCTTGCCCTCGCTGGGCGGCAGCAGGATCAGCACGGGGGACAGGGTAGGAGTCCCGCCGGCGGACGGTGGCCTAGGGTCGGGGACATGCCCAGCAATCGCGTGGTGACCGTACGCACCAGCGCCGACAGCGTCTCGGCCCAAGAGCTCCGCGCGGGGATCGAGCGCATCCAGGCCGAGATGAAGGTCTCGCCCGAGTTCCCCGCTGCCGTGGAGAAGGCGGCAGCGGCGGCAGCCGCCTCGCCGCGGCTGCCGGAGCTCGACCGGACGGACCTCGAGCTGGTCACCATCGACCCCGCCTCCGCGATGGACCTCGACCAGGCGATGCACATCGAGCGCGACGGCGACGGCTACGTCGTCCACTACGCGATCGCCGACGTGGCGGCGTTCGTGACGCCCGGCGACCCCGTCGACCTGGAGGCCCACCGCCGCGGCGAGACGCTCTACGGCGCCGACTCCAAGGTCCCGCTGCACCCGAAGGTGCTGAGCGAGGACGCGGCCTCCCTGCTGCCCGACCAGGTCCGGCCCGCCCTGCTGTGGACGATCCGTGTCGACGCGACCGGCGAGGGTGGCGACGTCACCCTCGAGCGGGCGCTGGTGCGGTCGCGCGCCAAGCTGTCGTACGACGAGGTGCAGGCCGACCTCGACGCCGGCACGGCGGGCGAGGTCTTCCAGCTCCTCAAGGAGGTGGGCGAGCTCCGCCTGCGCCGGGAGGCGTCGCGGGGCGGCGTCTCGCTCCCCCTGCCGGAGCAGGAGCTCGCCGAGGACGACGGGCGGTGGCGGCTGGAGTTCCGCGAGCTGCACCCCGTCGAGGAGTGGAACGCCCAGATCTCCCTGCTGACCGGCATGGCCGCCGCGTCGCTCATGGTCTACGCCCGCATCGGCATCCTCCGCGTGCTGCCGCCTGCCGACCCGCGCGACGTCCAGCGGCTCCACCGCACCGCTCGCGCCCTCGGCATCGACTGGCCCGCGGAGCAGCTCTACCCCGACTTCATCCGCTCGCTCGACCCCTCGAAGCCGGCCCACGCGGCGATGGTCGTCGCCTGCACGCGCCTGCTGCGGGGCTCCGGCTACGTCGCCTTCAACGGCGAGCTCCCCGAGCAGGCGCAGCACTCCGCACTCGCCTCCGAGTACGCCCACGTCACCGCGCCGCTCCGCCGTCTGGTGGACCGCTACGCGCTCGAGGTGTGCGTCGCCCTCTGCCAGGGCACCGACGTGCCGCCCTGGGTGGTCGAGGCGATGGGGGCGCTGCCGGACACCATGCGGGATTCCGGCCGTCGCGCCCGGCAGTACGAGAACGCCATCCTCGACCTCTGCGAGTCGATGGTGCTCGCCGGCCGGGTCGGGGAGTCCTTCCCGGGAGTCGTGGTCGACCTCGACGACAAGGACGAGCGGCGTGGCAGCGTCACCATCCAGGACCCCGCCGTGGAGGCCACCGTCGTCTCCGCCTCCGACCTGCCACTGGGGGAGGACGTCACCGTCGAGCTGGTCTCGGCCGACCCCGCGTCGCGCTCGGTGGAGTTCCGCCTCGGCTGAGGCGTCGTACGGATCCCGTGCCGGTCGTCGCCGCGCCCTCCTGTGAGCGCTCGCGTCGTCCGCGTCGCAAGTGATCGAAGAATTGACCTCTCCTGGGGAGCGGGACGCGCGTGCCCCCCGCTAGCGTCGCAGGGGCGCAGGTCTTGATGAGGGACTCGGTTTCTCTCTGCGCCCGACGCCCACGCTGGCCTCCCCCGCCGCGTGGGCGTTGCGCGTCAGGCCGGAGTGGCACGGTCACCGCGGACGCACGGCTCTGACCGGGCTCACTGGTCCGGGAGGAAGCGGTGACGTCGCGGGTCGTCCTCAGCGAGCGTCTCGAAGCGACTGGAGTTGAGGACGCCGAAGGCCCTCCGAGTGCGGTGGTGCACGAGGTGCGGTGCGAAGCCCGCACGTTGACAGCCCTTCAGCGAGGCGATGTTGTCGTCGCCCACGAACGTCATCACGTAGCGCGCCCCGTACTGCTCGGCCTGCTCGGCGATCCGCGACATCGCCGCCGACATGATGCCCTTGCCCCGATAGGCGGCCGGGGTGAACGCATTCTCCAGCAGCGCCTCGTCACGAGCCAGCGCAGGAAAGTCGCCGGCCTGAGTGATGAAGGCGTTCTCGGACTGCGGAAGCAGCCATTGCACGTAGCAGGGTCGGTTGCTCTCCACGTCGACTGCGACCCAGCCCCTGGCGAGCTGCTCGTCGACGTAGCGCCGGCGCCAGTGCAGCTCCATCTTGTCGGCCGTCGAGGCCTGGTCGTCTCCGTAGAGCGAGACGGCGTCCTCGGGGCGCATCGGTCGGACGATGAGCTCGATCTTCGCGGACGGGTGCTGGTGCGGTGCACGGAGGTCGCGCCGCAACCCGTAGCGCGCGGACCGCGAGACCAGCCCGAGCTCGAGACGGCGGCGCGCCTGCTGGCGCAGCGTTGCTACAGCGATCCTCGGGTCAGGCATGACTACCCCCTCATCACGCGGGACCGGGTCGACCCCGCACCACCGCAGAGCCTAGAGAAGACCCGAGCTCGCGAGTGGCCGTCCAGGCAGCTCCCGGGTGCGGCCATCAGCTGGTCGCTCGCTCGATGACGCCGCGCACGCGACCGGCCGGTCCAGCGGCTCGTCCTCCGGAGGCCTCTGCGACGCCCAAGCTGTTGTGCACGCGCAGGACCAGGCTCTCGGCTGCGTGAATGACTCTGTGTGAGGACGCGGACAGGTCGACGGCCACCTCGCGGTGAGTGGCGTAGGCGTCCTTGTAGCGCTCCTCGCCGCGCATGAAGTCGTAGCTGGTCGCCCCCTCCTCGAGGGCGTGACGGACGGAAGCCTCCATCGCGAGCTTGCCGGGGCTGTAGCGACCCAGCTCGGGATCGAAGCGGCAGTTCCACATCCGGACGACGTCGCCGTCGAGGAAGCACAGGACGTAGGCCGCGAGGCGCCCATCGATGTGCAGGCAGGTGAGCCGCACCTGTCCGGCCTCGGCGTGGCGCAGGACCACTGCTCGGAAGAAGGCACGTGCGTGCGGCCTGTCCATGGCGGAGGTCCTGCCCAGCTCGAGGTCGCGAGCCCGGAAGATGCGCTCGACCTCGACCTGTACCGCAGCGATCTCGTCGGCCGTGTGCAGGTGAGTGGTCTCGGTGAGGCGGCTCTCCCTGGCCAGACGGTTGCGCAGCCGCGAGATCCCGCGGCGATGCTTGCCGCTCACGTAGCTGTCGAGCTGGGATCCGCTCTGGACGCGAAGGACCGGGGACGTGTCACCCGGAACCAGGCGACCACGGGCGTGGGCAGCGAGTGCCTGGACGGCACCGTCGGTGGCGCGGAGGTGCCGGGCATACAGGTGCCACGGGCCCCGCCGGCCGCGCAGCCACGAGGCAACTGCTTCGCCGAGCTCGAGGGCCGCGGCGTCACCGCGGGCGGGAAGGCACAGCATGTCGCTCGGCCCGTGACCGAGCAGCACCACGCGGTCGACGGGGCCGACACGCTTCACGGCGAAGAGCGCCACGCCGCGCAAGCCGCCGTCGTCGTCGTCGAGCCCGACTGCCCACGGCTGCCAGTCGGGGAAGGATTCCACCCAAGCCTGGAGCCAGGTGCGCCGGGCAGTGAGCGGAGTGTCCGTCGCCGCATGGAGCGCGTCGAGTCGACCGCCCAGATCATGGAGCAGGCCGTCGCCCTCTCGCGTCCACCCGGGCATCTGCGAATCCGCTCCGATTCCCTATCCCGCGGCGCAGACAACGCCGGACGTCGCCTGGATTCTATCCATCGCCGAAAAGGTCACTGAGGAGACTCGTGGGATGTGCCGTCGCTCGTGCTGCGTCGCAGCGGTTGCGACATGGGACGTCTTCGAGCTCGCCGCGACCGCGAGCCGTGCCAGCACGAGGTGAGCCATGAGTGCCTCATCTCCCTCCCGACCTCTTTGAGGTGATCTGACCGATACCTGGGTAGGTGTGCACGGCCCGCGCGCCCTACCGTGAATGACAGTCGGGTGACTGCTCTCCTTCAGTAGATACCTGGCGAGACAGGCCCGCTCGCGACGCGCCTCATGCGCCACGAGCGGGTCTGTTGGTCTCCGTACCGACTGAGACGCGATCCCGGCGCTTTCGTGACGGCAGTTCTGGCCCAGGCGCTCTCGGAACGGCGGCGGTGTTCACCGGGCGGTCACCGGGGAAGGGGTGAGGCCGGGCGTGTCGTACGGCGATAGGGTTCGTGGTTGAACCTTCTACCTTGGGGGAGATGATGATCGTCTGGGCCGAGTCGGACGACGTGCCGACGAGAGTCGAGCCGCCGCTGGACCCTCACTGGTGCCCGCAGACGTGGCGGAGCTGCTGAGCGATCGGTCGACCCGAGCGGGGAGGAGGACCGCAGGCCGCCGCCCGCAACCGGCCACGATCGGTCTCTCGGAGGAGCCGGCTCGTCGTCCACGACGGAGCACATCGAACGTACTGGGATCAGACCTGCTGACCTCTGGGCGCTCGGTCTGCGGCCCGGCGCGAGGTGAGGCCTGTTGGGAGTGGGCCGGCCTGTAGGCCGGGTTCTGTACGCCGAAGCGTGGCGACCATCCATCTACGACGACCGTTGCCGGCCGCCTCCTGCGGTCTACCCGGATGCTCGGGCGGGCCGCCCTCGGACGCATCCTGTTCGACCTTGCTCCGGGTGGGGTTTGCCGAGCCGCTCCGGTCGCCCGGAGCGCTGGTGGTCTCTTGCACCACCGTTTCACCCTTGCCGCCCGTCCGCCGGAGCGGACGAGAGGCGGTCTGTTCTCTGTGGCACTGTCCCGCGGGTTGCCCCGGGTGGCTGTTGGCCACCACCCTGCCCTGTGGAGCCCGGACCTTCCTCGGCACGCCCCCGAAGGAGCGCGACGCGGTCGCCCGGCCGACCCACTCGCGGTCGAGCATAGGCCGTCAGGGGTGGGTCAGCACCTCCGCGCCGTCCTCGGTGACGACCAGGGTGTGCTCGAACTGCGCCGAGCGCCGCCCGTCGCGCGTCACGACCGTCCAGCCGTCGTCCCACATCTCGTAGTCGGGGGTGCCGAGGTTGAGCATCGGCTCGATCGTGAAGGTCATGCCGACGGCGATCTCGTCGTCGTAGCGCGGGTCGTCGTAGTGGGGGACGACCAGGCCGGAGTGGAACGCCGTGCCGATGCCGTGACCGGTGAAGTCGCGCACCACGCCGTACCCGAACCGCTTGGCGTACGACTCGATGACCCGGCCCACCACGTTGATCCGGCGGCCCGGCCGGACCGCCTTGATCGCGCGGTCCAGCGCCTCCCGGGTGCGCTCGACCAGGAGCCGTGACTCCTCGTCGACGTCCCCGGCCAGGAACGTGGCGTTGGTGTCGCCGTGCACGCCGTCGAGGTACGCCGTGATGTCGATGTTGACGATGTCGCCGTCCTCGACCACCCGCGAGTCGGGGATGCCGTGGCAGATCACCTCGTTGACGCTCGAGCACAGCGACTTCGGGAAGCCGCGGTAGCCCAGGGTGGAGGGGTAGGCGCCGTGGTCGCACAGGAACTCGTGACCGATGCGGTCCAGCTCGTCCGTGGTGACCCCCGGCGCGACGTGGGAGCCGACGAGCTCGCGCGCCTGCGCGGCCAGCCGGCCGGCGGCGCGCATCCGCTCGATCGTCTGGGCGTCCTTGACCTCGCTGCCCCGGAAGGGCTCCGGCGCCGGCTTGCCGACGTACTCCGGGCGCGGGATGTGGGCGGGGACGGTGCGGAGGGGGGAGACGGGGGCAGGGGCTGCAGCAGGCACGGCGACGAGTGTAGTTTCGTCCGATGAGCGACACCGAGTACTGGTTCTGCCTGACGCACCACGCCGTCGAGGGCGAGCACGGCTGCAAGAACGCCGACCGCCTCGGCCCCTACGGCTCCGAGGCCGAGGCCTCGCGGGCCCTCGACAAGGTCGCCGAGCGCAACGAGGCATGGGACAACGACCCCGACTGGAACGACGACGCCGCCGCTCGGGACGGCGGCACCGACGGGGCGACGGACCGCTGAGCGGGTACGACGACAGCCCGCGGCCGGCTCGCGACCCGCTGTCACCCTGGCCGGTCGCCGGCCTGATCGGGCTCGCCTGCGTCGCCTTCATGATCGGCGCGAGCACGGTGGCGGTCGGGATCCCCTGGTGGGCCCTGGCGGTGCTGGGCGCGGTGTGGCTGGCGGCGCTCGGGCTGGCGATCGCGTGGTTCACCCGCCGGCCGCGCGCCGTGGTCGTGCTGCCGGTGGTGGTCGCGGTCGTGTGGTTCCTGAGCGTGGTCGGCGGGGCGCGCTACCTCGGTTGGGCGCCCTGACCGGCCTCGGCCGTCAGAACGTGTGCTCGGGCCCCGGGAACGTGCCGCCCCGCACGTCGTCGGCGTAGGCGCGAGCCGCGTCCAGGAGCACGGCGTGGACGTCGGCGTACTGCTTGACGAAGCGCGCCATCCGGCCGGTGCGGAGGCCGAACGCGTCCTGCCAGACGAGCACCTGGCCGTCGCAGCCGCTCCCGGCCCCGATGCCGATGGTCGGGATGGACAGCTCGCCGGTCACCTGGGCCGCGACGTCGCCGGGCACCATCTCCATCACCACGGCGAACGCCCCGGCGTCCTGGACGGCCCGAGCGTCGCGGAGGACCCGCTCGGCCGTGTCGCCGCGTCCCTGGACGCGGTAGCCGCCCAGCGTGTGCTCGCTCTGCGGGGTGAAGCCGATGTGTGCCATCACGGGGATGCCGCCGCGGGTGCACCTCTCGATCACCGGCGCCATCTCGGCACCGCCCTCGAGCTTGACGCAGTGGGCGCCGGCCTCCTTCATGAAGCGCACGGCGGTGAGGTAGCCCTGCTCCGGGCTCGCCTGGTAGGAGCCGAACGGGAGGTCGCCGACGACCATCGCGCGCTTCACGGACCGGGCGACGGCCCGGGTCAGGGGGAGGAGCTCGTCGACGGTGATCGGGAGGGAGGTCTCGTTGCCCAGCACGTTGTTGGACGCGGAGTCGCCCACCAGCAGCAGCTCGATGCCGGCCTCGTCGAAGGTGGCGGCGGTGTACATGTCGTACGCCGTGAGCATGGTGATCTTCTCGCCGCGCTCCTTCATCTCCCGCAGGTGGTGGGTCCGGACCCGCTTGACGGGGCCGGCGGTCGTGCCGGACGCGGGGCCGGAGCCGTACGGCGCCGTCTCTTCGCTCATCGTCGTCTCCTCGTCGTCTCGCGGCTCCCGAGTGGAGTCCACGGACCACGAGCCAGGCTAGACCCGCTCGACGCTGCCGCGCCTGTGTCGGCGCTCACACGCCGGGTGGCTGTCAGCGCGGGGAGACGCGCAGGACCCGGTCGGCGGTCCCGTTGGCCGTGGTGACCAGGAGGTCGCCGTCCCTGGTCGCCGTCACGGAGCGGAGGCGGCCGAACCGCTGCAGCGCCCTCGGGCGGTGCACGGACCTCAGCGCACCGTCGGCGTCGAAGCGCAGGAACACCACCTGCGAGGTCTTGAGGGCGGCGACGGCGAGGGTGCCCTGCAGGCGACCCCACTCGGAGCCCGTGACCCAGGCCGCGCCGGACGTCGCGAGCGTGGGCTCGCCGGAGGACCAGGCGGCATCCTGCTGCTCGCCCGCCAGGTCGTGGTCGGTCATCGGGACGGACTCGTCGTACCCGGGGACGGGGTGCCAGCCGTAGTCGCCGCCCGGCACGAGGCGGTTGACCTCGTCGTCCCGGAAGCTGCCGTGCTCCACGGACCAGACCGATCCGTCCGCGCGCTGCGCCAGGCCCTGCACGTTGCGGTGGCCGTACGTCCAGACGAGCCGTCGTCGGGCCGAGCTGTCCAGGAACGGGTTGCCGGGCATGGGCCGGCCCGTCCGACGGTGCACGCGAAGCACCTTGCCGCCGAGCGAGTCGAGGTCGCGCGGGTTGGTGCCGACCGCGGCATCGCCGGTGCCGACGTAGAGGGCGGCGCTGTCGCGGTCGAGCAGCAGCCGGCACCCGCCGTGGCGTCCGCTGGTGGCAGGCATCCCCGAGACGACCGTGTGCCGCTGCGACAGGCGGCGCCACGACCGGTCGACCCGCCAACGCGTGACCCGGACCTCGTTCCCGTCAGGGGTCGTCGCGCCGTGGCACGCCCACAGCGTCCGGGAGGGTGCGTCGACCGCGAGCGACATCAGGCCGGTCTCGCCGGCGACCCAGACGAGGCCGCGGAGCCGGTCCAGCGTGCGTCGCCTGCCGTTGCGGACCACGCTGATCCGCGCCCGCTCGCGCTCGCTCACGACGAGTCTCCCGCCCGGCGCCTGCTGGACGTCCCACGGGTGCTGCAGGTCGCGGGCGACGGTCCGGACACGAAGACTCGGAAGGGCACGCTCCTGGGTGGTCGCGTCCGCAGTCGCGTCCGCACGCGCGTCCGGCGCCGGTACGGCGTGGGCCGAGGGCGCTCCCGACCCGAGGGGTGCCGCGACGGCGAGCGAGGTGGCGAGGGCGAGGAGGACGTTGGTCATCTGGCGCACGGCACCGACGCTACGCAACCCGAGCCCCGCAGGGAACACCTGCGACCTCACCCCAGCGGCAGGGCCCGCGCGACCTTGGTGCTCGTCCGGCTGGTGGCGTAGCCGAGCTGCTCGTTGAGGGCACGCATGGCCGCGTTGCCGTCCTGGGTCCAGGTGTAGACCTCGTCGATCCCGTGCTGCGCGGCCCACCGCAGGGTCCGCAGCTTCAGGTGGCGCGCCAGCCCGCGGCCGCGCCAGTCGCGCCGTACGGCGGTCAGCCCGTGCTCCGCCCGGCGCGGCTCGTCGGTGTCCTGGTGGAGCCCCGCGCAGGCCACCACGTCCCCGTCGTGGACGGCGAGGAACATCGGGTCGCCCAGCCACGTCGTCGCCCAGCGCTCGGGCGTGACCTCCAGGGGGGTGTCGACGGCGAAGTCGGACACCGCCTCGCGCCCGAACCGCTCGTAGCAGTCCGGCCACAGCCCGGGCCGCTCGCCGGCGAGGACGACCGAGACCCCGGGAGGGAGGTCCGGGAGTGGAGGGAGGTCCACGACCGGGCGCGTCTGCTCGACCTCGTGGTCGACGTCGGTGAACCCGAACCGTCTGGCGAACGCGAGCGACCCGTCGTCGTCGACGGTGGCGCGGACCTCGGGCAGGCCGAGGTCGCTGAGGTGCTCGGCCAGCCGCCGGAGGAGAGCCGTGCCGGTGCCGGCGCGGCGGTGCTCGGGGAGCACGCGCGGGGCGAGGGAGCCGGCGTCCGCGGTCTCGGAGCGGTCGGCCAGCCCCGAGCCCACGACCGCGCCGTCCCGCCTCGCCAGCAGCAGGAGCCGCGTGGGCGAGTCCTGCGCCCGCATCTCCGCGACGCTGCCGCACCGCTCGTACGGCAGGACGGCGATCCGGACCGCACGCCACTGCTCGTAGTCCTCGTCGGTCGTGCAGACGGACAGCTCCATGAGGGCAACGTAGGGCGGGCGTCAACGGGGTTCCGGGCGGAGCGCGGTGATGGTCAGGTCTGCGGGGCATCCATCGCGTCGCCCGACAGCGCCGGTGTCGCGCCTCCCGGGAAGCACGGGGACTCGGGCCGCCGCACCTAGCGGAGGTAGGTCGTGTAGTCGGTCGGGCCGGTGTCGGCCACGTAGTCGTCGTCGCCGGACGCCGGCCGCAGCGTGTTGACGGTCAGGTCGGCGGTGTCCACCGCGTCGCCCGACATCCAGACCACGGAGACCCGCACGTTGCCGAGGGTGCCGGTGACGTCGGACGTCTCGCCGGGGCTCTCGACGGTGAGCCCGTGCTCCTCCAGCACCCGCTCCACCTCGGCCAGCGCTTCTCGTCGAGGTGCCGGCCGGAGGACCTGGGCACTCGCGCGGTAGTCGTACAGGCCGTACCCGCCGCGCTCCACGAACTCCGCGTCCATCTCCGTGACCTCCCCGAGCCGAGGCACCAGGTCAGGGAGCAGCTTCTCCGCCAGGGCGTCCATCTCCCGCTTGGCTGCCTGCGCCTCGCCGCCGCCCGGACCCCCGTCGACCTCCGACGAGGAGGAGGAGCACGAGGTGAGCAGCCACACGAGGGTCACGATCCCGAGTCCGATCCTGGCCACGAGGTCCAGCATAGGGAGGCGCGTCACCACGGCCACGCATCCTGGACGTCCTGCCACCGGTCCCTGCCCCACTCGCGGGTCTGCTCGACCCCGCGTTCGATCTCCTGCCTGGTGGCCTCGATCTCCTTCTCGACCTGGTGGACGGCCTCGTCCCTGGCCCAGTCGAGCGCCATGTCGTTGGCGGCCTCGGTGCGTCCGGAGATCACCGTCGGCTCGTCGCCGCGGGTGATGGCGACGAGGTTGCCCAAGGATGCGCTCCCCTCGTCGAAGTAGGACGTGTGGTTCGCGACGCCCTCCTCGATGGTCTCGGCGTGGAACTCGACCCCGGGGTCGACCGGGAAGCGTGTCGCGCCGAAGGTGGCCTGGGTCGGGTCCTGGCCCATCCCGAGGTCGCCGTCGCGGCCGAGCCAGCTCACGAAGTCGTTGTCGGCGGCCCCGGCGTAGACGCGACCCGCCGGCATGCCGAGGTCCCTCGCGTGGTCCACCGCGTCACCTCCCGCGCCCGGACTGCCGATCAGCGTCAGCGAGTCCGCCGCGAGCCCGTGGCCATGGGCCGCGTGCGATGCCGTCGTGGACCCGTAGCTGTGGCCGATGACCGAGAGGTGCGACCGGTCGCCCTCGTCGGTGGCGCGCAGGCCGTCGACGAAGTCGGCCAGCAGGGCACCTCCCGCCACGGCCTTGTCCTCGCGCACGACGCTCCCCATGTCGAGACCGTCGCCGGGCCAGTCCAGGGCGTCCTGCGGGCGCCAGGACGGTGCGTCGTACCCCATCCACGCGATCGTGGCGCTGCTCTCGCCGGCGCCGTTGGAGCGCTCGAAGAGGCGGAAGGCGTCCTCGGCGTTGGTGGGGATCGTCGTGCCGTCGTTGGTGATGCCGGGAACGATCACGGCGGTGTTGTCAGCCGTGTCCGGGTCGCCGAAGCCCACCGCCACCGCACCGTCCCCGCCGAACGCGCCGGGCTGGTAGACCAGCAGGTTGACGTCGACGGGAAGGCCCGTCGTGCGATCGACCTTGCTGCCGGGGATGGCGAGCGCCTGCTCGGCCGCCTCGGCTCGGTCGAGGAGGGCCTGCTCGGCGTCGCTCCGCTCGTCCGCAGGGAGCCCGCGGAGGCGATCGAGGTCGCGGTCGAGCGAGCCGCGGTTGGCCTCGTCGCGGTCACCGGTCGGGATCCCGTTGGTGTTGCCCACGAGGTCGGGGTCGCTGATCTTCAGCGCCTCGCGCTCGGCCGGGCTGAGGGATGCCCACCAGGCGTTGACCGCCGTGGCGTCACGGCCCAACGCGGCGAGCTCGCGCCGCAGCGCCGCCGTGTCGGCGCGGCCGTCCCGCGTCGCCGCGGACCGGCCCTCGGAGACGTCGTCGACCGCGCCGAGCGCCCGGACCAGACGGTCCTCGGCGTCGCGGACGCGCTGCCAGAACGCTGCGATCTGGTCGGTGAGGTGTCGGGAGCGTTCGAGGAGCTGCTGGGCGCGTGCCTCCAGCGCCGGGACGTCGTCCCCCGTCGAGGCGTCGATGTCGGCCATCAGGGCGTCGATGGCGTTGTTGAGCTCGCCGCGGTCGGACTCGAGGTCGGCGTGCTCCTTGGTGAGGCGGACGACCTGGTCGACGTAGACGTCGCAGGCCAGCACGGCCTTCTCCAGTGCGGCGACGACAGCGTCGGTCTCCCGGCCGAAGCGCGTCATCGCGTGGTCGGCGGCGATGGACGCGTCGCCGGTCCATCCGGGGGGCGCCCCCTTGGCGCGCATGGTGTCGCACACGTCGCCGGCCGCGATGGCACCACCGCGGAGCGAGGTGGTCACCGCCGAAGCGGCGGGGGTGGCCTCCATCGGCTCGAGCGCCGGCACCTTGGCCGGCACGGTGATGGTCGTCATCGCACACCGCCCGGGCCGCCCGGCGTGGCCGCACGCTCGACCCAGGGGAGCAGCTCCCGGCTCTCCTGGACGCTCAGCTGGTCGGCCGTCGAGAACAGGGTGGCCGAGTCGCGGAGCGCGTCCGCATGGGCGTCCGCGGCGGCGGCGAGCCGTCGCAGCTCGGCGCTCCACGTGTCGACGAACGCCTGCGCGTGGGGCGCGATG